>NZ_JBCNMA010000004.1:0-77173 GCF_039595165.1 Sphingomonas sp.
GCTCGACCGCGCTGCGCGGCGGGGACGGGAGCGATTCGCTCGCCGGCGGCAACGGCGCGGACACGCTCACCGGCGGCGCGGGCGCCGACTGGTTCACCTTCACCACCGCGCCGGGGGCCGGGCAGGCCGACACGATCCTCGACTTCGTCTCGGGAACCGACGGGCTGCGCTTCGACGATGCGGCGTTCGCGGGTCTCACCCCCGGCGCGCTGCCGGCGAACGCGTTCCATCTCGGCACCAGCGCGCAGGATGCCGACGACCGGCTGATCTACGACCAGGTGACCGGTTCGCTATGGTACGACGCCGACGGCAATGGCGGCGGCGCGGCCGCGCTGGTCGCCGTGCTCGGCGCGGGCACGGTGCTCGCCGCGAGCGACATCGGCGTGTTCTGAGCGGGGCGGCGCGCCGTGAAGAACGCCACTTGACCCGGTGGCGTGCTTTGCCTAGTCCGCGCGCTCGCTGCATGGCCCCTTCGTCTAGCGGTTAGGACGCGGCCCTTTCACGGCTGAAACACGGGTTCGATTCCCGTAGGGGTCACCAACAAGCCCTCCCAGAGGGTGCCAGAAGATGCCATAAATGGCTGTTTTCTGCGGATTTTCTGTGGTATAAGCATCCCAATCGGATCAGCTGGATACCACCAGATACCAGCATTTTGATGGTATGTTCGATGGTAGCTCGCCGGTCCCGGATCGGGAGATACCATCATGGCCCTCACCGCCCTCGCGATCAAGAGCGCCAAGAGTCGCGCCAAGCCCTACAAGCTCGCCGACAGCGACGGCCTTTATCTGCTGGTGACGCCCTCGGGCGGGCGCTGCTGGCGGATGAACTATCGCCATCTCGGCAAGCAGAAGACACTGGCGTTCGGCACCTGGCCCGACACGAGCCTTGCCGACGCCCGCGAGCGCCGCGACGCGGCGCGCAAGGTGCTGGCGCGGGGCGACGATCCGGCCGAGCAGATCAAGCTGGAGCGCATCGCAGCGACCGTGGCAGCGTCCAACAGCTTCAAGGCTGTCGCCGATGAATGGCTGACCAAGGCTGAGAAGGAAGGCCGTTCGGCTGTCACCATGAAGAAGCTGCGGTGGCTGCTGGACTTCATCAACGAGTCGATCGGCAAGCGCCCCATCGCCACGATCTCCGCGCAGGAGCTGCTGATCATGCTCCGCAAGATGGAGGGCAAAGGCAAATATGAGACGGCCAAGCGGCTGCGCAGCACATGCAGCCAAGTCTTCCGCTATGCTATCGCCACGGCCCGCGCCGAGCGCGACGTTGCCGCCGATCTACGCGGTGCGCTGATCGCCCCTAAACCGATCCACCGCGCCGCAATCACCAGCCCCAAGGAAGCAGGCGGCTTGCTCCGCGCCATCGAGGCGTTCGAAGGACATCCCAACACCAAAGTAGCACTTCGGCTGCTTCCCCATGTGTTTGTCCGCCCTGGCGAGCTGCGTCATGCCGAATGGAGCGACTTCGATTTCGACAAGGCGCTTTGGACGATCCCGCCGCACAAGACCAAGATGCGGCGGGCGCATACCATCCCCCTCTCCCGCCAAGCGCTCGCCATCCTAGAAACCATCGAACATGATGCGGACTATAGCCGCTTCCTGTTCCCCTCGCTGCGCTCGGTCGATCGGCCGATGTCCGAGAACACGATCAACGCGGCGCTGCGCCGCATGGGCTTCGCGCAGGACGAGATGACCGGTCACGGCTTCCGAGCCATGGCGGCAACGCTGCTCAACGAGATGGGGTTATGGCATCCCGACGCGATCGAGCGGCAGCTTGCCCACTGCGACAACAACGCGGTGCGCCGTGCATACACGCGCGGCGAATATTGGGACGAGCGCGTCAAGATGATGCAGCACTGGTCCGACCATCTCGACTTCCTCCGGGATGGCGCGAAGGTGCTCAAGGGCAAGTTTGGAAAAGCACGAAGGCGCCTGTAGTCGACCGGCCTAGGTCTTGAACTCGGCCGGTTGCAGCCTGGCAGCTTCCGGGGGCCAGATCGTGCGAAGCGGACATTGGCTCCGCGAGCCGCTAAGAGGCTACAAGTGGGCGTTCAGCTCACCTTTGCACGCTCCCATGTTATATAAATTTGTTCACCTGATCGAATCTCGCAACTGCGCCATACGGTTGCGAGGAACGCTGATAAAAGCGGACATGTGTGCCGTCCCGATTTGTGGAAGCAAACAGCCGGCGCCCCTACACCACAGCGTGTAAAGCGCATTCACAACCAGGAAGACATGCGCCTAATCAACGACTTAGCGTTGTCGCGGCTTCTGAACGGCTATGACGAGACGGTGCGCCGTCACCTGACATAGGGTTAGCCGGTCGCGGCGGTGATCCTTTCCTTGCCGCTGCCCATCAGGTGTGAGAGGAACAAACCGGAATTAAACATGGCTGGTTGCGACCAGCGACGGAGACCGGCGTGGCGAGTAAAAGCCTGAATAGTAATCTCGCAGACGCGAAGAAGGCCAAGGAAGACGAGTTCTACACCCAGTTGCCCGACATTGAGCGCGAACTGCGGCACTACAAGAAGCACTTTAAGGGCAAGGTTGTCTACTGCAACTGCGACGACCCCCGCGTCAGCAACTTCTTCCACTATTTCAGCTACTCGCTCGAGGAGTTAGGTCTCAAGCGCCTCATAGCTACCTGCTACAAAAATCAGGACGCCGACCTTTTCAGCCGCAACAATTCCGAGCAAGCGGTTTTCCTCGAATACAGCGGGGACAAGAACCGCAACATGGTGCCCGATCCTAGCGAGATCGGTGTTCAACCGCTTAAGGGCGACGGTGACTTTCGTAGCCCAGAAAGTATTGAACTGCTCAAGCAGGCGGACATCGTCGTCACCAATCCGCCGTTCTCGCTGTTCCGCGAGTTCGTCACCCTCCTGAACAAGCATGACAAGAAGTTCCTCCTCGTCGGCAACCAGAACGCCATCACCTACAAGGAGGTGTTCCGGCTCATCATGGAGAACAAGCTCTGGCTGGGGCATAACAACGGCGACATGAAGTTCAGGGTGCCGGACTCCTACCCGCCGCGCGAGACGCGCTACTGGGTAGACGAGGAGGGCAACCCGTGGCGCAGCTTGGGCAACGCCTGCTGGTTCACCAACCTCGACATCTCTAAGCGCCATGAGGACATGGTGCTCTACAAGACCTACACACCTGAGGAGTATCCGACCTACGCCAACTTCGACGGGATCGAGGTTGGCCGCACGGAGCACATACCCGCCGATTACAAAGGCGCGATGGGCGTGCCCATCACCTTCTTGGACAAATACAACCCCGACCAGTTCGAGATTATCGGCAACAGCCGTGAGCTAGGCGTGCCCATGTCCAGCATCGCCGAGAAGGGCAGCTTTGCACAGGGTGGGCCGCGTTTCTATCTTCCCAACGGGGATGGCACCTACCGGCGGATGTACGACCGGCTCGTGATTAGGAACAAGCGGCTATGAAGATCGAGTTGGAGCGGATCACGATCGGCGACCTGACGGCCGACTATGAGGACAACGCCGAGAATGGCGTGGTCGGCTTCGGCGGGCAGCTAGACATTCGTCCGCCCTACCAGCGCGAGTTCATCTACAAGGACAAGCAACGTGACGCCGTGATCGAGACGGTGTTCAAGGGCTTTCCCCTGAACGTCATGTATTGGGCGGTCCGCGAGGATGGGGGGTTCGAGGTCATCGACGGCCAACAGCGCACCATCTCCATCTGCCAGTACGTCAATGGCGAGTTCTCTTTCAAGGGCCGCTACTTCTACAATCTCCAGCCCGACGAGAAGGCTAAGGTCCTCGCCTACGAGTTGATGGTGTATCAGTGCAGCGGCACAGACAGCGAGAAGTTGGACTGGTTCCAGACCATCAACATCGCAGGCGTTCAGCTGACCAACCAGGAACTCCGCAACGCGGTGTATGCCGGATCGTGGGTCACTGACGCCAAGCGGTACTTCAGCAAGAACGGCTGCGCGGCATACGGCCTTGGCAGCAAATACATCAATGGCGAACTGAACCGGCAGGCCTACCTCGAAACGGCCATCGACTGGATCAACGACGCTGATGTCGAAGGCTACATGGCCAGGCATCAGCACGATCCGAACGCCAACGAGCTATGGCTCTATTTTCAGGCGGTGATTGCCTGGGTGCAGACGACGTTTCCGCACTACCGCAAGGAGATGAAGGGCGTTCCCTGGGGTGAACTCTACAACCAGTTCAAGAGCGTGCCCTACGACTCCAAGAAGCTGGAGGAGGAAGTCACGCGCCTGATGCTCGATGAGGACGTGGAGCGGAAGCGAGGTATCTACTCTTACCTGCTCGACGGCAAAGAGAAGCATCTGAGCATCCGTACGTTCAGCCCTGCGATGCGGCGTGAGGCGTACGAGCGCCAAAAGGGCATCTGCCCCGACTGCAAGAAGAATTATGAGATAGAAGGCATGGAGGCCGACCACATTACGCCTTGGCACGCAGGCGGCAAGACGACCGCTGCCAACTGTCAGATGCTCTGCTTGGAGGACAACCGCCGCAAGGGCGGTCGCTGAATGTCCGTAGTTAGTGCGCGAAGCCGCCTTCACTAGGCCGAGGTCTTAGCCGCGCTCTCGCCCCGGGAGAGCGCGGTAGCAGACATCATTCTGCGCTATCGCCTCGATAGGCCATCGGATCGGCGATCCAGCGGTTGATGGCGGACTCGTGCCAGCCGGCGCCGTGAATGCCGATCTTGACCTGCCGGGGAAAGGTGCCCTCACCCATCTTTCGATAGAGGGTTGTGCGGGAAAGCCCGGTGCGAGCGAGGACGGTCTTGAGACGAATAATCCTTTCGGTGTTGGACATGGGCTATACTTCCATACTCGGGTTTAGCGAAGCTCCCCGGGACAGGATCGATAGCGTTGGGACGAAGTGCAAGAGTGCCGAAAACGGTGCCGGTGTGCGGTGGCGGACTCTGGCGTCCCGTGGCGGCCCCTGTCGTCCGAGGGCGGTGAAAAGAAATTTTCCCATGTCGTCCCGGTACGAGCAAATCGACCGTGCCAGCACGGATTTGGCGCTATCCTCGCCGCCCCCGGGTGCCGACTCGCGAGCGGCACCGACGGAAGGCGAGTCAGCCCTTTGGCGGTTCAGGATTTTCCCGGCGCTGCAACTCGTTTTCGACCGCTTCGCGAATGAACAGCGCAACCCGCCGATTGCCCACCAGCGCTGCGATTCGGCTGATCGTCTCAGCCGATAGCCTGACCGTCGTCGGCTTCATTCCAAGCGGTGGGCGTCCCATCGCCTCTTGGCTATCGGCCATGTCTGCGAACTCCAAGCCAAACAGGTTGACGCAACCGTTTATTTGAATATACGACATCGTTTATTCGATAAACGGTGGCGTATATTGCTGCAAGGGCATCGAGCAAATCGGCCTGCGGCGATTCCGGCATCGCGAATCGCGCGGGAGCTACGGGATCGTGCCGCATCCGCTCCGTCGCATCCGCTTCATCCGCCCAGGATGCGGAACGGAAGGTGCATATGGTTGGCCCCACATCACGCCGCGCGCTGCTTAGCGCATTGACGGGCGTCCCGGTTGCCGCGCTTGCCGCCCCGGCCGCATCGACCTGGGCCGAGGGCTTGGCGAAGCTTCACGACCAGTATGCCAATCAACCGCCGGCCCTTGCTCGCACCAAGGCGGGGCGGAACCTCAGCCGCTTCCGCTATCATAACGCCGAGGGCTTCTTTCTCGGCATAGAGAAAGGGATTGTGCGGCATCCGACCGACAGGCTCTATCAGATCGGAATTGTGCTACAGCTCGGGCTGAGTTCACATCTGCTCGATGTTGGATTCGCCGATGCGTGGTGCGCCCGTCACATCGGCCTGAACATCGCCAGATCGCTCGCCTACGCCAATGCCACCGGCCTCGGCTTCGAAACAACCGACGTAGAACTGCTGGCGGCGATCCTCTCGCCGTACGGCAAGTGGCGCAATGCCAGTCCCCGCGACATCGCGCCGGACTTCCCGTTCTCCACCGAGGAACTCCGAATGCTGACACGCGCGCTGCTCGACCGCGTGTATCAGGTGACCGGTCATCCGCGCCCACGTGGATGGCAGCATCGCTTGACGCGATGAAGGGGGGCGCCATGGCTGCCCATGATGCGACGGCGAATCCGGCCCCCGCCCGTGAGGTAAGGGCGACAGCCGAGGAACTAGCACGGATGGAGGCAGCCCTGCTGGCGCTGCCGCGTCTCACCCGCGAAGTGTTTCTGGCCCACCGGATCGATGACCTCAGCTATGCCGAAATCGCCGAGGTCACCGGCCTCAGCGTGCGACAGATCGAACGCAGAATGGCCGATGCCCTCTACGGCCTCCACTCTGCGCTGCAGGGCCGACCGTTACGCCGCAGATGGTGGTGGGGCTGGCGGTGACGGTAAGATAGCCATCGCACCGCTTTTCGCTTCTGCTTCGGCTTCGAACGCGCGCTTTCCGCGTCGCGCCCACAGGGCAAGCGCATGATCGCGTTCTTCGCCTTGCAGCTTGCCCGCGATCGACAGGAACACGCCATAGAGCGTAGTGCGATCATCGCCGGTCAGTTCGACCAACCCTGCCTTCACGACCAGGCCGCCCAGCTCGATCAGATGCCGCGTGCGTTCCCGGCGCTTGACGACCCATTCGCGCATGTCGGTTCGTGCCTTCCTGGCTTCAAGCCGATGCGCCGCCGCCCTCGCGCTCCGCTCCGCCTTCCGGCTCCGCGCGAGCGCG
This sequence comes from Sphingomonas sp., assembly GCF_039595165.1. GTDB lineage: Bacteria > Pseudomonadota > Alphaproteobacteria > Sphingomonadales > Sphingomonadaceae > Sphingomonas. The sequence continues at coordinate 6,713 of NZ_JBCNMA010000004.1, forward strand.
GCGGCGAGGCTGGCGCGTGACGCGAAAGAAGGCTGCACCCGCCTTGCGCCAGCCCTCCTTTGTCGCGGCGTCCTTTGCATCCACCGCACTGATCAGCGCGCCCGCTAGCAGGTCGGCGTCGAGCGCATCGGCGCCGGTCGCCGTCACCAGCTCGCCGAACTGGCGTACACGGCGTTCTCTGAGTTGCTTCGCCTTGTCGGCGAGCGCCTTCAGTTCTGAATCGAAGTCACGGGGTTTGCGCATCACAGTCTCCATTACCGGGTGATGCGGGCATGATAGTAGAGCGACAGGCGCAATGCTGCAGAGTCGGCGGGACTGTCTGAAACGTCGCAGTCCCTCACAGGAGTTTTTCGTGTGAGGGCGCGCTTATACGTCGTGCCGACGTGCGCTTTCAGGTGTAACTGCTTTGATCGCTATGGCGATCTACCATTTCAGCGTGAAGGTCATCAGCCGTGCTGCCGGTCGCAGCGCCGTCGCCGCTGCTGCCTATCGTTCGGCCTCTCGGCTGCACGACGAGCGGCTCGACCGCCATCACGACTTCACCAACAAGTCAGGCGTCGTTCACTCGGAAGTGATGCTGCCGAACGGCTCGCCCGAGCATCTCGGTGATCGCGAAACGCTGTGGAACGCGGTCGAGGCCACCGAGCTGCGAAAGGATGCGCAGCTCTCCCGCGAGGTGGAGTTCGCCATTCCGCGTGAGCTGGACCAGGTCGAGGGCATCCGACTGGCGCGCAATTTCGTCGAACGGGAATTCGTCGAGCGCGGGATGATCGCCGATGTCAATGTGCATTGGGATGTCGGCGCCGATGGCGAGCCCAAGCCGCACGCGCATGTGATGCTCACCTTGCGCAATGTCGATGAGAGGGGGTTCGGCAAGAAGAACCGCGACTGGAACCGCACCGATCTTCTGGAGAAATGGCGCGAACGCTGGGCCGAGAACGTCAACAAGCGGCTGGCCGAGCTGGATATCGATGCGCGTGTCGATCATCGCTCCCTGGAAGCGCAGGGCATCGACCTTGAGCCGCAGCACAAGATTGGCCCCGCCGCCGCCCGGATGGCGGAACAGGGGCTCGCCTCCGAGCGGCTGGAAGAACATCACGCCATCGCGCGCGCCAATGGCGAGAAGCTGTTGGCGAACCCGGCGCTGGCGTTCGATGCGATCACCCGCACCCAGGCGACATTCACCACGCGTGATCTGGCGATGCTCGTGCACCGACATAGCGAGGGGAAAGAGCAGTTCGACCGGGTGATGGCAGCGGTACGCGCGTCGCCCGAGCTGGTAGCGCTAGGCAAGGATGGGCGCGGCCATGATCGCTTCACCAGCCGCGACATGATCGAGACCGAGAAGCGGCTCGAGCGCGCCACTGTCCGGCTGGAGGCGGCGCGGCGACACGGCATGGCTGAGCAGCATCGCAAACTCGCGCTCGCGCGTGCGGAGATGCGCGGGCTGGTGCTGTCGAGCGAGCAGCGCAGCGCCTTCGACCATATCACCAAAAGCCAAGGGCTTGGTGTGGTCATCGGCTATGCCGGGACAGGCAAGTCGGCCATGCTGAGCGTTGCGCGCGAGGCCTGGGAGAGCGCAGGCTATTCGGTTCGCGGCGTGGCGCTATCCGGCATTGCCGCCGAGAATCTGGAGGGTGGTTCGGGAATCGCGTCGCGCACCATCGCCAGCATGGAGCATCAATGGGCGCAGGGTCGCGAGCTGCCGTCGGACCGCGACGTGCTGGTGATCGACGAGGCTGGCATGATCGGCTCGCGCCAGATGGAGCGCGTGCTTACCGAAGCCGAGAAGCGCGGCGCCAAAGTCGTGCTGGTCGGCGACCCCGAGCAGCTTCAGGCGATCGAAGCAGGCGCCGCGTTCCGCGCGACTGCCGAGCGGCATGGCAGTATCGAGATCACCGAGATCCGCCGCCAGCGCGAGGATTGGCAGCGCGACGCCACGCGCTACCTCGCGACCGAGCGGACAGCACAAGCGATCAGCGCCTATAGCCGGCACGACCGCATCCATGTTGCCGGTACGCGTGAAGCCGCACGTGCTGACCTGATCGACAGCTGGGATCGGGATCGTTTGCAGGCGCCCGGCGCCTCGCGGATCATCCTCACACACACCAACGACGAGGTGCGGGACCTGAATACCGCCGCACGCGACAGGCTGCGCGCCAACGGCGAGCTCGGCGAGGATGTGATGATCTCGACCGAGCGGGGGCAGCGTGAATTCGCGCCCGGAGACCGGGTGATGTTCCTGCGCAATGAGCGCAGTCTGGGCGTCAAGAACGGTACGCTTGCACAGGTACTGTCGGTCACTCAGGCGCGTATGGCGGTGCTGCTCGACGACGGGCGCTCGATCGCGTTCGATGTCAAGGATTACGCGAACGTCGATCACGGGTACGCCGCCACGGTGCACAAGGCGCAAGGTGTGACAGTCGATCGCGTCCATGTGCTGGCGACGCCAGGGCTCGATCGTCATGCCGCTTACGTAGCGTTGTCACGCCACCGCGACAGCGTCGATCTCCACTATGGTCGCGACGATTTTGCCGACGGACATGCGTTGACCCGGACACTGTCGCGCGAGCGCGGCAAGGACATGGCGTCGGACTATCTGGCCACCGAGCCAGCGCAGCAGCGGCCGGCACCCCACGACCGGTTCGCGGGTTTGAAGCTGCGCGTGACACCCGATGCTCCGGAGTTGAGCCCATTCGAGCGGGCGGTGGTGCGCGTTGCACGCTCGGTCGCCGACATCGTGCGCGTACGGACGGAAGGATATGCGGAGCTTCCGCATCAGCGTGCCGCCCTCGACAAGGCTGTTGCTGAAATGGAGGCGCTGCGCCCTGGTGTTAAGCGCGACCTTCAGAACGTATTCAACGCCGATCGCACGACGATCGATGAGGCTGCGAGCGGGCGGCCGCAACGGACGATCCGGGCTGTGATGCTGGAGGCCGAGATGCGGGCCGACCCGGCCAGGCGCGCCGACCAGTTCGTTGCGCGCTGGAGCAAGCTGCAGAAGCAGTCTGACCGCGCCTATGCGGTGGGCGACATGGCGGGCCGCAAAGCCATCCAAAGCGAGATGGCGGGAATGGCGAAGAGCCTCGAACGAGACCCACAGATGGAATCGATCCTCGCAGGCCGTAAGGCGCAGCTCGGGATCACGATCGACACCGGTCGCCGGCTTGGAGCGGAACTGGCGTTCAATCACGGAATCGACTTCGGGCGAGGACGTGGGCTTGGGCGCTAAAGTGGTGTCCGCTTTGCGCCCTAAGTCCGGGCCTTCAGCATCGCTGATACGCTTTCCAAAAGCAGACGCTTGTTCAGGGAAATTTCCCGAGCGCTCAAACCGCCGGGGTGTGCACGGCGCGTCGCTGCTCATACAATCCCAGCGCTGTCAGATTAACCGACGGCGGCGAAGTTCGGAACCACGCAGCAGTTTTCCGGCACGACGACAGGGGCACCTCCTTCAGCAATGCCTCGCAATGCTGCTCGTGCACGGCGCATTTGCAGCGGATGTGCAACGATGGCAGCCAGAACTATGCGACCTGCGCCTACCGCCCGTGGGTTTGCGGCTCGCCCTCCTCCTAACCTTGCGATTCCGTGTGCAATTGAGAAACTCTATCGATCCAACCGATCCGTCACCGCAGGTTCAAATGAAGAAGTTCCTCCTCACCCTCGGCGAATATAACCGCATCCATCAGGTGGCGCGTGGCGTGATCGAGGGTGTCGGCACCGCCGAGCGGTCCTGCATCTTCTTCGCCGTCTTCGGGGCCTATATTCTGGAGACGAAATACAAAATCCCGGCGACGGCGGTGGCCGGTAATCTCGCGCTCTGTGTCAGTAACGAACCGAAGATCGCCTTTTTCGGCCGTGACGAAGGCGGCCGGATCATCGCGGACTCCGACGGCTTCCACATGTGGGTCCAGACCGAGACCCATATCATCGACTTCATGGCCCCGATCTTCCCGAAGTCATTTGCAGGCCTGCTGGGCGATACGGCCCTCCCGCGCAAGATGCTGCAACGACCGATCGCGAGCGAGGCGGACGATCTGGACAGCCTGCACGTCACCGGTGATTTCATCACTCTACCGAGCCGTGAACTCACTCACGAGCTGCTCGAAAGATTCGGCAAGCGTGCGGCCAATTCTGATCTGATCCATGTCGCCGAAACTTGGTTCGGCACACCAAAGGGCAAGCAGCTACCCACCTTCGCGATGATCAACGATCTCGGCGAAGTGACCAATCTCAAGTTGCCCACGAACGTGGCGACGGGCTCTTGGTAATGGCTGGCGATAGGAATAGTTATGCAAAATATTGTTTTGCGTCCTTTTGTCCAAGAATGATTGGGCCAAAATGCTAGTCATATTCTTATGACAAAAACCCGCGCGACGGCACATATTCGCGTCTTTTATGGCGCAGCGATCGATAACCGCACAGAACGCGATTTTCTGCGGCGTCTGCGACGCCATCTTGAATCTAACGGCGAAAACGCTGTCATCTTCGCGAATTTCGAAGTCGGCACCGACAACCGTCAGGTTGATTTCGTCATCTGCACCGAACGCCGGTGCGTGGTGGTCGAAGTAAAAGGCTTTCGAGCTGCTGTCGAAGGCTCCGAGAATGGCGAGTGGCATCTTGTAGACGGTGGGATACGGCGACCGGTCGGCTATCCCTACTCCCAGGCGCTGAATAACAGATTTGCCGTGTCCGACCTCTTGCGGAAGTTGCCTGATTTTGTCGGAGACACGCGCGCCGCCGTATCGGGATTCCTGTGCATTTTCCCCGAGGCTCCGGCGGATTCGTCCTTGCCCGCTTCCAATCACAAACTTGGGATTGGGGGCTTTGACGCACTGGCCTCCCACCTAAGGTCTGCTGCCAGCGTTCGACTTCCGCTAGAGACATGGGCTGACATTGCCGATCGATTGAGGCTGACTGCCGAGGGCCTGCTTGCCACTGCCGATGACCGGAAGGCCGTCGGCGAATATCTTTCGAACTGCCTTCAACTCGCAACGCTCAACATCGGCCCGCATGTCGAGGCGGAAATCCGTCTGGATGAGCAAATTTGTCCGCTGCCGCCCCTCTTGCCGCTCGTTGAACAGGGCAACCATGTGCATCTGGTTGGCCCGTCCGGTGTTGGGAAAAGCCACCTTAATGCCAGGCTAATTGTTGAAGCCGCGCGCAGTGGCGTCATTCCAATTCCGATTGCTGCCCGCGATTTCGACAAATCATTACTGTTGTTGCTGCAACAAGCCGTCGCGCGGTCTACTACCGTCCCGTTTCTCAAGCTGATGCGTTCGGCGGCGAGAGCCGGATCACGCGTGTTGATCTGCGTCGATGCGCTCAACGAGTGCCCCGCCGGTCGACGACCGGCTTTGCTGGCCGCTTTGCAGACTGCGTCGCTGCGGTACGGGGTTGGACTCTTCATGACGGGTCAGCAACTTCCCGACCTGCCAGCGAGCCTGCAAGGGGTCGTGTTCGAACTTGTCCAACCCACTGACGTTCGGCGACGGCTGATCACCGAGGCCCACATCGGTCGGCCTCTGACAGAAACCGAAGCCTCGATTTTGGAAGTCGTCAGCAGCGCTCAAGACGCGACCGTACTGGCAGAAACCCTTGCAAAGGGCGGCAAGGTCGATGGACGATTTCAACTTTATAATGCCTTCACTCTCGGTCGGCTGCCCGATAGCCGGCACCGGACGGAGCTGCATGCTGGCCTTGCCCGCATGGCACATGACATGCGGGCTGAATATACAACTCAACTGCCAGCGCATGTCGCCGCACGCCTGCTGGATCGAACATCGGGCGTCACCATATCGGGAAAGGCATTGGCCGAGGAAGCCGAACGCTCTTCCATCCTGATCACGAGCGGCGGCCTTGTCAGGTTTCGCCATGACCTGATCGCCGATTATTTCGCGGCGGATCATCTCATCCGGCACGCAGAGGATGCGGCAGATTTGGTGCGATTGGCCGAGCGCCCCATAAATGCGGAACTGCGGGAATTTATTCTGGGCGGAGCAAGCCTTTCGAGCGAAACAGCCCTTCTGCTCGACAATAGGATCGCATCGACGATGATCGACGCGGCCCTTTATGGTCGCTGCGGCTGCGTCGCCCGCAGACTTATTCAGGAGCGCTGCCGGGACGTTATCGATAAGATCAAGGCTGCCTACAGCCTGTCGATTTTCACGCTTCCCCTGGACGGGCAGGAAACGCCGCATCGCGCCGAGTTCACGCTTCCCGAGACATTCGATTTAACTGAGCCCGAATTGATGGCGGCACATGCGCTTTCAACGGCGGTCAACGCCGGGCTCTATGATGCGGTGATGTCCATGATCGCTGATGTGGACGAGCATCTATGGGCGGAGGCGCGCCGCCTTCGCGCGGAAAACCCGGACCTCAAACGGAACATGCCGGGAATGGTCTTTGGGGCTGTGTATGGCGTGATGTTTCATCCGAAGGGTGGCGCGCTCCTGCGGTCGCTCCTCGATAACATCACGAACAGCCGGATCGGCGGCGGGCACCCCGTCACCAGTATCGATCTGAATGCGGAGCTGGACACCTTCGAGTTCCTCACACCGGGGCAAATCTTTTTGCTGCTCTCGATGCACCGGGCGAGCCTTGACCGGCATATCGCGCTGCCGTCGAGGATGGTGGAGTTGATCCCGCATGTCTGGAAGCTGGGCATCTATCATTTGAGACTACAACTTCTCGATATCATCCATTTCGGAGGCCGCTCCGCCCCGGATGACCAGAGGTCGGCGATCTACGACGTTCTGGTGGGCTATCTCTCGGAAAATGCCTGGATGAACACAATCTTGGTCGATGCCATCGCCGCGGTTGGCGAGTTGGAGCTTGGACTGTCCGTTGAGTCTATCGTCGAAGAACTAGAGGACATCGCCGCACAGGAACCGACGAAGGAAGTCGCCGATCGCGCCCGATCGGCTTATAGCTCGACCTACGATCATCCGGCAGAGGACAAGTTCTGCGAGGCGTTTTTCGAGAAGATCTCGCCGGAGACGAAAACCGCCATTCTGATCCGCGCTATCGCTGACCCTGGCGCAGATTCCATGACCCTCGAATTTGCCATTCGTGACTTGGGCCGTGCGTCGTCGGAGCTGGCAATTCCCTTCCTGCATCCGTTCAGTTTTGCGCCGATGACGGAGACTGTCTCAACCCAGTCTGCCGTCGCGGTCTTTTGCGAAGCGATCGGACAGCTCGCCCGCCTACAGGCCCCATTGCAGCAAATTGAGGATGACGCGGCCAGTGCCGCGCTCCGCGCCTGGCACGGGTCTCGATCGCTGCTCTATGCCCTGAATATGCCGGTCATGCCCGGCCAAGCGCAGATCGACGCCCTTTGGGCTGAATTCCGGTTGGCAGACGATGGCGCCGCAATGGATGTCGTTTTTCGCCTGGTCAAAGAGTCGAGATATCTCGGTGGCGACGCCAGTGTCGATTTTCTGGGCAAATGCGCCGACGGACTGCGCTCGCTTGCATTGGCCGTCATCGGCCCGGATTACGCACCCCAGTCGATTTTCAAGCACGAGGCCGGACGCGACCTCGCCAAGCGCCATCGGCAGTTCGCCTTCCACTGCCTGGAGCATGTTGGGCGCTCGACCGACAAGGCTCTGATCGAGGTGTGGCGGGATGACAGCGAACTAGGCCGCGCATCCGTATCGACGCTGCGCGCGATCGAAACGCGTCAGCCAACGTGAGAAAATCCGGACATGGTCTTGAAACTCCGACGCAATTTTTGTGGCCGTATGCGATCTATTCCCTCGTGGTCAGCCACGGAGCCGCTATATAATATCTGGTCATGACATGGCATGTAATTTTGAGGTTTGAAGGAAGTGGCTGCGCCGCCGCACATAGGTTGGATCAAGGACACCGGTGAACGTCGTCAGACGGCATGCGGGCAAGAAATCCAAATCTGGGAACTCGATCCCGTTGACGACCAAGCCGTCCTCTCGGCGTGGGCAGCACATTTCCGTCATCATTACTGCGCTGACGCCGATCTTCCGGCATTGGTGGACGGCACGGGCAAGAGCAAGGCCGAGTTTCTCAATACGATACTGTTCCCCGATGCGAAGGTGGCACCCGGCCCGAGCCTTCGGTCAGGTGACTTTGGCGAGATACTGGTCGCCGATTTCATCGAGTTCATATTGGGATACTGGTGCCCTCGGGAGCTTCGGTATCAGGATCGCTGGAACCGACAGGACTCGACCAAGGGCTGTGACATCGTCGGCTTCAAATTTGTGAATAACCAAGCCGAAAACGCGAACGACGAGCTTTACATCTTCGAGTCAAAGTCCGGGCTGTCAGCGACAAAAAGCAACCGGCTTCAAGACGCGGTCACGGACTCGATGAAGGACCACCTTCGTGAAGCCATGACGCTGAATGCGATGAAGCAGCGTCTTCTGGTGCGCGGGGAGACCGCGCAGGTTGAAGCGGTCCAGCGGTTCCAGAACGAAACCGAGCGTCCTTTCCGTCGGATCAACGGGGCAGCCGCTGTATTGGACATCGATGTCCTCGCCACCACGAAGCTGGAGGAAACCGACACGACCGGGCACAAAAACGCGGCAAACCTGCGGCTGCTCGTCATCAAGGGACCCTCTTTGATGCAGCTTGTCCAAGCCCTTTACGAAAGGGCGGCCAATGAAGCCTAGAGCAACTGCGACCAGGGTGCTTTCCACCACGCGGGCGCGGGCGAAAATGCACGAGTTCCGCGTCGCCCCCGAGGATTTCATTGAGCTATACCGGGACCCCTCGACGCTATTCGATCTGGCAGTTGGCATCCTCGGTGACGTGGCCGCCGTCACCGCAGATCAATTTCGCGAAGCCGACGGCCTGGAAGGGTTCAATCCGGATGTCGAGCCGGTGAGCTGGGACGGCGAAGAGCTTTCCGTATCAGAAGGTCTTCGCTTCGCTTCAACCTTCTTCGACGCCTACCTCAACGCCAGGCTCGACGAGACCATTTCGGTCGAATTCTCGCTGCTTTGCGCAAGCGCCTATTATCTCAACAACAGCGTCGGTAACGCGACTGTCATCGTCAAAAAGATGGATGCACCACCGCCGGACTTTGCCGCCGGGTTGGCTCGCCTGGTCTACAAGATTTTGCTCAACGACTTTTCGCCGATCGACGCGGGCTCCGATCGGGTGAATGCCGTCCTCGCCGGCATGAACGGTTTCATGACCTTCGCATCAGGCGTACCAGAGGTGTCTGCCGCCTGCGACGCGCTCCGGGAAGTCGCTTATCAAAACGGCTCGCCCCGCGAGCTGCTCTACGCGGATTTGGCAGCCGCAGCTTGTGCAACCAAGCTCCGAAACGCGTCACGCACGATCCTTCCTGAAGCGTCGGGTCTCGATGCCGCCGCGTGGCAACCCGCGCTCGGAAAATCTCATTTCCCGATCGAACTGTGGCCTGCTCAACAACGAATAGCATCCGCTGGCCTGCTGCAAGGCCGCTCCGCCGTCATTCAAATGCCGACGAGCGCGGGTAAAACCCGTGCAACAGAATTGATCATCCGCTCGGCCTTTTTGTCGCAACGGGCGTCGTTGGCCGTGATCGTCGCCCCCTATCGCTCGCTCTGTCACGACATCAGAGGCGATCTGGTGACGGCATTTGCCGGAGAACCCATCCGTCTGGACGAGGCTTCGGACTCTTTTCAATTCGATATCCAGCTAGAGCAAATTCTTGCGGTGAATACGGTCCTGATCGTGACGCCGGAGAAGCTGCTTTACATGCTGCGACGCGCGCCGGAGCTGGTCGATCGCATCGGCCTCGTCATCTACGACGAAGGCCATCAATTTGATGGTCTCACGCGCGGGCCGACGTATGAGCTTCTCCTTACGTCCCTGAAATTGACCCTGCCCGAGGCGACGCAGGTCATTTTGATTTCAGCCGTGATCGGGAATGCCAACACGGTTGCGGAATGGCTGGTTGGAGATCCGGAAGCCGTCATCGATGGCGCAGGCCTGCTCCCCACGTCGAAAAGCATAGCATTCGCGAGCTGGCAGGATGCCAGAGGACGCCTTGAATATGTAAGCCCGGCTGACCCCGAAGAAGGCGAATTCTGGGTTCCTCGCATCATTGACGACTTTCCCCTGAACCTTCGCGGGCGCGAACGGAATGTTCAACGGTTTCCTGCCAAAACGAAGGGCGGCGAAGTCGGCTTATTTCTCGGGCTCTATGTTGTCGGCAACGGCAGCGTCGCGGTCTTCTGCGGCAAGAAGGATAGCGTGACGACCGTCTGTCGGCGGGCCGTCGACATTTTTGATCGCGGGGCAAATTTGCCGAAGCCCGTAGATGTGTCGGACGCGGCGGAAGTCGAGAAACTCAGACGTCTGTCCGAAGCACATCTTGGACCCGATGCTGTGGCGACAAAAGCGGCGGTCCTCGGGATATTCGCCCATCACGCGGATACGCCCCAAGGCCTTCGGCTATCGATCGAGCATGCCATGAAGGTGGGTCTGGCCAAATTTGTGGTCTGCACCTCCACGCTTGCGCAGGGCGTCAATTTCCCTCTGAAGTACCTGATCGTCACCTCCACACGCCAAAGTGCGGAGAGCATCATGGTGCGCGACTTCCAAAACCTGATGGGTCGCGCGGGCCGCGCCGGAATGCACACCGAGGGAAGTGTGATCTTTGCAACCCCGTCGATATTCGATCAGCGCAACGACTATAGAAACCGGTGGCGCTGGAACGAGGCGAAGGAGCTGCTGGACGCCTCCAAGTCAGAACCGACGAGAAGCAGCATCCTCAACCTGTTCGACGATTACGAGCAGCGGCAGAAAGACGCGCCGCCGGTGGTCCAGCCAATTCAACCCCAATGGCTCGACCTGGCTTTCGCGGACCAGGCCCGGATCGAGGCGGTGGTGCAGGAAGCGCTCAACATACAACCGCTCATAAGCGCGACTGAATTTCGGAAATTTATCGAACGCCGGGCACGGGCGATCCAGGCCATCGCGGCTTTTCTCGTCGCGAATATGACATTTCTGGAAGAGGAAGGTCAGGATCGGGTTTCAGACCTCGCCTCGCACACGCTGGCCTATCACCTGGCACCCGAGGAGGTTCGCCCTGCCCTTGTCGATGTCTTCAAAATGATCGCTGACGCTATCGCCGCGAATACGGACGGCGACCAGCGAGCGGTGATCCGGAAGTCGCCGCTGCCGCCAGCGATCATCGCCGAGCTACAGGCTTGGCTTGCCGAGAATGCGGCGGAGCTTCGCGCGGCGATCGAGGCAGACCAGTTACTGCAAGTGGCGGGCGAGAAGATCATATCCTGGAACTCGGCCCCCTCCATCCGATCGTTGTCCGACGATGGCTTTTTACCCGAGGCACTGGCGGATTGGGTCGCAGGCCGCCCCTTCTACCATATCCATGCGAAGATGGCGGCGCTGGGCATCCGGGTCAGCGGCGATCATGCAACCGTCGAGGACGCTGTCGCCCTCTGCGAGGGGGCCTTTGCCTATGACTTGGCGATGATCACCGCCTCTCTCTCCGACCTCGCCGAGCCGGTGGACGAAACCCTTTTCAACGGCTTCTCCAGGCTCCAGAAGCAAATCAAATACGGGCACAGCGATCCAGCTGCTATCGCCTTCATGGAGTCGGGTTTTGCCGACCGCGTGGTGGCGAACTTCCTGTCGTTTTTGTGGAACAATGTGCGTGACCGAGACGGGGTGCGCACAGCCTGTCGGCATGAGGCAATGCTTCCGGCACTGGCGGCCTATCCGTCGTATTTCTCATCGGTTGCGGCCGAGATTGCTGCGTAGGGTTTATGGCCTGCCGTCCCGTAAAGCTGCATCTCAAATGCGCCGGACCGTATGCGCCAAAACGTATTCAATCTTGGCCGGGATTGGGTCAGCAAACGAATGACAGCTTCATAAGGCTACCACGCCGTTGGCGGACAAGTCCGCATCCGGCCCAGATCTTGCCGGTGGACAATCTTCCACACTTCGTACTCCTCCTCCTGCTTATCAGCGGCGGCAGGTGCTCGTCCCATTCGACCGCACAAGGGCCGGCGAATTGATGGTATGTTTGATGGTACCAGACTCACCACTAGATTCATTATGTCGTCATATCAGCTACTTACCTTAGGTTCACAGCTTCCGTAGGGGTCACCAGCGGACTCGAAATCATGCGGGGCATGATTTCGGCCGCTGGTGACGGCGGCGACAGCCGCCGGGCGGCCGCTCCGCGTTCCCGAGCCTCAATCCGCCCAGGCGGCATCCTCGACATGGATCTCGGCCGCGGGCCGGGCGCCCCAGTCGTCAATCTTCGCGCGGCCTGCGATCCACAGCCGCCGGTCGCGCGGCGCGCCGAGCAGGGCGAGGCCGAGCGGCGTATCGGCCGAGCGGAACGCCACGCATTTGATGCTGCGCCCGTCCTCACCCGCGACGATCGCGCGGACATGGCCGTTGCCGACGATGTCGCACTTGATCATCCGCACCGGTCCCGCGGCGACACGCGGCGCCGGCCAGCCCATGCCATAGGGGCCGCCGGCCTCCATCGCATTGACCAGCTCGGGATTGACCCCGCCCGGGGCAAGCACCGCGTCGAGCAGCAGCGCCCGCTCGCCCGACGCGCGCGCGACAGTCTCGGCGAGCTTCGCCTCGAGGAAGGCGGTGAACTCGGCGATTTGTCCCTCGGCCACGGTCACGCCGGCCGCCATCGCATGCCCCCCGCCGGCGATCAGCAGCCCGGCTTCCTTGGCCGCGAGGATCGCCGCGCCCAGATCGACTCCGGCGATCGAGCGGCCCGAGCCTTTGCCGATCCCGTCCTCGCCGATCGCGATGACGATCGCCGGCCGGCCGAGCTTTTCCTTGAGGCGCCCCGCGACGATGCCGATGACCCCCGGATGCCAGCCGCGGGCCGCGACCACCGCCACCGCGCCCTCGGCGGGCATCGCCTCGGCCGATTGCTGCACTTCGCCCTCGATCGCGCGCCGCTCCTCGTTGAGCCGGTTCAGCTCTTCCGCGATCACTCGCGCCTCGTCCGGGTCCTCGGTGGTCAGCAGCCGCACGCCCAGGTCCGACTTGCCGACGCGCCCGCCGGCATTGATCCGCGGCCCCAGCGCGAAACCGAGATCGGTGCAGGTCGGCGCGCGGGTGAGGCGCGACGCCTCGATCAGCGCATTCATCCCGACATTGCGCCGCTGCGCCATCACCTTGAGGCCTTGCGCCACGAAGGCGCGGTTGAGCCCCTTGAGCGCGGCGACATCGGCCACCGTGCCCAGCGCGACTATATCGAGCAAATCGAGCAGCTTGGGCTCGGCCCGGTTCGCGAAAAATCCGCGCCCGCGGAGCACGCGCACCAGCGCCGCGCCGAGCAGCCACGCGACCCCCACCGCCGCCAGATGCCCGTGCAGCCGCCCCTCGTCCTCGTCGAGCCGGTTGGGGTTCACCAGCGCGAGCGCAAGAGGGAGCTCGGATGCGCATTTGTGATGATCGACCACGATCACCTCGGCGCCCGCCGCGCTCGCCTCGGCCAGCGCGTCGAACGCCATCGCGCCGCAATCGACCGTGACGATGAGGTCGGCGCCCTCGCGCTTGAGCCGAACCAGCGCCTCGCCCGAGGGGCCATAGCCCTCCATCAGCCGGTCCGGAATGTAGGCGCGGGGGGCGAGGCCGAGGTCGCGCAGCAACCGGATCAGCAACGCCGCCGAGGTCGCCCCGTCGACGTCGTAATCGCCGAACACCGTCACCGCCTCGCCGCGCTGCACGGCGTCGGCGAGCCGCTCGGCGGCCTTGTCCATGTCGCGGAAGATCGACGGGTCCGGCATGAAGGCGCGGATGCTGGGCGCGCGGTGCGCTTCCAGCTCCTCGCGCGCGCAGCCGCGGGTGAGCAGCAACTGCGTCACCAGATCGTCGGGCGCGAATCCGGGATCGCGCGCATCCGCCGCCAGCCCGCGCCAGCGCCAGGGCTGGCCGAGGATCGAGCTATGGACGTTGAGCACGGGAGTCATCCGGGGGTCTTAGCGCGGATCGGCGGGCAGGGGAATCGTCAGTCCTCCAGGATACGGCTGTGCGTGCGCGTGTCGCGCATGCGCAGGTACACGACCAGCGACACGCCGATCATCGCGGTCACATACCAGTAGAAGCCCCGCTCCCAGCCGCGGTCCTTGAACCATAGCGCGACATATTCCGCGGTCCCGCCGAAGATCGCGTTGGCCAGCGCATAGGGCAGGGCGACGCCGAGCGTGCGGATATGCGCGGGGAACAACTCCGCCTTCACCACCGCGTTGATCGAGGTGTAGCCGGTGACGATCACCAGCGCGCCGAGCATCAGCGCGAACGCCGCCCAGGCGCTGGTCACCTGCTCCAGCGCGGTGAAGATCGGGTAGGTGCACAGCACGCCGAGAACCCCGAATCCGACCATCAGCGGCTTGCGTCCGACCCGGTCGGAGAGGGCGCCCGCCAGCGGCTGGATGCACATGAACACGAACAGCGCCGCGGCGTTGATTTCCGACGCGGTTTCGCGGTCGAAGCCCGAGGTGTTGACCAGGAACTTCTGCAGGTAGATCGAATAAGCGTAGAAGGCGAGCGTGCCCCCGGCGGTGAGCGCCATCACCAGCAGGAACTCGCCGGGATGCTCTCTGAGCAGCGCCAGTGCCCCGGTCCTGCGGCCCTCCGCCTTGGCGTTGTGAAAGCTCTCGGTCTCGGCGAGCCCGCGCCGAAGCCAGAACACGATCACCGCCAGCGCGCCGCCGATGAAGAACGGGATGCGCCAGCCCCAGCTTTCCAGCGCCGTCTCGCTCATCGCCGCCTGCAGCACCAGCAGCACGCTCAATGCGATCAGTTGGCCCGAGATCAGGGTGACATATTGGAAGCTCGAGAAGAAGCCGCGGCGCTTCTTGCCCGCCATCTCGGAGAGATAGGTCGCGCTCGCGCCATATTCGCCGCCGATCGACAGCCCCTGCATCAGCCGCGCGAACACCAGCAGCGCCGGCGCCACCCAGCCGATCGTCTCGTATCCCGGCGTCACCGCGATCAGCAGCGACCCCGCGCACATCAGCGACACCGACAGCGTCAGCCCCGCCTTGCGCCCGTAGCGGTCGGCATAGACTCCCATCAGCCACCCGCCGATCGGCCGCATCAGGAAACCGACCGCGAACACCGCGGCGGTGTTCAGCAACTGGGTGGTCTGATCGCCCTTGGGAAAGAAGTGCGGCGCGAAATAAAGGGTGAAGGCGGCATAGGCGTACCAGTCGTACCATTCGACCAGATTGCCGGCCGACCCGCCCAGGATCGATTTGAGGCGCTGCCTCGTGTCGGCAGCGCCGCTCGCGTCATGCATGCGTTGCTCTCCCCATCGCGGCGAAGCTTAGCCGCCGGGTAGCGTCAGTACAGCCCCGGCACCTCGCGCTGCGGCGTGGTCGGCCGGTCGGGCGAAACCAGCTCCATCGGCTTCCCGAGCTGCGCGCCGGCGGCTTGCGGGCTGAGGCCGGGGCTGCCCGCCGCGGCCGAAGCACTGATCGGCGTGCAGCTGCGGCCCGCCAGGAAGTCGAGCGCGCGGCGCGTCGACTGCTCCTGCGGGTCACCGAGCTGACGGCTGATATCGTCGTTCGCCTGGCAGGTCGCGCCCATGAACGCGGCGAGGCCGTTATAATAGGCGCCCTGGTGCGCGCTGTTCTCGAGCGCGAACGCGATCACGCGCAGCCGGTCGTCGCACGCCGCGCGGTCGATCGCGATCTGGCCGACCGGCTTGCCATAGGTGTTGGTCCCGACCAGCGCCGCGCGGTTGCCGAGATAGGGGATGAAGGTGTTCATCACCAGCTCGCTCGCCGAGGCGGAGCCGCCGGTGCCGATGAAGGCGATGCGCGTCGGCGCGATCGATTGCGGCTGCGGCGCGAAATAGACCGTCTCGTTGTTCGACGCCTTGGACGGGCGGAAGGTAACGTAGTTGGCGACGGTCGAGGTCGTGCGGTCGGCGCCGAGCAGGTTGTTGACCAGATCCGCGATCGAGATCAGCCCGCCGCCATTGTAGCGCACGTCGATGATCACGTCGGTGATGCCCTGCGCCTTGAAGTTGGCGAAGGCGTTGCGCAGCGGCGTCTCCGCCGTGTTGATGAAGGTGCGCAGGTTGATGTAGCCGACCTTGCGCCCGGCATCGTCGATCACCTTGGCGCCGTAGCGCGCCGACACCGGGGTCAGCGTGAAGTCGGCCATCGCCAGCGTCACGTTGCGCGTGCCCGCGGCGTCGCGCACCTGGAACACGCGAGTGAGCCCCACCGCCGGCGTGCCGAGCGCGTTGTTGAGGCCCGCGGTTCCCTCGCTCGACAGGATCGAGCTGACGGTGCGCAGGTTCGACGTGGTGGTGCCGATCGACACGATCTCCGCGCCGCGATCGACCCCGGCATTGAGCGCCGGCGCGCCCTCGAACGATTCGGTGATGACCAGCCGGTTCGAGCCGTCGAGCGCGAGGCGGAAGCCGAACCCGGCGCTCGAGCCCGAATTATAATAGGCGTTCTCCTCGGCGATCGAGGTGAGGTAGGTGAAGAAGCGATCCTTGTTCTGCGCCCGCGCGCCCGCGGTCAGCGCGTCGAGATAGGCCTCGACCGTCGAATAGGAGGCGGGGTTGAGGTTCGCGGGCAGCGTCTCGGGGAACAGATACCATTCGTTCATCTGCGCCGCGACCCAGTCCTGGCGCGCACGCAATGCGCAGGTGCCCGAGGGGGTCGGCGTCGGGGCGGCGCCGGTCCCCCCGCCGCCTCCGCCGCCGATGCTGCCCGAGCTGCCGCCCCCGCCACAGGCCGAGAGCAAGGCGAGGATTGCGGTCATCGCCGTCAGGCGTCCCGCGGCACTCTTGGATACGCGCTTCATTTCAGTATCTTACCTCGTTCGAATCGCGCCGTCAGCCGAAAATGCGAAGCCGGTCCCGCGAATGATGCGCCGATCATCTCCAGTCGGCCGCAAAAGACAAGGCGATAGAAGGAGTCGGCGCCCGCTGCCGCCGGAGTCGCGCCCTTGTCATTCCAGCCTCTCCCTGCTAGGGGCCGCATCCTGACGCCCGGGGCAGGTGCTTCGGCGAACCCTTTTCTATTGAATATGATTCGGAGTTGAGACGGCCTTATGCAAATCATCGTTCGCGACAATAACGTCGACCAGGCGCTGCGCGCGCTCAAGAAGAAGCTGCAGCGTGAGGGCGTCTATCGCGAGATGAAGCTGCGCCGTCACTACGAGAAGCCCAGCGAGAAGCGCGCCCGCGAGCGCGCCGCCGCAGTCCGCCGCGCGCGCAAGCTCGAGCGCAAGCGCATGGAGCGCGACGGCGCCCGTTAAGGCCGTTCGGATCGCTCCCGCGTGCGCGTGGGAGCGTGACTCTTGTGACTTTCCGCCGCGACCTCCGCGCGGCAACCCGGGATAGCTGAGCCATGTCGTCCGTCACCGCCGTGCCGATCGCGCCGACCAAGCGCAGCTATCTCGTGTGGATCTGGGTCGGCATCGTCGTGGCGATCGCCGCCGCGGTAGCGCTGGCATGGGTCGGCACCTCGACTCAGGCGGTGCGCGATTCGCTGCCCAACGACAAGTTCCTGGCCGCGAACAAGTCGCAGGCGAACGTGATCGAGACCGCCTCGGGCCTGCAGTATGAAGTGCTCAAGGAAGGCACCGGCGCCAGCCCGACGGAGGGCGACGTCGCGCTGGTGATGTACAAGGGCACGCTGCGCGACGGCACGCAGTTCGACGCCAGCCAGCAGCCGACCCCGCTCCCCGTCGCGGGGATGATCCCCGGCTTCACCGAAGCGCTCAAGCTGATGAAAAAGGGCGGCAAGTACCGCATCTGGATCAAGCCCGAGCTCGGCTATGGCGCCGAGCCGCGCAAGGACCAGCAGGGCCGCGAAGTGCTCCCCGCCAACTCGCTGCTGGTGTTCGAGGTCGAGCTGTTCGAGTTCATGCCGCAGGCGCAGTTCATGCAGATGATGCAGCAACAGCAGCAGATGGGCGGCGGCATGCCCGGCGGCCCGCCCCCGGGCGCCGAGCCCCCGCAGGGCCGCTGAGCTTCCGGGAATTGCCTGCACCCGCGATTGCGTCGCGTGCACTTGCCCAACGATTGCGAAAGGCGCACTAGCCCGCCGCGGAGGGCAACGTGTTCGACGCATTCGACCCGATCATCCTGGCGCGAATCCAGTTCGCGTTCACGGTCAGCTTCCATTTCATCTTCCCGGCCTTCTCGATCGGGCTGGCCAGCTATCTGATGGTGCTCGAGGGGCTGTGGCTGCGCACCGGCAAGCAGCTCTACCTCGACCTGTTCAAATTCTGGATCAAGATCTTCGCCATCGCCTTCGCGATGGGCGTCGTCTCGGGCATCGTCATGTCCTACCAGTTCGGCACCAACTGGGCGGTGTTCTCGGACAAGGCGGGGCCGGTGATCGGCCCGCTGATGGCCTATGAGGTGCTCACCGCCTTCTTCCTCGAAGCCGGCTTCCTCGGCGTGATGCTGTTCGGGATGAACAAGGTCGGGCGCAAGCTGCACTTCGCCGCCACCTGCATGGTCGCGGTCGGCACCTTCATCTCGGCGTTCTGGATTCTGTCGGTGAACAGCTGGATGCAGACGCCGGTCGGTTACGCGATCAACGAGGCGGGGCAGTTCGTCCCCGCCGCGCCGTGGTGGGACATCGTGTTCAACCCGAGCTTCCCTTACCGCCTGATCCACACCGTGACCGCCGCCTATCTCACCACCGCGCTGGTGGTCGGCGCGGTCGGCGCCTGGCACCTGCTCAAGGACAAGGCCGATCCGCATGCGCGGAAGATGTTCAGCATGGCGATGTGGATGGCCGCCCTGGTCGCGCCGGTGCAGATCTTCGTCGGCGACCAGCACGGCCTCAACACCCTCGAGCATCAGCCGCAGAAGGTGATGGCGATGGAAGGCCATTATCACAGCCATCCCGAGGGTGCTCCGCTGATCCTGCTCGGCCTGCCCAATGCCAAGGAGAAGCGAGTCGACTATGCGGTCGAGATCCCCAAGCTCGGCTCGCTGATCCTCAAGCACGATCCCAACGCGCCGCTCGCCGGGCTCGACACGATCCCGGACACGGACGAGCCGCCAGTCTGGATCGTCTTCTGGTCGTTCCGCATCATGGTCGGCATCGGCCTGCTGATGCTCGGGCTCGGCCTGTGGAGCCTCATCGCGCGCTGGCGCGGCAAGCTCTACGAATGGCCGCTGCTGCATCGCGTGGCGATCCTGATGGGGCCCTCGGGCTTCGTCGCGGTGATCGCCGGCTGGGTGACGACCGAGGTCGGGCGCCAGCCCTTCACCGTCTACAATCTGCTGCGCACCGTCGACAGCGCCTCGCCATTGGCGGCGCCGGCGGTCGGCGCATCGCTGGTGGCATTCGTTCTGGTCTATTTCGCGGTGTTCGGCTTCGGCACCTGGTACATCCTCAAGCTGATGCAGAAGGGTGCGCAGCCGCACGAGCCCGAGATCACCGACGATGCGCCGATCCGCGCCGCCGGGATCACGCCGGGACCCGCGCAGAAGGGGGAACTGCCCGATGGCCGCTGATCCGACGCTGGCGATGATCTGGGCGTTCCTGATCGCCTTCGCCGTGTTCGCCTATGTCGTGATGGACGGGTTCGATCTCGGCATCGGCATCCTCTTTCCCGCCTTCGAGGTGGGGGAGGAGCGCGACAAGGCAATGAACTCGATCGCACCGGTATGGGACGGCAACGAGACCTGGCTGGTGCTCGGCGGCGGCGGGCTGATGGCTGCGTTTCCGCTGGCCTATGCCGTCATCCTGCCGGCACTCTACCCGCCGATCATCGCGATGCTGCTCGCGCTCGTCTTCCGCGGCGTCGCCTTCGAGTTCCGCTGGCGCGATCCGGGCCACCGCCGCTGGTGGGACTTGGCCTTCACCGCAGGCTCGTTCGTCGCGGCGCTGAGCCAGGGCGTCATCCTCGGCGCGCTGCTGCAGGGGATCGCGGTTGCCGACCGCGCCTATGCCGGCGGCTGGCTCGACTGGCTGACGCCGTTCACCTTGCTCACCGGGCTCAGCGTGGCGGCGGGCTATGCGCTGCTCGGCGCGACCTGGCTGATTTGGAAGACCGATGGGCGCGGGCAGGAACATGCCTATCGCCTCGCCGGCTGGTTCGGTCTCGCGACGCTCGCCGCGATCGGTGCGGTCAGCGTCGCGACGCTGTTCCTGTCGCACGGCTATTGGCAGCGCTGGCTCGAATTTCCGAATGTGCTGGCGACCGCACAGGTGCCGCTGCTCACCGCGATCACTGCCTTCGCCTTCTACCGCTCGCTCAAGAAGAAGCGCGAGACGCGGCCGTTCTTCCTCGCGCTCGGCCTGTTCCTGATGGGGTTCGTCGGGCTCGGCATCAGCATGTGGCCCTATGTCATCCCGCGCAGCGTGACGATCATGGACGCCGCCGCGCCCGCCGCGAGCCAGGGCTTCATGCTGATCGGCGCGGGGCTGCTGATCCCGATCATCCTCGCCTACACCGCCTGGTCCTATTGGGTGTTCCGCGGCAAGGTCGGCGCGGAGGGCTATCATTGAGAGCCGAGGACGCTCCCGGCCCGTTGTGGAAGCGGCTGGCGTGGCTCGTCGGTATCTGGGCTGCGAGCGTCGCCGTTCTGGGGCTGGTCGCCGCGATCATCCGCTACTGGCTGTCGTAAGCGTTGTCTCGCCCGCCGCCATCGACTAGGGCGGCGGCCGTCTCAGACCAAGGCGGGGAATCGGCCGGAATATGAAGGGCATTATTCTGGCGGGGGGCAGCGGCACGCGCCTCTATCCCGCGACGCTGGCGATCTCCAAGCAGCTGCTGCCGGTGTTCGACAAGCCGATGATCTATTATCCGCTGTCGGTGCTGATGCTCGCCGGCATCCGTGAGATCCTGATCATCTCCACCCCGCGCGACCTGCCGATGTTCGAGGCGCTGCTGGGCGACGGATCGGCGTTCGGGGTGAGCTTCAGCTACGCCGTCCAGCCTCAGCCCAACGGTCTCGCCGAGGCGTTCGTGATCGGCGCCGACTTCGTGAACGGCGGGCCAAGCGCGCTGATCCTCGGCGACAACATCTATCACGGCGACAAGATGGGCGAGAAATGCCGCGTCGCCGCCGACGAGGCCGCGCGCGGCGGGGCCAATGTCTTCGCCTATCATGTCGACGATCCCGAGCGCTACGGCGTGGTCTCGTTCGACCCCGAGACCGGCCGCGCGACCAGCGTCGAGGAGAAGCCGGCCAATCCCCAATCGAACTGGGCGATCACCGGCCTCTATTTCTACGACAAGGATGTCGTCGACATCGCCAGGTCGATCCAGCCCTCGGCGCGCGGCGAGCTCGAGATCACCGACGTCAACCGCACTTATATGGAGCGCGGCGACCTTCACATCACCCGGCTCGGCCGCGGCTATGCCTGGCTCGACACGGGGACGCACGAGAGCCTGCACGAGGCCGGGGCCTTCGTCCGCACGATCGAGCACCGCACCGGCATCAAGATCGCCTGTCCGGAGGAGATCGCGATGGAGCTCGGCTGGCTCGACGGCGACGCCGTGCTTCGCCGCGCCGCCAGCCTCGGCAAGACCGGCTATGCCGACTACCTCAAGAAGCGCGTCGCGAGCCTCGCATGACTCAGTTCAACCGCCTCGCCATCCCCGACGTGATCGAGGTCGTGCCGCCCAAATATGGCGATCATCGCGGGTGGTTCTCGGAGGTGTTCAAGCTTTCGGCCTTCGCGGCGGAGGGTGTGGATATCGACTGGATCCAGGACAATCAGAGCTTCTCGGCGCAGGTCGGGACGGTGCGCGGGCTGCACTTCCAGGTGCCGCCGGTGGCGCAGGACAAGCTGGTCCGGGTGCTGCGCGGATCGATCTACGACGTCGCGGTCGATATCCGGAAGGGCTCGCCGAGCTACGGCAAATGGGTCGGGGCCGAGCTGTCGGCGGAGAAGTGGAACCAGCTGCTCGTGCCCGCGGGCTTCGCGCATTGCTTCATGACGCTGACTCCGGATACCGAAGTGCTCTACAAGGTGAGCGGCCCCTATTCGAAGGAACATGAGGGCGCAATCCTGTGGAACGACCCCGATCTCGGCATCGACTGGCCTGATCTCGGTGTGGAACCTACGCTGTCGGAAAAGGACCTGGTCGCGCCGCGACTAGCCAACTTCGACTCCCCCTTCGTCTACGAGGGCTGACCCAGATGCGGACCATTCTCGTCACCGGCGGCGCCGGCTTCATCGGTTCGGCGGTGGTCCGCCACCTCGTCCGCAAGGGCCTGCGCGTCGTCAATCTCGACCTGCTGACCTATGCCGGCAACCCGGCGAGCCTGAAAGCGATCGAGAACGCCCCCAACCATCGATTCGTGCAGGGCGATATCGCCGACGTGCCGCTGATCCTGTCGCTGCTGCGCGAGGAGCAGGTCGACGGCATCATGCATCTCGCCGCCGAAAGCCATGTCGACCGCTCGATCGACGGCCCTGGCGCGTTCGTCGAGACCAATGTCGTCGGCACCTTCCGCATCCTCTCCGCCGCGCTCGAATATTGGCGCGGGCTGGAAGGGGCGAAGAAGGACGGCTTCCGCTTTCACCATATCTCGACCGACGAGGTGTTCGGCGACCTGCCCTTCGACAGCGGCATATTCACCGAGGACACGCCCTATGCGCCGTCCTCGCCCTACTCCGCGTCCAAGGCGGCGAGCGACCATTTCGTCCGCGCCTGGCACGAGACCTACGGGCTGCCGGTTGTGCTCTCCAACTGCTCGAACAACTACGGACCCTATCACTTCCCCGAGAAGCTGATCCCGCTGGTCATCCTCAACGCGCTCGAGGGCAAGCCGCTGCCGGTCTACGGCAAGGGCGAGAACGTCCGCGACTGGCTCTATGTCGACGATCACGCCAAGGCGCTCGAGCTGGTGCTGACCAAAGGCGCGGTCGGCGAGAGCTACAATGTCGGCGGGCGCAACGAGCGCACCAACCTCCAGGTGGTCGAGACGATCTGCGACGTGCTCGACGCGCGCGTGCCGCTGGCCGACGGTCGCAGCCGCCGCGAGCTCATCACCTTCGTCACCGACCGCCCCGGCCACGACCGCCGCTATGCGATCGATGCGACCAAGATCGAGCGCGAACTCGGCTGGAAGGCCGAGGAGAGCTTCGACACGGGCCTCGCGCGTACGGTCGACTGGTATCTCGACAATCGCTGGTGGTGGGAGCCGATCCGCTCGGGCAGCTATGCCGGCGAGCGGCTCGGCAAGACCGCGTGAAGATCCTCGTCACCGGCCGCGACGGCCAGGTCGCGCAGAGTCTCGCCGAGCGCCATGGCGCGCACGAGCTGGTGTTCGCCGGGCGGCCCGACCTCGATCTTGCCGATCCCGGGTCGATCGAGCGCACCGTTGCTGCGGTCAATCCTGAACTGGTGATCTCGGCCGCCGCCTATACTGCGGTCGACAAGGCCGAGGACGAGCCCGAGCTGGCGATGGCGGTCAATGGTGAGGGGCCGGGCGCGCTCGCCCGTGCCGCCGCGAAGCTCGGCGCGCCGGTGATCCATTTCTCGACCGACTATGTCTTCGACGGATCGCTCGACCGGCCGTGGCGCGAAGACGATCGCGTCGCCCCGCTCGGCGTCTATGGCGCGACCAAGCTCGTGGGCGAGCAGGCAGTCGCGGCGTCGCGCGCGACCTATGCGATCCTGCGCACCGCCTGGGTCTATAGCCCGTTCGGCGCCAATTTCGTCAAGACGATGCTGCGCGTCGCCGAGACGCGCGATGCGCTCAACGTGGTCGAGGACCAGTTCGGCTGCCCGACCAGCGCGCTCGACATCGCCGACGGGATCATGGCGGTGGTCGCGGGCTTGCAGAACGGACGCGGCGGCAATGCCATCTATCATCTCGCCGGCACCGGCGAGACGCACTGGGCCGATTTTGCCCGCGCGATCTTCGCCGAGAGCGCGCAGCGCGGCGGTCCTACAGCCGAAGTGACCGGCATCCCGTCGAGCGGCTATCCCACGCGCGCGACGCGTCCGGCCAATTCGCGGCTCGACTGCACGCGCATGGCGAAGACCTTCGGCTGGCGCGCACCGCGCTGGCAGGACTCGCTCGGCGTGGTGATGGACCGGCTGGTCGGGACCCGCACCGCCTGATGGCGACGGCCGTGGCCAATGCGGTTGCGGGGCAGGGGGCGGTTCCGGCCGGCACGCGTTCGCTCTGGTCCAAGCTCGTCCTGCTCGCGGGCTCGATCGCGCTGATCTGGGCGATTGCCGGCGCGTGGCAGATCCCGCTGTTCATCCTGGCGCTGATCACCGTGGCGTGGGGCGTGATCGTCGCGCTCGACATCCGGCTCAAGGAGCCGGTGGCCCGCCGCCGCGCGGGATCGGCCTGCGTCGCCGCGATCATGCTCGGGCTGATCGCCGCCAACATGACCGGCGCGCTCAGCACGCTCACCGGCCTCGCCGAATCGCTCGAAGGGCAGCTGCCGATCATGCTCGGCATCAGCTTCTATGCGCTTCAGGTTTCCGGCGTCGCGTCCGACCTGCTGCGCGGCGAGATCGCGCGGCCGCGCTTCCTCGACTATCTCCTGTTCATCCTGCTCGGCTTCAAATTCTACAGCGGGCCGCTCGAGCGCGCGATCGATCTTGACCGCATCGTCAACCGCGTGCCGCCGCTTACCCTCGACCGGGTGTGGGAGGGGTTCAGTTGGACCTTGCTCGGCGTGTTCATGAAGTTCGTGATCGGCAACCCGCTGGTCGAGTTCATCGATCTCGACACCGCCAACCCGATCGCCACCTTCTGGGTCGCGACGGTCGCGGAGCTGCGCATTTATTTCGACTTTGCCGGCTACAGTTTCATGGCGGTGGGGCTCGCCAAGATTGCGGGGATCGAGCTCACCAACAATTTCCGCCAGCCGCTCTATGCCCCCAATATCCGCGATTTCTGGCACCGCTGGCACGTCAGCCTCGGCCAGTGGCTGCGCCAGTATATCTACTATCCGGCGCGCGAGGCGCTGCGCGAGCGCGCGATCAAGACTCGGCTGCTGGCGCCCTCGGTCTTTTTCGTCTCCGCGCTGTGGCATGGCGCGACCTTCAATTTCGCGCTGTGGGGCATCATCCACGCCTTCGTCTTCTGGCTCTATGTCGTGGTGCTCTCCAAGCGTCGCTGGCCGTCCTTGCTCGCGCACCTCTCGATCATCCTGCTGCTGATCTTCGTGCGGCTGCTCTATATCGACGATAATGCCGGGCGGCTGGCGGGCAAGCTCGCCGCGTTCGGCAGCATCGACGCCTGGCGCGCCGGCTTCGCCGCGCTGGCGAGCGTCCGGCCCTCGACCATCCCGCAACTGCCCGCGATCGCGGTGGCGCTCGGCGTGATCTTCATCGCGCTCGAGGCGCTGAGCGCGAAGCGCTACGGCACGCTCGACTATCGCCTGTTTCGCACGCTGCCGGGCATGGCGGCGATCCTCGTCCTCACCCTGCTGCTCGCGCACCAGCAGCCCGAAGCGATCTTCGTCTATGCGCGCCACTGACCCGCGGCTGTGGTTCATCGCGCTGGCGCTCGGCGCGACCGGCGCGGCGGGGTTCGTCAATGCGCGCTACCTGCGCACCAACTATGATTCGGTGGCGGTCAACTATCGCGGCGAGATCGAGCACGTCCGCAAGGCCATCGCGCGAGTACCGGGCCCGCGGCTGATCATTGCCGGCGGGTCGAGCACCCTGTTCGGGCTCGACGCAGCCGCGGTCGAGCGCGAACTCGGCGTCCCCGCGGTCAATGCCGGCATGCCCAGCATGCTCGGCAGCGAGGACGTCTATAACGAGTTCCTGGCGTCGCTGGTGCGGCCGGGCGATCTCGTCGTCTATTCCAACAGCCACTGGATGGCGCCTTCCACTCAGCGCCAGTCGCGCGACGAGGCGGTCGATGCGGCGCGGATCGCCGACCGGCTCTCGCGCATGGGGCCGATCGAGTTCAGCCTGCGCGGTGAGGCGGCGTGGCCGACCTTCCTGTTCCTGCCGCACCGCGCGTTGATCGGGCAAGTCGCGGATCCGCATCCGCACGTGCCGCTCGACTGGCAGCGCGACGCCAATGCCAGCGCGGTCGCCTGCAAGCTCAATCTGCGCAACCGCGTGCCGCTCGATGCGCCGGAATCGATGCCGCCCGAGTCGATGTTCGCGCGCAGCCGCGAAGTCGTGCAGAGCGTGAAGGCGCGCGGCGGCGACACGGTCCTCGCCGAATCCTGGACGCTGATCCACGAACGCGAGCGCGGGCACTGGCAGCCCTATCGCCATTTGCTGGTCCGCGGTCTCGCCCGGATCGCGCCGGTGGTCGGGGCGCCCGAGCCGCTCGCCCTCAATGCCGTCGTGAAGGATTTCTGCGACAGCCCGCTGCACCTGACCTCGGCGGGCCGCAAGGTCAGGACCGACCATCTCATCGCGGCATTCCGCACCGACCCGGCGCTGCGGGAAAAGCTCGACCGGCTGCGCGAACGCCGCCGCTGACGCCTCAGAACGCGTTGCGGTGGAGCAGCACGCGGAAGGTCATCAGCACGATCTGAATGTCGCGCCAGATCGTCCAGTGATCGAGATATTCCAGATCGGCCTGCAGCCGGTTGGTCAAGTCGTCCTCATGGAAGGTCGCGCCGCGATAGCCGCGTACCTGGGCGAGCCCGGTGAGACCCGGCTTGGCGCTGTGGCGGTGCCAGTAGCGCTGGTCGACTTCCCAGAAGAGCTTGTCCGCCGCGCGCGAGCCCAGCGCGTGCGGGCGAGGGCCGACGATGCTCATCTCGCCGCGCAGCACGTTGATCAGCTGCGGCAGCTCGTCGATGCTGGTCCTGCGGATGAACGCGCCGACCTTGGTGATGCGATCGTCGTCGCGGCTGGTCGAGCGGTCGCCCGCGCCGTCGAGCGTCTCGACGCGCATGCTGCGGAACTTGAGCATGCTGAACATCTTGTTGCCGCGGCCGATGCGCACCTGCTTGAAGAACACCGGGCCGTCGCTGTCGAGCTTGATCAGCGCCGCGACCACCAGGAACAGCGGCGACAGGAGCACCAGCGCCGATCCCGCGACCGCGACGTCGAAGCCGCGCTTGATCACGCGGTCGAGCAGGTCGAGCGGACCGGTGGAGACGATCACCGTCGGCATCGGGCCATGGCGCGCCACGCCGAGCGGGGCGAGTTCGGCGAGCTCGGGGATCAGCATCTCGCTCTGGATGTTCGCGCCCTTGAGCGCGCTCGCCCAGGCGATGCGGCGCTCCGGACGGCACGCCACCACGACCCGGTCCGCGCTGCCCAGCGCCTTGGACAGCCGGTCGTACATCAGCGGGTCGTGCTTGTCGGGGTCGAGGTCGAAATCGGCCGCCATCAGCACCGAGAAGTCGCCCTCCGGCACTTGCTGCCCGGCGTCGCAGATCAGCACGGTCGAATGGATCGCCATGCCGCGCGAGCGGCGCAGGAAATGCGCGAAGCCATAGCGGCCGACGGCGAGGCTCAGCACCGACAGGCCCGCGCCGAAACCGAGCGTCAGGCGCGAGAATTGCGCGCTGGTCTTGAGCACGAAGGCGACCAGGATGACGATGCACAACGCCGTCAGGAAGGCGCGCACCGAGCGGGTGATGCTGAGAAAGCGGTTCTCGAGCGCATCGACCGAATAGGCGTGGAGGTTGCTGGCGCTCACCAGGTAGATCGGGATGACGATCCCCGCGATCAGGATCCAGCCGGTGTTGTGGGTGACGCCGACGGTACCGTAGAGCTCGCCCGCCGCGAGGAAGCTCAGGGCGATGCAGGCGATGTCGAGCAGGAACAGGCCCGCGATCAGCCGGGCGTTGCCGACTCCGCTGGCCGCCCGCCATTTGCTGGATGGCTTGGCCGAGTTGAGCCCCCATTGTGCGGTCTTGTGGCTGTAATTCATGTTGCCCCTGAACCTGAGCCGACTCAGCCGATCTGTGCGCGGTCCCCTATTCCGATTCGTAGTTATCCACAAGGTCACTGCGTTGGTACGCGCCTCCCAAACGGTAGAAAAACGGGATGTTACCGCGTTGCGGAAAATCGGCGTCACCGTTAATGCGCTGGCCGCGGACGGGTCGCCGGTGTGACGGGATCGTAGGGCGCCGCCGTATTGTTCTATCGAGGGGCAGATCGTGAAACTGAGCGGCAAGCGTGTTCTCGTTACCGGAGCCGACGGCTTCATCGGGTCGCATCTCACCGAATATCTGGTCGAGCAGGGCGCCGACGTGCGCGCCTTCGTCTATTACAACAGCTTCAACAGCTGGGGCTGGCTCGACACCTCGAAGCCGGAGATCCGCAAGTCGCTCGACGTCTTCGCCGGCGACATCCGCGACCCTTACGGCGTGCGCAAGGCGATGGAAGGGTGCGACGTCGTCATGCACCTCGCCGCGCTGATCGCCATCCCCTATTCCTACCATTCGCCCGACACGTACATCGACACCAACGTCAAGGGCACGCTCAACGTCGTCCAGGCGGCGCGTGACCTCGGCGTCGAGCGCGTCGTCCACACCTCGACCAGCGAGGTCTACGGCACCGCGCGCTTCGTGCCGATCACCGAGGAGCACCCGCTGCAGGGCCAGTCGCCCTATTCGGCGAGCAAGATCGGCGCCGACCAGATCGCGCAGAGCTTCTTCCTGTCGTTCGACACACCCGTCGCGACGATCCGCCCGTTCAACACCTATGGCCCGCGTCAGTCGGCGCGCGCGGTGATCCCGACGATCATCACCCAGATCGCCGCGGGCGCGAACGAGATCCGGCTCGGCGCCACTCACCCGACGCGCGACTTCAACTATGTCCGCGACACGGTGCGCGGCTTCGTTGCGGTCGCGGAGTCGGACAGGGCGCTGGGCGAGGTGATCAACATCGGCAGCAACTACGAAATCTCGGTCGGCGACACCGCCGCGCTGATCGCCGAGCGGATGGACCGCGAGGTCCGCATCGTCAGCGAGGACCAGCGCATGCGCCCCGACGGGAGCGAGGTCGAGCGGCTGTGGGCGGAGAACGCCAAGGCGCGCGAGCTGACCGGCTGGG
Organism: Sphingomonas sp.; assembly: GCF_039595165.1. Classification (GTDB taxonomy): domain Bacteria; phylum Pseudomonadota; class Alphaproteobacteria; order Sphingomonadales; family Sphingomonadaceae; genus Sphingomonas. The sequence goes on from NZ_JBCNMA010000004.1 coordinate 35,636, forward strand.
CGCCGGAATATGCCGAGCGCGAGGGCTTTGGCCGCGGGCTCGACGAGACCATCGCCTGGTTCAGCGACCCGGCGAACCTCGCGCGCTACAAGACCGACATCTACAATATCTGAGGATCCGCATGGCGAGCGCTGCCCCGACCGAACCGACCCCCGCGATCGCCCAGGACATCCTCGGCGCCATGCGGCAGGTGCTGGGCACGCCCAACGGCATGATCCCGCTCCACGAGCCCGAGTTCGCGGGCAACGAGTGGGCCTATGTCAAGGAATGCATCGACACCGGCTGGGTCTCGTCGGTGGGCTCCTACGTCAACCGGATCGAGGGCGATCTCGCCGACTTCACCGGCGCAAGCCACGCGATCGCGACGGCCAATGGCACTGCGGCGCTGCACATCTGCCTGCTGCTCGCGGGCGTCGAGCCGGGCGACGAGGTGCTTCTCCCGACGCTGACCTTCATCGCCACCGCCAACGCCGTCTCCTACATCCAGGCCACGCCGCATTTCGTGGATTCGGAAGCGCGCACCCTCGGCGTCGATGCGGAATCGCTCGACGCGCATCTGCGCGAGGTGGCGGAGGTGTCGGGCGACCGCTGCGTCAACCGCCGCACCGGCGCGACGATCCGCGCGCTGGTGGTGATGCACGCCTTCGGCCACCCGTGCGATCTCGACGCGCTGGCCGAGGTCGCGGCGCGCTGGAAGATCGTGCTGGTCGAGGATGCCGCGGAATCGCTCGGCTCCTATTACAAGGGCCGCCACACCGGCAATGTCGGCCGCATCGCCGCGCTGAGCTTCAACGGCAACAAGGTGATGACCACCGGCGGGGGCGGGGCGATCCTCACCAACGACCCCGAGCTCGGCCGCCATGCCAAGCACCTCACCACCACCGCACGCGTGCCGCACCGCTGGAACTTCATCCATGACGAGGTGGGCTACAACTACCGCCTGCCGAACCTCAACGCCGCGCTCGGCTGCGCCCAGCTCGAGCGCGTGCCGGGGATGATCGAGCGCAAGCGCAAGCTCGCCGACCGTTACGCCGCCGCCTTTGCCGAGGTGCCCGGCGTACGCTTCCTCGTCGAGCCCGCGCAGTGCGTCAGCAACTATTGGCTCAACACAATCGTGCTCGATCCGGCGCAGGCCGATGCGCACGAGGCGGTGCTGGGCGTGCTCAACGACGCCGATTACATGTCGCGCCCGCTCTGGACGCTGATGCACCGGCTGCCGATGTACGCGGCTTGCCCGCGCGCCGATGTGAGCGTCGCGGAGGGGCTGGCCGCGGCGGTGATCAACCTGCCGAGTAGCCCGAAGCTGGCCGACTGAGTCGATGGCCGTCTTCGCCCTCATCCCGGCACGCGGCGGCTCCAAGGGCATCCCGCGCAAGAACATCCGCGAGATCGCGGGCAAGCCGCTGATCGCCTGGACGATCGAGGCGGCGCGTGCCGCGCCCGGAATCGACGCGGTGGTGGTGAGCACCGAGGACGACGAGATCGCCGCCGTGTCGCGCGAATGGGGCGCCGAGGTGCCGTTCATGCGCCCGGCGAAGCTGGCGGCGGACGAGACGCCGGGGATCGACCCCGTGCTCCACGCGATCGACCAGCTGCCGGCCTATGACGCGGTGCTGCTGCTTCAGGCCACCTCGCCGTTGCGCACGACCGCGGATATCGACGGCATCCTCGCGCTGGCCGCGCAGACCGACGCCCCGGCGGTGGTGTCGGTGTGCGAGCCCGAGGATCACCCCAACTGGATGTACCGGCTCGATGCCAGCGCACGGCTCGCGCCGCTAATGCCCGTGCCCGAAGTGGCACGGCGTCAGGACCTGCCCCCGGTCTATGCGCTCAACGGCGCGATGTACTTCGCGCGCACCGCGTGGCTGCGCGAGACGCGCGGGTTTCTGAGCGCGGAGACGCGCGGCTATCCGATGCCCGCCGAACGCTCGGTGGACATCGACACCCCGCTCGACTGGCGCGTCGCCGAGATGCTGCTGCGGGGCGAGGGCTGATGCCGCCGCTGTTCATCCTAGGCACCGGCGGCCAGGCGCGCGACGTCGCCGACATCGCGGACGCGCTCGGCTACCGCACCGTGTTCGTGACGCGCGACCCCGCCATCATCGCGAGCTGGACCCGCGACGACGAGATCGTCGACGAGGAAACCGCGCTCGCGCGGGCGGCGGACGAGGCGTTCGTCGTCGGCGTCGGCGACAACCGCACCCGCGCCGCGATCGCCCGGCGGTTGCGCGGCACGCTGCGCTTCCCCAGCCTGATCCATCCCGACACCAGCTTCGGTCGAGGCTCGCGCGCCGCGGTCGAGGCCGCCGCCGGGACCGTGGTGTTCGCCGGCGCGCGCTTCACCAACAATGTCGCGTTCGGCGACTTCTGCATCGTCAATCTCGCCGCGACCGTCTCGCACGATGTCGAGCTGGGCGATTTCGCCAACCTGTCGCCCGGCGCGTCTATCGCCGGCAACGTCCGGATCGGGGAGGGCGCCCTGATCGGGGTGCGCGCGGCGGTGAATCAGGGTAGCGACACGCGCAAGCTCGAGATCGGCGCCTGGACCATGGTCGGATCGGGCGCCGCGGTGATCCGCGACTGCGAGCCCAACGCGGTCTATGTCGGTGTGCCAGCAAGGAAGATTCGTTGAAGACGCTCATCATCGCCGAGGCCGGGGTCAACCATAATGGCGACATGGCTCTGGCGCGCCGGCTGGTCCGCGCCGCCGCTGATGCCGGTGCCGACATGGTCAAGTTCCAGACCTTCCAGGCGAGCAAGATCACCGCGGCGCATGCCCCCAAGGCCGATTACCAGAAGGAAACCACCGGCACCGGCGAGAGCCAGCAGGAGATGATCGCCAGGCTCGAGCTGTCGCGCGCCGATCACGACATGCTGGTCGCCGAATGCGCTGATGCCGGCATCCACTTCTTCTCGACCGGGTTCGACGAGGACAGCCTCGACATGCTGGTCGAGCTGGGAATCGACCGGATCAAGGTTCCCTCGGGTGAGATTACCAACCTGCCGCTGCTGCGACATATCGCGGGCAAGGGCCTTCCGGTGATCCTCTCGACCGGCATGGCCGACATGGCCGATATCGAAGCTGCGATCGGCGTGCTGGAAGTGGGCGGCGTCCAACGCGCGCGCATTACCGTGCTCCACTGCAACACCGAATATCCGACGCCGATGCGGGACGTGAACCTGCCCGCGATGCGCAACATCGCCGCCGCCTTCGGGGTCGAGGTCGGCTATTCGGACCATACGATGGGGATCGAGTTGCCGATCGCCGCGGTCGCGCTCGGCGCGACGGTGATTGAGAAGCACCTCACGCTCGACCGCAACCTGCCCGGTCCCGACCACCGCGCCAGCCTCGAGCCCGGCGAGTTCGCGCACATGGTCCGGGCGATCCGCAACATCGAGCAGGCGGTGGCCGGCGACGGGATCAAGCGTCCGAGCCCGAGCGAGGCCAAGAACCGCGCCATCGCCCGCAAGTCGCTGGTCGCCGCGCGTGCCATCGCCGCGGGCGAGGCGTTCGGCGCCGACAATCTCACCGCCAAGCGCCCCGGCACTGGTATCTCGCCGATGCGCTGGGACGAGGTGGTCGGCCGTACCGCCCACCGCGCCTTCGCGGCCGACGAGCTGATCGAGCTGTGAGCGCGCGCCGCATCTGCGTCGTCACCGGGACCCGAGCCGAATATGGCCTGATGCGCGGGCTGATCGCGGGCCTGCGCGACGACGATGCGTTCGAGCTGCAGCTCGCCGTCACCGGCATGCATCTCTCGCCCGAGTTCGGCCTGACGTGGCGCGAGATCGAGGCCGACGGCTTTCCGATCGACGAGCGGGTCGAGATCCTGCTCAGCAGCGACACCCCGGTCGGGGTGAGCAAGGCGATGGGCCTCGGCATGATCGGCTTTGCCGAGGCCTTCGCGCGGCTCAAGCCCGACCTCGTCGTCGTGCTCGGTGACCGGTTCGAAATTCTCGCGGCGGCGTCCGCGGCGTTGGTCGCGGGCATCCCGATTGCGCACATCCATGGCGGCGAGACCACCGAGGGCGCGTTCGACGAGGCGATCCGCCATTCGGTGACCAAGATGTCGCACCTGCACTTCACCGCCGCGGCGCCCTATCGCGACCGGGTGATCCAGCTCGGTGAGGCGCCCGAGCGCGTGTTCCTGGTCGGCGGGCTCGGCATCGACGCGATCAAGGGGCTCCCGTTGCTCGACCGCGCCGAGTTGGAGGCGCAGCTCGACCTCAAGTTCGGCGAACGCAACCTGATGGTGACCTTCCACCCGCCGACGCTGGAGCCGGGCGAGACCACGGCGCAGATGCAGGCGCTGCTCGACGCGCTCGATTCGCTGGGGCCGGAGACCCATCTCCTCTTCACCATGCCCAATGCCGACACGGGCGGGCGCGAACTCGCCGCGATGGTCGACCGCTTCGTCGCAGCGCGCGACAACGCCCGAGTCTTCACCTCGCTCGGCCAGCTTCGCTATCTCTCCTGCATGCGCCTCATGGATGGGGTGGTGGGCAACTCGTCGAGCGGCCTGATCGAGACGCCGAGCTTCGGAATCGGCACGGTCAATATCGGCGATCGCCAGGCCGGTCGGCTCAAGGCGGCGAGCGTGATCGATTGTGCGCCGCAACAAGACGCGATAGAGGCGGCCCTGGAACGGCTGTTCTCGGACGATTTCCGCAAGGGGCTGGCAGGGGTGGAGAATCCCTATGGCACCGGCGGCGCTACCACGGCGATTCTCGACGTGCTGCGCCGGCATCCTTTGTCGGGATTGCTCAAAAAGTCGTTTCACGACATTGCCTTGGCAACGGATACCGGGGAGCGATAGACGATGGTTTCCGAGCAGTGGCGCGCCTGCCTGCTTCCGCACGAGTCGAGCGTCCAGGACGCGATCCGCTGCCTCGATGAATCGGGACTGCAGATCGCGATGGTGGTCGACGCCGGCGACCGGCTGCTCGGTACGGTGACCGACGGCGATATCCGCCGCGGCCTGCTGCGCGGCGTCCAGCTAAGCGACCCGGTCGCCCCGATCGTGCATGGCGACCCGCTGGTGGTCCCGCCGACGCTCGAGCAGGAGATGGTGCTGCAGCTGATGCAGGCCAACAAGATCCACCAGCTGCCGATCGTCGATGCCGGCCGCCGTGTGGTCGGCCTGCACGTATGGGACGAGCTTCAGTCGACGCCGAGCGCTCGCCCCAACACCATGGTGGTGATGGCGGGCGGCAAGGGCACGCGCCTTCGCCCTCATACCGAGAATTGCCCCAAGCCGCTGCTCCCTGTCGGCGGCAAGCCGATGCTCGAGCACATCATCCAGCGCGCGAGCGGCGAGGGCTTCCGCCACTTCGTGCTGGCGATCCATTATCTGGGTCACATGATCGAGGACTATTTCGGCGACGGCAGCCGCTGGAACGTGCGCATCGACTATCTGCGCGAGAATGCCCCGCTCGGCACCGGCGGCGCGCTCAGCCTGCTCTCGCCGCGCCCGGAGCATCCCTTCCTCGTCACCAATGGCGATGTGCTCACCGACGTGCGCTACAGCGAGATCCTCGACTTCCACGAGCGCCAGGGCGCTGCCGCGACGATGGCGGTGCGCAGCCACGAATGGCAGCATCCGTTCGGCGTGGTGAAGACCCGCGGCATGGAGATTATCGGCTTCGAGGAGAAGCCGGTCTATCGCAGCCATGTCAACGCCGGCATCTACGTGATCGAGCCGCGCGCGCTTGACGCGCTCGAAACCCATCAGCATTGCGACATGCCGACGCTGTTCGAGCGGCTCCAGGCCGGATCGGACCGCACCATCGTCTACCCGATGCACGAGCCCTGGCTCGACGTCGGGCGTCCTGCCGATCTCGAGCAGGCGCGCAACAACCACGAACCCGCCTGACGCCCGTTTAGACGCAAAGAGGTTTCCCCATGAAGATTGGCCCGAGTTCCAGCGTTGATCTGTCGCGCTACGAGCGTCCCGATGACCAGCTCGAGGTCCTGTACGGCCTGCCGCGCGAGGTGCGCTTCTGCGTCAAGTGCAACATGTCGAACCAGCAGCCGATGTCGTCGAACGAATATGCGCACGGCGCCGGCTCGACCAAGACGACGATGCAGTTCGACGAGGAGGGCGTGTGCCACGCCTGCCGCTTCAACGAGCTCAAGGCCAACGAGGCCGAGATCAACTGGGACGAGCGCGAGCGCGAGCTGATCGAGCTGTGCGACCGCTATCGCCGCAACGACGGCAGCTACGACTGTATCGTCGGCGGCAGCGGCGGCAAGGACAGCGCGATGCAGTCCCACCTGCTCAAGTACAAATACGGCATGAACCCGCTGACGGTGACCTGGTCGCCGCATCTCTACACCGACATCGGCTGGAAGAACTTCCAGAACTGGCTGCACGTCGGCGGCTTCGACAATTACCTGTTCACGCCAAACGGCAAGATCCACCGCCTGCTCACGCGCAACGCGACGATCAACCTGCTCCACCCGTTCCAGCCGTTCATCCTCGGCCAGAAGACCTTCGTCGCCAAGATGGCGGCCAAGCTCAACATCCCGCTGATCTTCTATGGCGAGATGCCGGGCGAATATGGCGAGCAGATCAGTCACAAGACCTCGAGCTACGCCGCCGGCAAGGACGCGGAGAGCGAGGGCTTCCAGCTCGATTACTATCGCGGCCGCGACGTGCGCGACATGCTGCTCGGCGGCAAGTCGATCGGCGAGTATCTCGAGGAGGGCGTGCCGCTGGTCGACCTCAAGAGCTATCTCCCGATGGAGAACGAGGTCCTGATCGAGAAGGGCATCGACTGGAAATATCTCGGCTATTACGTTCGCTGGGTGCCGCAGGAAGCGTATTACTACGCGGTGGAGCATACCGGGTTCGAGGCCAATCCGGTGCGCACCGAGGGCACCTATTCCAAGTACAACAGCCTCGACGACAAGGTCGACGGCTTCTTCTACTACACCCGCTGGATCAAGTTCGGCGTCGGCCGCACGATGATGGATTCCGCCCAGGAGATCCGTAACCACCACATCACCAAGGAAGAGGGCCTGGCGCTCATGGAGCGCTACGAGGGCGAGTATCCGGCGCGCTACGAGAAGGAATTCCTCGACTATGTCGGCATGACGCGCGAGGAGCTGTTCGAGACCGTCGACCGCTTCCGCTCGCCGCATCTGTGGAAGGTCGAGGACGGCGAGTGGAAGCTGCGCCACACGCCCTGGGGACGGACGGACCAGCGCGCATGAGGAACACCCGCCTGATCGCGCGGCTCGACGTCAAGGGTCCCAACCTCATCAAGGGAATCCACCTCGAGGGGCTGCGCGTCATCGGCGATCCGCAGGAATATGCCCGGCGCTATTACGAGCAGGGCGCGGACGAGCTGATCTATATCGACATCGTCGCGAGCCTCTATGGCCGCAACAGCCTGGGCGACATCGTCGCGCGGGCGGCGCGCGACGTGTTCGTGCCGCTGACCGTGGGCGGCGGCCTGCGCTCGATCGACGACGTGCGCGCGATGCTGCGCGCCGGCGCCGACAAGGTCGCGATCAACACCGCCGCGATCCGCCGCCCCGAGCTGATCACCGAGATCGCCCAGCGCTTCGGCTCGCAGTGCATGGTGCTCGGGATCGAGGCCAAGCGCAGCGGCGCGGGCAAGTGGGAAGCCTTCACCGACAATGGCCGCGAGTTCACGGGGGTCGACGTCGTCGAATGGTGCCGCCGCGGCTACGAGCTCGGCGCGGGCGAGATCTTGCTGACCTCGGTCGACCAGGAAGGCACGCGCAAGGGCTTCGACACCGCGCTGATCGAGGCGGTGACCAAGGTCGTGCCGATTCCCGTGATCGCCTCGGGCGGCATGGGCTCGACCCAGCACATGGTCGAGGCGGTCGAGCATGGCGCCGACGCGGTCGCGATGGCCGACATCCTTCACTATAACCGCATGTCGCTGCCCGCGATCCGCGCCGCCGCGATCGACGCGGGGCTGCGCGTGCGCCGCGATACGGAGATTGCCGCGTGAGCGTCGTCCACATCGTCGATTACGGGATCGGCAACCTCTACAGCGTGTCGCGCGCGATCGAGAAGGCGGGCGGCGAGGCCAGGCTGACCAGCGACGCCGGCGAGATCGCCCGCGCCGACCGCATCCTGCTGCCCGGCGTCGGCGCGTACGAGCCATGCATCTCGACCCTGCGCCAGACCGGCCTCGCCGACCCGGTGCTCGAATTCGCCGCCACCGGGCGCCCGTTCCTCGGCATCTGCGTCGGCATGCAGCTGCTGTTCGACTACAGCCTCGAATTCGGCCGTCACGAGGGGCTCGGGCTGATCCCCGGCCATGTCGCGGCGATCCCGGCGAGCGACGATGCCGGCACGCGCAAGGTGCCGCATATCGGCTGGAGCCCGCTGCTGGTGCCCGAAGGGCGCAACGGCTGGGAAGACACGTTGCTCGACGGCGCCGAGCCGGGCGTCAGCTCGACCTATTTCGTGCACTCGTTCAACTGCGTGCCCGACGATCCCGCGCGGCGGCTGGCCGAGGCCGACTATGCCGGCTTCGCGGTGTGCGCGGCGGTCGAGAAGGACAACATCACCGCTTTCCAGTGCCACCCCGAGAAAAGCGGCCCGGCAGGCCTGCGAATCCTCGAGAACTTCCTGCGCAAGTAACGACGATAGCGGGCCCTTAATCCTCCCCCGCCAGGGGGAGGTGGCGCGCGAAGCGCGACGGAGGGGGAGGAAGCGAGCGGCCGATGTTCTGGAATCCGCCCCCTCCGTCAGCCTGCGGCTGACACCTCCCCCTGGCGGGGGAGGATTGCAGGTCACGCCTTCCCGGTACCGCCGCGAACCCGCGCGATCGCCTGGCGGAAGCGGTTCGGCACATAGACCGCCGCCAGCGCGGCGAACACCGCGCCAATGATGGCGAGCTTGATCGCCCCTGCGAGCACGACGTGCATCCCGCCCCAGCCCGGCCAGGCGGCGAGCAGCGCCATTCCCGCCAGCGCCGCAGTGACCATCGCCAGTTCGCCGAAATAGGATTGCCCGCTGATCCGCCACGCCATGATGTGGCTGAACAGCGTCATCGCGACATAGGCGCCGAGCGTCGCCACCGCGCCGCCGAGCAGGCCATAAGGCGGGATCAGCGCGAGACCGAGCACCACCGACATCACCGCGCCCAGCACCGACATCGCCGCCGAAGTGCGCGGCCGGCGGTGATATTCGAGCGCGGTGTTGGAGACGAGGCTCAACGAATAGACGAATGCCGCGACCAGCAGCACGATCAGCACCGGCAGGCCCGAGAGATAGCCGGCGGGTGCGACGATGCGGATGATTTCGCTCGCGAACAGCACCGCGCCGCTCGCCGCGCCGAAGATCAGCAGGATGAACAGGCGGCTCGACCGGCGCAGGATCTCGGGCGCCGCCTCGGGCGTCGCGCCGAACACTGCGGGCTGCATCGCCTTGCCGAAGGATTGCGAGGCGACGGTGATCACCAGCGCGAGCTGCTGCGCCAGGCCGAAGATCGCGATGTCCTCCAGCGTCACGTGCCGCTGCAGCGTCAGCACGCTGAACCGGTTGAGGATGAAGAAGGCGATGTAGCTCACCGCGAAGGGCAGGCCGTAGTGCAGCGACGGAAGCAGGTCGGCGCGGCGGATGCGCGGGGCGAGGTCGCCGCCGATCCGCCACAGCAGCACCAATGTCGCGGGAAGGTAGCCGATCGCGAAGGCGGCGAGCAGCCCGGGCAGCCCCAGATGCAGCACTTCGAGCGCGACGAACGCCGCGACCGTCACGATCGCCGCGGCGGTGATCTGGATCCCGACGAACAGATTGACGCGGTTGTCGAGCCGCACCCACAGCGAGCCGAGGCCCGCGGTGAAGGTCAGGGCCGCGATCCCGAGCGCATACCAGAGATAGGGGCGCGAAGGCGTCCCCGGTGACACCAGCCGCCACAACGGATCGCCCGCCGCCGCGGCGATGCCGGCGGCCGCGGCGATCACCAGCAGCGCGAACATCAGGATCGAGTTGATGTAGCGGCCGGGCTCGCCCCCGCCGCGATGGTCGAAATAGAGCCGTCCCACCGCCGACAGGAGCCCGAACTGGATCAGGTACCCGATCAGCTCGATGTTGGTCTTGACGATGACATAGCCGCCGAAGTCGGCCTGGCTCAGCGCATGGGTATAGAGCGGAAGCAGCAGGAAGCCGCTGACGCCGAGCACCAGCATGTCGGCGATGCCGTAGAGCGCGCTTGCCCTCAGAAGCTGGCGAATTCTCATGCGCGGCGGCACCCCGGTCGACTCATCGCCGCGCGCTAGGGGCGCGTTCGATGCAGGTCAACGCAACGGCCCTGTTTTTCGACGAGTCACTGCGCTAGGCGGTCGCGCGGCCGAATCTTGACCGGCCCGGAGCGCTCTGGTCTTTGGACCCTGAACCGATTGGGGGAATTGCGTGCTCAAGTTCCTGCAACGCCTCGCCGGGCATGTCTGGCTCGCGACCAGCGAGCTTGGCTATGGCGTGGTCAAGCTGCGCCAGCCGGTGCCCGAGGCGCTCAACTTCTTCGCGATGCGCCTGCTCACCCCGTTCGGCTTCTTCCGTAGCTGGGACCGCAAGCGGACATCGGCCGAGCATCCCGAGCTCGAAAGCCTGAGCAGCGTCGGTTTCGCCGAGCTGGCGCCGCTGCCCGACGACCGGGTCGAGGCGCTGAAAAGCCACTTCTGCCGCAATGTCGACCTCAAGCAGGGCCGCGACTATCGCAACCTCGCCGCCTATCTCGACCATTATCGTGCCGAGCGCATCCAGCGCCCGCGCGGGCTGCTCGCCACCGGGCGCAGCGACTGCCCGATCACTCAGGTCGCCTTGTCCGACCGCTTCGTCGAGCTTGCCGCCGAGTTCCTCGGTCTCGACAAGACGCGCATGGTCGCCGCCGCTTCGATCGACGCGCTGGTCAGCTTCGAGCAGCCGCGCAAGGTGATCGGCGGCTATGACGATGCGCTCGCCTGGCACCGCGACATCGACAGCTACCGCTTCCTCAAGATCTTCGCCTTCCTCACCGATGTCGAGATCGATGGCGGGCACCACGAGGTCTATCTCCAGTCGCACAACAGCATGCCGATCCGGCTCGGCCCGATCGCGCGCTATTCGAACGAGGAGATCGAGGCGGCGATCGGCACCGCGCGGCTGCACAAGGTCAAGGGCCCGGCCGGCTATACCTTTGCCGAGAACACCTTCGGTTTCCATCGCGGCACCCGGCCGATCAAGGGCGACCGGCTGATCCTCAACCTCCAGTATATGGAGGACACGTTCCGCGTCCGCTATCCCGAGGCGTTCGACGTGATCCGCCGCAACGCGTTGCCGGAAGCGGCCTGAACTTGCGCGCGGCCCCGGCCAGCATGAGCGCGAACGGCTGACGCATGCTGTTCAATTCCTACGAGTTCATCTTGCTCTATTTGCCGGTGGTGTTCGCCGGCTTCTTCGCGATCGCGCGCTTCAGCCGGCGCGGCGCGGCGCTGTGGCTCGCGCTCGCCTCGCTGTTCTTCTACGGCTGGTGGGACCCGCGCTACGTCGTGCTGCTGCTCGGCTCGATCGGCTTCAACTACGTCATGGGCTACACCATCGCCCATTCGCGGGTCGATGACGCGCCGACGGGCAGGGGGCGGGCGCTGCTCGCCTTCGCGGTCGCCGCCAATCTCGCGCTGCTCGGCTATTACAAATATGCCGACTTCTTCATCGGCACCGCCAATGCGCTCGCGGGCTTCGACTGGGCGCTGTGGCACGTGGTGCTGCCGCTCGGCATCTCGTTCTTCACCTTCACCCAGATCGCGTTCCTGGTCGACGCGCATCGCGGCATCGCGCGCGAGTACAACCCGGTCCACTATCTGCTGTTCGTCACCTATTTCCCGCACCTGATCGCGGGGCCGGTGCTGCACCACAAGCAGATGATGCCGCAATTCGGGCGGCCCGAAACCTACCGGCTCAACATCGCCAACATCAATCTCGGCATGACGATCTTCGTGATCGGCCTGCTCAAGAAGGTGCTGATCGCCGACCAGTTCGCGCTCTACGCCGATCCGGTGTTCAACGCCGTTCAGGGCGGGGCCACGGTGACCATGACCGAGGCGTGGGTGGGGGCGCTCGCCTATACCTTCCAGCTCTATTTCGACTTCTCGGCCTATTCCGACATGGCGATCGGCCTGTCGAAGCTGTTCAACGTCGATCTGCCGATCAACTTCAACTCGCCCTACAAGTCGCGCAGCATCGTCGATTTCTGGCGGCGCTGGCACATCACCCTGTCCAACTTCCTGCGCGATTATCTCTACATCTCGCTCGGCGGCAACCGCCACGGCGCGGTGCGGCGCTACTTCAACCTGCTCGCGACGATGGTGCTCGGCGGGCTGTGGCACGGCGCCAACTGGACCTTCGTGCTGTGGGGCACGCTGCACGGGGTGTATCTCGTCATCAACCATGGCTGGAACGCGCTGCGCACGCGGCTCGGCATCCCCTCGGTGCCGGGCGGGGCGTTCCTCGCCTGGCTTGTGACCTTCGTCGCGGTGGTGCTCGCCTGGGTGTTCTTCCGCGCGACCACGATCGAGAGCGCGATCCGGCTGATCGAAGGCGCGGTAGGGCTGCACGGCTTCGGCTCCTACGCCGCGCTCGCGCCGCACGTGCCCGAGACCCCGGCGCTGCTGCTCGCCTGGATCGCCGCGGGCCTGCTGATCGTCAAGCTCGCGCCCAACAGCCTCGAGATCGCCGCCTGGCTCCAGAACTGGAAGTGGCGCGGCTGGATGCTTGGCTATGCCGTCGGCGCGGCCCTGGTGTTCGTGATGCTCAATTTCAGCCGCGTGTCGGCCTTCATCTACTTCAACTTCTGACCATGACCGAGAGACGCTTCCTCCTTGGCTTCGTGACGGCGCTGGCGACGCTGGGCCTGGTCGTGGGCGCGTTCCAGCTGCTGTTCACGCGCGTGGGCGAGATCGGCCTCGCCCGGGTCGTCGACCGCCAGCTCGCCGCGCCCAATGGCGACGTGCTGTTCCTGAGCGGCGTCAACCAGAACAGCCACCGCTACAAGCTGATGCTGTTCGACCGCCAGCGGCCGCAGGTGATCGCGATCGGATCGAGCCGCGCGATGGAGGTTCGCGCCGAGTTCTTCGACGCGCCGTTCGTGACGCTGGGCGGCGCAGTCAACAACCTCGCCAATCTCGAGGCAGTCGCGGATCATGTCGCCAAGGCGCCGGCCAGGCCGAAGCTCGCGATCGTCTATGTCGATCCGTGGCTGTTCAACGCGCGCTACACCGACAATCAGGGGCCGGTGCCGTCCTATCCGCGCTATGTCTCGGCCGACATGCTGTGGGCGGGAGCCAAGGCGCTACGCCGCGGCAACTGGATCGCGCAGAGCTTCCGCTCGCCCAATCTCGGCATCTACGCGATCAGCCGCAACGAGGGCTTCGCCCGGGACGGCAGCCAGTACTACAACCTCACCGGCGACGGCGCCTATGATGCGAAGTTCGCGCTGACCTTCGCGCGGATCGACGGCGACAAGCAGAATTTCCAGCGCAACACCCGCGCCTATCCGCGCCTCGTCGGCCGCATCTGCGCCGCGGTCAGGAAGGTGCGCGCCGCGACCGGCGCCGCCGCGGTGGTCGCGCCGCCCTTCGCCGACAGCGTGTGGCGGCGCCTGTCGCAGCCCGACTATGCCTATATCGCCGACGGCTATGCCCAGCTCCAGGCGTGTCTCGGCGACATCCCCTTCTTCGACTATGCCGATCCCGCCAGGATCGACGGCAGCAGCGAGTGCGAGTTCATCGACGGCCTCCATGGCGGCGACGTCACCTATGCCCGCACGTTGCTCCAGATGGCCGCCACCGACCCCGCGGTGCGGGCGCAGGTCAACGCACCCTATCTCCAGGCCTTCGTCGGCAAGTATCGCGGCCATGCCGGCGGCACCGTGCTGGCGCGCGACCCGGCGGTGCGCGAGGCCGACTTCCTCCAGCTGGGCTGCCGCAAATGACCGATATGCTCGGCCAGATCCCCGGCGAGAAGCCCACCGCGCACCATCCCGGCGGCCGCGGCTACCGGCCCGAGGTCGACGGGCTGCGCGCGGTCGCGGTGCTCCCCGTCATCCTGTTTCACGCCGGCATCAGTGCGTTCGGCGGCGGCTATGTCGGGGTCGACGTGTTCTTCGTCATCTCGGGCTATCTCATCACCTCGATCATCCTCGAGGAGCGGATGAGCGGGCGCTTCACGCTCGCCGGCTTCTACGAGCGGCGCGCGCGGCGCATCCTGCCCGCGCTGTTCCTGGTGATGCTGTTCTGCATCCCGCTCGCTTGGTGGTGGATGCTGCCCGGCGAGCTCGAGAATTTCGGCCAGAGCCTGGTCGCGGTGCCGCTGTTCGTCTCCAACGTGCTGTTCTGGCGCACCAGCGGCTATTTCGGCGGCGCGGCGGAGTTCAAGCCGTTGCTGCACACCTGGAGCCTCGGCATCGAGGAGCAGTACTACGTCGTCTTTCCGCTGCTGCTCGCCTTACTGCTGCGCTTCGGGCTCAAGCGCACGATCGCCGCGATCGGGGTGATCGCCGCTGGCTCGTTCACGCTCAGCGTGTTCCTCACCACGCGCCAGCCGCTGGTCAATTTCTTCCTGCTCCCGCCGCGCGCGTGGGAGTTGCTCGCCGGCTCGCTGCTCGCCTCGGCGGGGATCGCGGGCGTCGACTTCATGCGCGCGAAGCGCAGCTGGCGCGAGGTGGCGGGGCTTGCCGGGCTCGCGCTGATCCTGCTGCCGGTGTTCCTCTATGACGAGAATACGCGCTTCCCCGGCTTGACCGCGCTGCCGCCGATCCTCGGCACGATGCTGATCCTCGCCTTCACCAGCCCCGAGACGCTGACCGGCCGGCTGCTGACGTTCAAGCCGATGCTGTGGGTCGGCCTCATCTCCTACAGCGCCTATCTCTGGCACCAGCCGCTCTTCGCCTATGCCCGGCTGATGACGCCGGGGCATTTGCCGCTGTGGCTTTATCTCGTGCTTGCCGCCGCGTCGCTGATCCTTGCCTGGCTGTCATGGCGCTATGTCGAGGCGCCGTTCCGCAATCGCGGCAATTTCAGCCGCCGCGCGATCTTCACCTGGTCGGCGATCGGCTCGCTGTTCTTCATCGCGGTCGGCGCCGGACTCGCGCTGAGCAAGGGCGCACCCTCGCGCATCGCCGCCGCCGACCTGCCGCTGATCGCCCCGGCCAAGTCGATGATCGAGGGCTGCCCCGATGCCGGCGGCGGCATCTTCGTCTGCAACCTCGGCGTTCCGGGCAAGACGCCGAGCGTCGCGCTGGTCGGCGATTCGCATGCTTATGCGATCGGCCCCACGCTGGATGCCGAGCTCAAGCGCCGCGGCCTCGCCGGCATCCTGGTCCACACCGCCTGCCACCCCGTGCCGGGCATCTTCGACAGCCGCGAGCCGCTCGATACGGGCTATCGCGAGCGTTGCGCCGCCGCCAACCGCGCGATGGAGGCGCGCGTCACCGCGCCCCGGATCGATGCAGTGATCGTCGCGATCCGCTGGACGATGCGGCTCTATCCGATGGACGGCGCGATCGACTTGCCGTGGTTCGACAATGGCGAAGGCGGGATCGAGGACGACGCGCCCTATCGCCGCAACCTTACCCTCGCCGGCGACGGCACGGCCAGCGACGCCGCCGCGCCCAAGGCAGAAGCGGTCCGCGCCTATCTCGAACGCCTCGCAGCGAAGAAGCCCACGATCGTCCTCTATCCGGTCCCCGAAGCGGGCTGGCTCCCCGCGCGGCTCAACATGGTCGCGATCGGCCGCGGCGGCCGCGCGCCGGAGACGATCAGCACCGCGCACGACCGCTTCCTCGCCCGCAACCGCGCCGCGATCGCCACGCTCGATACCGCCGCCGCGCCCGGCCTCCACCGGGTGGAGCCCGAGGACATCTTCTGCGACACGCGGCTCAAGGGCCGCTGCACGATCCAGGCCGACGGCACGCTCTATTATTTCGACGACGACCATGTCTCGGCAGCCGGCGCCAAACCGATCGTCGATCGGGCGCTGGCATTCATCCCGCAACGCAGCAAAACCACGCCGTAGCGGTGCGCCATGTCATTGCGCCGTCATGCTTATGCTGCCAAGGCCCGCGGCGAAGATGCGGCACCTGCGCGGCCGCCGGGGATATCGGGCGATCGACATGAGCTTCATTGACGGGATCAAGCGTGCGGTCGGCTGGAACCCGCTGGCCTGGATCGGCTCCGCCGGGCGGATGCGCGGGGTGGTGCGCGACTATCTCGCGGCGACCCCGCGGCGCGAGGACGGGATCACCGTCTGCGTGGTGGTCCCGCCCTGGCTCGGCACCCCGGTGCCGTGGTTCGCGCTCGCGGTCGGCCTGCTGCTCGCCGGCAACGGCGCCAAGGTCAGCTTCGTCGTCGACGACCAGCGCTTCGGCCCGGGCGCCGCGCGCTACCGCTTCGTGCTCGGCCGCATCCGCAAGGTGATGGCGCTTGTCGCACGGCATTTCCCGGTCTTCCACCTCTCGCACTGCGCCCCGGTCGAGAGCAATGCCGAGCTGGAGGCGGAGATCGACCGCCTCGCCGCGCTCAACACGATCTGGGCGATGCGCGGCGAGACCGTCGAGGCCGGGCGGGCCGAGCATGAGCTCGCCGGCCGCGGCCAGATCGCCGCCGCGCAGGGCCGCATCGCCGCTTTCGTGCGCGACCACCGCTTCGACCTGCTGTTCGTGCCCGGCGGGGTGTTCGGCAATTCGGGCATCTGGCTGCGTCACGCGCGCGCCGCCGGGATGCGCGTCGCGACCTTCGACACCGGCGGCTACGAGACCGCGATGCTCGCCGCCGACGGCCTCGCCTGCCAGCTCGAGGACGTGCCGCGCGCCTTCGCCGCGATCAAGGCCGATGTCGCCGCCGATCCCGCGGTGCGCGAGGCGGTGATCGCCTATGGCAGGAACGAGATCGCCAAGCGCAAGGCCGGCTCGGACAATTTCGAATCGCAGATCAAGAACAGCGGTGCCGGCGGCGAGGAGCTGCGCGGCGGCATCCTGATCGCGCTCAACTCGTCGTGGGACGCCGCGGCGCTCGGGCTTCAGCTGGTCTATCCCGGCAATGCCGACTGGATCGTCGGCACCGTCCGCTACCTGCTCGACCATAGCGACGCGACCGTGATCGTCCGCCAGCACCCGGCCGAACGTCTCTCCTTCGCCGCCACCAGCGACGATTATCGCGCGCTGCTCCAGCGCAACTTCGGCGATCATCCGCGCCTCGTCTTCATCGCCGCCGAGGACCCGATCAACAGCTATGCGCTGCTCGAGCGGGTCAAGGCGGTGGTCGTCCATTCCTCGACCATCGGGATCGAGGCGACCGCCTATGGCCGGCCCGTCGTCACCGGCTCGCGCGCTTATTATTCGGGACTCGGCTTCGTGTGGCGCGCCGACAATGCCGAGCGCTACCACGCGCTGCTCGACGATGCGGTCGCCGGCCGCCTCGAAGTGACCGAGGCGATGCGCGAGGACGCGATGCTGTGCTTCTACGTCACTCAACTGTGCAACTGGGTGTTCTCGCGCTTCAATCCCGCCGATTATGTGAAGTGGAGCCGCGAGCCGCTGGCGCATTGGGGCGCGCAGCCGCCTGTGCAGCGCATGGTGCGGTCATTGCTCGACAATGTCGCCGTGGCGGAGCTTAATCACCGCGCGCGGATCGCGGACGGGGCGAACCCGGCCTGAGGCGCGGGGAGGCGGCATGAGCGAATGGGCCAGGATGCGGATCTGGGGGCCGGCGGCCGTCGCGGTCGCCGCCGCATTCCTGTGGGGCCTCGCGGTCGGCTTCTACCACGTGTTTCCCTATGAGCCGATCCGGCAGCTCAAGAACCTGGTCGAAGGCGACCGCAAGCCTGCCGAGCGGCCGATGGTGACCAATCCCGCGGCCGAGACGGTGGCGCTGGGCGACCGCGACCTGCCCGCCGTGGCCGCCGATGTGGTGATGGCCGGCGATTCGATCACCGCGGGCGGGCGCTGGGGCGAGCTGTTTCCCGGCATGTCGATCCTCAACCGAGGCGTCGGCGGCGACATGGTCACCGGCCTCGCCAAGCGCACCGACGAGATCCTGGCGCACCGCCCCAGGGTGGTGGTGGTCATGATCGGCGTGAACGACCTCCTCTCGGGCAACACCGCCAGGCAGATCCTGCCGGTCTACGGTTCGCTGCTCGCCAAGCTGCGCGCGGGCGGGGCGCAGGTGATCGTCCAGCCGGTGCTGTGCGGCACACGCTGCTCCGACGAGCAGAGGGTCGAGCTCGCCGCGACCAACCGGGCTTTGCCCGCGCTGGCGGCACGGCACGGCGCGCGCTTCCTCGACCTGCGCCCCGATTTCGACGATGCCAAGGGCGTGGTTCGCGGCGAATTGACCTGGGACGGGCTCCACTTCACCGGCGCGGGCTATCGCGCCTGGCAGCGCAGGCTCGCGCCCGCGATCGCGGAGGCGCTGCGATGATCCATTTCCGCCTTCGCGATTTCGCCTGGGTGCTCGTCTACCGCTTGCTCGCGCCGTGCTTCGGCAGCTTCGGCAAGCGCGTGCGGCTCGAGCATCCGCGGCACCTCACCGGCGCGCGCTATATGCATTTCGAGGATGGCGCCGATATCCAGAATGGCGCCTATGTCATCGCCCATCCGACCGCCGGCAGCGTGCCCGAGGTGCGCTTCGGCCGCGATTGCCTGGTCGGGCACGAGCTTCACGTGTCGTGCATCGATCGGGTTGTGATCGGCGAGCGCGTGCTGCTCGCCGACCGCGTGTTCCTCGCCGACAATGTCCATGAATATGAGGACGTGACCCGCGCGATCGCCGACCAGCCGCTGCGTCCGGTCGGCGCGGTCGAGATCGGCGCGGGAAGCTGGGTGGGCGAGAATGCCTGCATTATCGGGTGTCGGATCGGCCGCAACTGCGTTATCGCCGCCAACAGCGTCGTCCGGCGGGACGTGCCCGATCATTGCGTCGCGGCGGGCGTTCCGGCACGGATCGTCAAGCGCTATTGCCCGGACCGCAAGGCCTGGGTGCGAACCAGGCCCGACGGCGATTTTGCCGAGTGAGGGCCGAGTGATGGAGCGAGCATGCTGCACAATCTCGACCTGAGGGATCCCGAGGTGCGGGCAGTTGCCCTGCGGCGGTTCGCGTTGTTCATGGGCATGATGATGAGCGGCGGGCTGTTCATCTTTCCGCGCATCCCGATGCTGGTGGGCATCGCCATCCTCGCCTTCGTGCTCAAGGGTCCGTCGCTCGGCATCCGCCGCGCGATGGGGCCGATCTTCCTGCTGCTCGTCGCGGTGTTCGCGGTCACGCTGGTCGGCGGCGGCGGGCTGCCGCTGGGCGACGTCGCCACGCGCTACGCCAACTTCGCCGGCGGCATCCTGCTGCTCGGTCTCTATCTCGACCTTCCGCGCAGCACGATGGCGCGCGACTTCTATTTCTTCGGCAAGGTCTTCTCGATCCAGGCGGTGCTCACGGTGATCCTGGCGGAGACGGTGAACGGCCTGTTCCGCCCGGTCGCGTTCGACCAGGACCTGACCTACAACACGATCGGCTTCCTCTTCACCTACCACGTCATGCTCGAGGACAGCACGCGCTTCCTGCGGCCGGACGGGTTCTTCTACGAGCCGGCGGTGCTTCAGATCTATCTGAACATCCAGCTCTACCTCGCCCTGTTCATGTTCAAGGATCGGCGCTGGGGCGCGGTGGCGCTGCTCGGCGTGCTCGCGACCCAGTCGACCACCGCGCTGATCATCAGCGGCATCGTGCTCGCGGTCTATTATATCCGCCTGTTGCCGACCGCGACGGCGTTCGAGAAGCTCGCCGGCCTCGTCGTCGCGCCGGTGCTCGCGATCTTCCTCGCCTTCGTCGCGGCGGAGAATTTCCAGGCCAAGTTCGCCGGCGTCTCGGTGGGATCGACCTGGGCGCGCGAATATGACGCCTATACCGGCCTCAACATCGCCGCCGCCTATCCGCTGACCGGCATCGGCTTCGGCAGCGAGCAGTATTTCGAAGCGGCGATGAAGCACGGTTATTTCGAGACTCAGCTCGACAATACGCACGTTCTCAATCGATCCGAGGCGAATTCGAACGGCGTGGTGATGGTGCTCTACACCATGGGCTTCCCGCTCGCCTTCATCTTCTTCCTGGGCCTCTTCCGCCAGCGTTTCTTCCCGGACCGGATCCTGTTCTTCGGCATGTCGATCGCCGCGCTGATCCCCGAGCCGCTGGCTCTTAATCCGTTCTTCCTGATGCTGATGTTCAGCGGACTGCTGCAGATGCCGGGACTGCCGCGCATCCTGCGGAGGCGGGCGCATCCGGTGTCCGGCTATCCGGCGGGCGCCGTGCCGTCGGGCGGGCCGCGCCGTTTCAAGTAGCGGAGCGCCGGCTTCTCGACATAGCGGTAGAGCAGGATCGCGATCGCGAACGATACGACGATCGCGCCCAGGACATAGACGACCGCGCCGGGGATCGTCGCCACCGGCACGATGCGTGCCATCACCTGGAACAGAGCCGACAGCACCAGCGCGTGCGACAGGTACAGCGAATAGGACGCGTCGCCGAGCAGCATCAGCGCCGGCCGGCGGCGCACTGGCCGGCCCATCTCGAACAGTACGGCGCCATAGACGATCATCGCCGCGCCGATGCCGTCGCGCAGGAAGCGGTGCGCCTCGAAGCGGAACAGGATCAGCGCGACCCCGGCGACGATCAGCAGCGCCGCGCTCCAGCCCGGCAGCTTCGCGCCCCTGCCGCACAGCGCGCCGAGCACGATGCCGAGCAGGAACTCGAGGATGATCGGGTCGGTGTAGAAGGACGCCGCGGTCGCCCCGCGCGGCACGACGAAATAGCCCGCCGCGAGCACGCCGAACGCCACGCTCAGCGCGGCGAGCCGCATGGCCCGCGGCAGCAGCAGCGCCAGCCCGAAGACCAGGTAGAAGAACATCTCGTAGTTGAGCGTCCATCCCGGGACCAGCACCGGGAACATCGATGTGGTCGCGACCGGATGCGCCATCGGCACGAAGAAATAGGAGGCGGCGACATGCGCCCAGTCGAGCTTGCCCGAGCGGACGAGCGACGGCGCCAGCACCAGCATCGCCACCACCACGCTGGTCAGCGCCCAGTAGAGTGGCACGATGCGGATGATTCGGCGGTAATAGAAATCGAGCGTGCGGTGATGGTCCTGCGAGGTGTGCCACATCACGAAGCCGCTGATCACGAAGAAGATGTCGACCCCGACCGAGCCGTAGAGCGCGAGCGGGATCGCATGCCCCGCGCGCTGCAGCTGCTCCTGGAGATGGACGAACACGACGAGCAGCGCCGCCACCGCGCGCAGATACTGTACGCCGACCACCATTCCGGTGCGCGCGGGCTTGTCGGCGGGCGGACAGGGAATGTCCGCGACGGACGGCGTTGACGAGATCTTGGCCTCCGTCGGCAGGTCTGGACTTGGCGGGGGCCGGAATATACGGAGCGCCCGCCGGGCACAAGCCGACGCCCATCCGCCATGCCGCGATCACTCCAGCCAACGGATTGCCATGTCTCGCATTCTCTTCATCGCGTGCGACTATTACGCATATACCGACCGGATCGAGGCCGAGATGCGCGCGCAGGGGCATGAGGTCCGGCGCTTCCCGATCGAGCCGCGCGGCTGGCGCAACAAGGCGGTGCGCCGCTTCGCCAGGGACCGGCACCAGGCCTCGCTCGACGCGCATCACGCGGAGATTTTCGAAGCGATCCGAGGTGAGGAATACGACCAGGTGGTGTTCCTGCAGGTCCACCAATATGCGCTGGCGAATCTCGAGCGGCTGCGGGCTGCGCTGCCCGACGCGCGCTTCACCCTCTACAATTGGGATTCGCTCAAGACCCACGATTATCGGCCGCATCTGCGCTTCTTCGACAAGGCGGCGACCTTCGATCCCGCCGATGCCGAGGCGCTGGGCATCGACTATCTGCCGCTGTTCGCGTTGCCGGAATATTATGCCGTCGCCGCCAGCCGCGGCGCGCCCGAATACGACCTTTATTTCGTCGGCTCGGTGCATTCGCTGGCGCGGTTCGACGCGGTCAAGCGGCTCCACGCGCACTGCAAGGCGGAGGGGCTGCGGCTCAAGCTGTACCTCCACTGCAGCCCGCCGCGCATGGTACAGTTGCTGCGCCGCGGCGAATGGCTGCCGGGGATGACGCTGCGCTCGATCGGCACCGACGGCATCCTCGACATGATGCGCGCCTCGGCCGGCGTGTTCGACTTCGCCAGCCAGCAGCAGAGCGGCCTCACCATGCGCGTGTTCGAGAATCTGGCGGCGGGGATGAAGATCGTCGCGACCAACCCGCGGATCGCGCAGGAACCTTTCTATTCGCCCGACCGCATCCTGCTGCTCGACCAGCTCGATTTCGCGCCGGTCAAGGCGTTCCTCGCGGAGCCGCTGCGCGACTCCCGCACGTTCGAGGAATATAGTCTTTCCAACTGGCTGCGGCGTCTGCTCGCCTAGCGGCATGTTGCCTTTCGCAGGCGCAACATCTAAGGCGGCGGCCACGCGAAGCACAGGCGAGGGATGGTGAGCATGGCGCGCGTCGAGCGAGCCGAAACGGTCAACGTATTCGGCTACAACGTCTTCAACCGGGACTTGGCGACGATCCCGATCGACGGGACGGGCTGCCGCACGATCAACACGATCAATCCCGACGTCTATGGCGTCGCGGTCAACGATCCCTCGACGCGCGAGGCGCTCGCCAACTCCGACTATCTGATGCTCGACGGCGTCTATTTCCAGCTGGGAAGCCTGCTGACGCGCGGCGAGACGATCAAGGCCAACCAGGGGCCCTTCATCTTCGATCACTTCAT
This sequence comes from Sphingomonas sp., assembly GCF_039595165.1. Classification (GTDB taxonomy): domain Bacteria; phylum Pseudomonadota; class Alphaproteobacteria; order Sphingomonadales; family Sphingomonadaceae; genus Sphingomonas. The sequence continues at coordinate 58,441 of NZ_JBCNMA010000004.1, forward strand.
GGAACGGCTCGAGCAGCGCGGCGGCCGCGCCTTCTTCCTCGGCGCCGCCCCCGCGACGGTCGAGAAGATGAAGCAGGTGACCGCAGAGCGCTATCCCAACATCGTCTGCGACGGGCTGTCGCCGCCGTTCAAACCCGAGTTCACGCCTGAGGAGAATGCGGCGATGATCGCCGCGGTGAACGCCTTCAAGCCCGACATCGTGTTCATCGGCATGACCGCGCCCAAGCAGGAAAAATGGGCCTATCGCCATGCCGATCAGCTCGACGCCAAGCTCACCGTGGCGATTGGCGCGGTGTTCGACTGGTATTCGGGCAATCGCAAGCCGCTCGCGCCGATCTGGTTCAAGCTCAAGCTCGCCTGGCTCGCGCGGCTGGTCCAGCGCCCCGAACTGATCAAACGCGTGCCGATGAAGCTGCTGTTCCTCTGGCACGTCTTCCAGGCCGTGCTCCGCATCCGCCCCTCCCGCGCCTGAAGGAGCCGCGATGAACATTCTGATCACCGGCGGCGCCGGCTTCATCGGCTCGCGCCTCGCGCTGCGCCTGGTCGAGCGCGGCCACGACGTCACCGTGCTCGATACGCTCTCGCCGCAGATCCATGGCGAGAATGCCAAGGAATCGCCGCTGTTCCTGGCGCTCGCCGACAAGGTGCGCTTCGTCCAGGGCAGCGTCACCGACCGCGTGGTGATGGAGGAGGTGCTGCGCGGGCAGGCGGCGGTCGTGCACCTCGCCGCCGAGACCGGCACCGGCCAATCGATGTACCAGATCGAGCGCTACAATTCGGTCAACATCGGCGGCACCGCGCTGATGCTCGATATCCTCGCCAATTCGGACCATTCGGTGAAGCGCGTCGTGGTCGCCTCGTCGCGCTCGATCTATGGCGAGGGCCGCTACCGCTCGGCCGAGCTCGGCCATGTCTATCCCGGCGCGCGCGCCGCGGAGGACATGGCGGCGGGTGACTTCGAGGTGAAATATCCGGGGGCTAGCAGCCCGCTCGAACTGGTCGCGACCGACGAGGAGTCGAAGATTCACCCCTCCTCGGTCTATGGCATCACCAAGCAGGTGCAGGAGCAGCTGGTGATGACCGTTTGCCCCTCGATCGGGGTCGAGGGCGTCGCCTTCCGCTACCAGAATGTTTTCGGCCCGGGCCAGTCGCTCAGCAACCCCTATACCGGCATCCTCTCGATCTTCTCGAACCTGATGATGCAGGGCAAGCCCATCAACATCTTCGAGGACGGGACGGAAAGCCGCGACTTCGTGTTCGTCGACGACGTGGTCGAGGCGACCGTGCTCGGCGTCGAGCATCCGGCGGCCGCCAACCAGGTGTTCAACGTCGGCACCGGCGTGCCGGTCAGCGTGATGACCGTCGCGGAGACGCTCAAGCGGCTGATCGGCGCCGACGTGCCGATCACCGTCACCGGCAATTTCCGCATCGGCGACATCCGCCACAACTATGCCGACATGACCAGGATCGAGGCGCTGCTGGGCTTTCGGCCCGCCTATGATTTCGAACGCGGCATCGCGAAATTCGTCGAATGGGCGCGCGCAATGGGCGCCCGGTCGAGCGCATATGAAGCGTCGCTCGACGAAATGCGCGCCAAGGGTCTATTGAAGTAGGCGATGGGGAAGGGGCCCGCCATTCCGATGCCGCGCGGCGGCACCGCCTTCTGGGCGCTGGCGGCGCTGATCGTCGCTGCGTTCCTGCTCGGCGGCAGCGCGCGCGACGACGTGCTCGGGCTTGCGATCCTGCGGCCGGTAGCGGCGATCTGCCTCGGCATCGGCCTGTTCCTGATGACCGGCGAGGCCGCGCGTCGTTATCGCTGGCCGCTGGCCGCGCTCGGCGCGGTGGTGCTGCTGACGCTCATTCACCTGATCCCGCTGCCGCCGTCGATGTGGATGGCGCTGCCCGGGCGCGAGCTCGCCGCGGAGGCGGCGCGCGCCGGCGGGATCGAGCAACCCTGGCGCCCGATCGCGCTGGTCCCGTGGCGCGGCTGGAACGCGCTGTTCGCGCTGATGATCCCCGCCGCGGCGATGCTGCTCGCGATCCGCTGCGACGCGCAGCAGCACCGCCGCCTCGCGGTCCTCGTGCTGATCATGGTCGCGGTGAGCATCGTGATCGGCGCGGTGCAGGTGGCCGGCGGCTATCGCGAGATCCTCTATATCTACCGCATCAGCAGCCTCGACGTGCCCACCGGGCTCTACGCCAACCGCAACCATTTCGCGGTGATGCTGTGCTGCGCCCTGCCGCTGCTCGTGCTCACCGCCGCGCCGGAGGGCGATTCGTCGCGCTCGGGCTCGCTCAAGATGTGGCTCGCCGGCGTGGCCGGGGCGGTCGGCCTGCTGCTGCTGCTGCTCTCGGGCTCGCGCCAGGGGCTGCTGCTCGCGGTCGTCGCGATCGGTGCGACGCCGCTGCTCTATCGCCGGGGCGGGCGGCACGAGATCTCGCAGCGCCGCCGGCGCCTGCTGATGCTCGGCGTGGTCGCGCTGGCGCTGATGCTGCTGATCGCCTTCGCGATCTATTTCGCGCGCGCCGAGGCGATCGAGCGGCTCATCGCCACCGACGAGAGCGAGGAGCTTCGCTTCAACGCCTGGGGTCCGATCTTCGATCTGGTGCGCCACTATCTGCCGGTGGGATCGGGCGTCGGCTCGTTCGTCGAGGTCTTCTACGCCGGTGAGCCGCGCGAGCTGCTCAAGCCGAGCTATCTCAATCACGCGCACAACGACTGGCTGGAATGGCTGCTCGAGACCGGCGTGCCCGGGCTGCTGCTCGCCCTCGCCGCGATCGCCGGCTGGGTGGTGCGCAGCTTCCAGCTGCTGCGCATGCCGCGCGGCGGCGAGCGCGGCGTCGGCCTCGCGATCGCCGGCGCGGTGATCATCTTACTGCTTGGCCTCGCCAGCATCGTCGATTATCCCGTTCGCGTTCCGTCCGTTGCGTGCCTGCTGGCGATCGCGGCCGTATGGATGGCGGCGCCGTCGGGGCGAAAGGGGAGTGGCGCCGCGTGAAGAAATCGTGCCGTGGCGGGGCGATGCCCTGCCTGCCCGAACAGGCCAGTGTAAGGAAGCCGATGAAGCTCAAGATCATTGCCCCCGTCCTCATGGTCGCGGTCGCGGCCTGCTCTGGTCCCCGTGTGCTGGGCGGTTCGCACGACGTGCAGGTGGTGGGCGGCAACGCCTTGCCCGCGCCGACCCAGACCGACGTCGCCGAGGTCACTCGCCAGTATCTGGTCGGGCCCTATGACAAGCTCAAGATCGACGTGTTCGGCATCCCCGACCTGCGCGAGCGGATCGTGCAGGTCGACGCCTCGGGCCGGCTCGCCTTCCCGCTCGCGGGGACGATCGAGGCCGCCGGCAGGTCGCCCAACGACGTCGCCGAGCTGATCGCCTCGAAGCTGCGCACCCAGTATATCCGCGACCCGCAGGTCACCGTGAACCTCGAGCAGACGGTGAGCCAGGTGGTCACCGTGGACGGCGAGGTGCGCGAGCCCGGTCTCTATCCGGTGATCGGGCGCATGACGCTGATGCGCGCCATCGCCACCGCCAAGGGACTGGGCGAGTTCGCGCGCCAGAACGACGTGGTCGTGTTCCGCACGGTCAACGGCCAGAAGATGGCCGCGCTCTACGATCTGCGCGCGATCCGCCGGGGCGCCTATTCGGACCCGGAAATCTACGCCAACGACATCGTCGTGGTGGGCGATTCGCAGGCTCGCCGCATCTTCAAGGACGTGATTGCGGGATCGTCGCTGATCACGACGCCGCTGATCGTCCTGCTTCGCTAACGCGCCGCCTCTATACGGACCGAGACCCTATCGTATGAACCAGCTCTCTCCCGCCGTCGCGATCGCCGATCGTCCCGCCGAAGAACCGCTGCTGCCGAGCGGAACCCCGGCCGGCGGCAACGCCTATGGCGCGCCGGTCCTGCTCGAATATTGGCGGATCCTGGTGCGGTGGCGCTGGATCATCCTCGGCATCGTCGTGCTCAGCGGCCTGGCTGGCCTCATCATCACGCTGATGATGACGCCGCAATATACCGCCGCGACGCGCATGGAGATCAGCCGCGAGGAGAAGCGGATCACCAATATCGAGGGGGTCGAGAGCACCTCGGGCAATCGCTTCGACCAGGAATTCTACCAGACGCAGTACACATTGCTCGCCGCGCGATCGGTCGCCGAGCGCGTCGCGCGGGTGCTCAAGCTCGCCGATGACGACGCCTTCTTCAAGGCGCACGGCGTCGACCTCGCCGAAGCGGGCCTTGAGCGCCCGGCGGGCACGGTGCGCAACGCCGCCCAGCGCGACCGGCTGCAGCAGCTCGCCATCGGCATCCTGCGCGGCAACGTGAACATCGCGCCGATCCCGCGCTCGTCGCTCGTCGACATCCGCTACACCAGCGCGTCGCCGGCGATCTCCGCGAAGATCGCCAATGCCTGGGCCGAGCAGTTCATCGCGGATTCGATCGATCGCCGCTTCGCCTCGACCGCGGATGCACGGCGCTTCCTCGAGCGCCGCCTGACCGAGATGGGCACGCGCCTGCAGCAGTCGGAGCGCGACCTCGTCGCCTATGCGACGCAGAACCGCATCGTCCCGCTCGCCAAGACCGAAGACCAGAACGGCCGCACCACGGTGAGCCGCACGCTCGTCGCCGACGATCTCGAGACGCTCAATCGCGCGCTCGCCCAGGCGACCGCCGATCGCGCCGCCGCCGAGGCGCGGGCGCGCAGCGGCGCGGGTGCGGCGGAGAGCTCGATCGGCGCGGTCTCCGCGCTGCGCCAGCGCCGCGCCGAATCGCAGGCGGAATATGCCCGCCTGATGGTGCAGTATGAGCCGGGCTATCCCGCCGCACAGGCGCTGCGCGAGCAGATCCGCTCGCTCGACGCCGCCATCGCGCGCGAGGAATCGCGCACCCGCGGCGGCGTGTCGTCCGACTATGAGAGCGCCAAGCAGCGCGAGGCGACCCTGCGCAGCCGGGTCGAGGAGCTGACCGGTCAGCTCAACACCCAGCAACAGGCCAGCATCCAGTACAACAACCTGCAGCGCGAGGTGGATACCAACCGCCAGCTCTATGAGGGCCTGCTCCAGCGCTACAAGGAGATCGGCGTCGCCGGCGTCGGCGCGAACAACATCGCGGTGGTCGACCAGGCGCGCGCGCCCGGCGGGCCCTCGTCGCCCAACCTGCCGCTCAACGTCGCGGTCGCGATCCTGATCGGCCTGGTCATCGCCGGTGTCGTGGTGTTCGCCCTCGAGCAGATCGACGAGGGCCTGCGCGCGCCGAGCGACGTCAACAAGCTCGGCCTGTCGCTGCTCGGCTCGGTGCCGCTGTTCGACGAGGGCGATGTCGCGGAGCTGGTGCTCGATCCCAAGTCGGCGGCCTCCGAAGCCTATCTCACCGTACGGTCGAACCTCGCCTTCTCGACCGATCACGGCGTGCCGCGCTCGTTCATGGTCACCTCGACCCGGCCGCGCGAGGGCAAGAGCACGACCAGCTTCGCGCTGGCGATCGTGCTCGCGCGCACCGGCCGCCGCGTGCTGCTGATCGACGCCGACATGCGCTCGCCGTCGATCCACCACTTCTTCGACATGACTCACGACAAGGGGCTCAGCAACTATCTGGCGGGCGAGGACGACTGGCGCCGCCTGGTCCAGCCGTCCCAGTATCAGGGCCTCGCCGTGATGACCGCCGGGCCGATCCCGCCCAACGCCGCGGAGCTGCTCAGCAGCGACCGCGTCGCCCAGCTCGTCGCGCAGCTCGCCAGCGATTACGACCATGTCGTGATCGATGCGCCGCCGATCCTCGGCCTCGCCGATTCGCCGCTGCTCGCGCGCGCGACCGAGGGCGTGGTCTATGTCGTCGAGGCCGGCGGGGCGCCGATGCGCGCCGTCGCGGGTTCGATCGACCGGCTGCGCGCCTCGCAGGCGCGCATGTTCGGCGGCGTGCTGATCAAGATGAAGCGTGAGAGCGTCCTCGGCTACGGCTATGGCTATGGTTACGGCTATGGCTATGGCCGCGAGGCCGAGGATTCGTCGGCGTCGCGCTGATGCCGGGGCCGTCCGGTTCGGCACCGATCTCGCCGGGCGTCGCGGTGCGCGGCGCCGCGGCAGGGGTGCTCGCCCTCGCGCTCGCCTGGTTCAGCTTCGCCGGTGCGGTGAGCAACAATTTCCACCGCCGCAATCCCGATACGGCGCTCAACTTCGTCGGCGACGACGCGGTGGCGCTGGCCGCGCAGGCGGATCGCCGCTTCGCCGCGGCGGGCGCCAAGGCGGCCGATGATCCCGAGATCCAGGCCGCGGCGCGCGCGAGCCTGGCGCGCCAGGCGCTCAATCCGGTGGCACTGCGCGTGCTCGGCATCAGCGCGTCGATCAAGGGCGGGTTCGAGGCCGGCCGCCCCGCCATGGCGGCGGCCAACCGCCTGACGCGGCGCGACCTCGCCACGCAATTCTGGCTGATCGAGGAAGCGGTGTCGCGCGGCGACGTCGCCGGGGCGCTCGGCCATTATGATCACGCGCTGCGCACCAAGCCGGCCAGCCAGCAGGTCCTGTTCCCGGTGATGACGGTCGCTGCCGAGGATCCGGTGCTGTGGCCGGCCTTCGCCCGCTATGTGCGCGAGCCCGCTCCGTGGCTCGGCGATTTCGCGCGCTTCGCGGTGCGCAACACCAAGCAGCCCGGCGTGATCGCGCGCTTCTTCCAGCGCGCGGGCGGCCTGCCGCACGACGAAGCGTTCGCCGCGCTCGAGGCGGAGCTGCTCAAGCGGCTGGTCGAGGCGGGGTCCTTTGCCGACGCGGCGCGCTACTATCGTTCGCTCAGCGGCGCCGATCCCGCGATCCTCGCCGAGACGGGCTTCACCGGCGCGACGACGCAGGAGAAATTCGCCCCGCTGACCTGGGAGCTGTTCGCCGGTCCGGGAATCTCCGGCGCGTTCCTGCGCGACGAAAAGGGCGAGACGATCCGCCTGCACGCGACGATGGAGACCTCGGCGACGGGGGCGGTGGCGCGCAAGATCGTCTATGTCGAACCGGGCGATTATCGCTTCCGCGCCATCCAGCGCACCGCCTCCTCCGCCGAGGGCGCCGCGGCGCGCTGGGAGATGCGGTGTGGTGCCAGCCGCGGCGGCAACGTGCTGTGGAGCAAGCAGGCGCCGCTGGCGCCAGAGGGCGCCGCGGTCGAGGACGTGATCGCGATTCCAGCTGGTTGCGATGCGATCACGCTGCGGTTACTATCCTCGGCAGGGACGTCTCCCAACGGGATCGAGGCGATTTTTGGCCCGGCCTCGCTTGTACGGCTTCGTAACTGATAATTTCCATGCGGGTCCGGGGGGACCTTGGAAGGGTTTCGCTTGAAGATCGAAAATTCGAAGCTCTGGTCGACGGCGATCGACGGCTATCCCGACGAGCTGCGCCGTATCGTCGCCAATTATGAAGGCGGCGACATTCTCGAGCTCGGCGGGGGTCGCCGGCCGTCCTTCTCGCTCGACGACATGCCGGTCAAGCTCAACAGCTATACCGTCAACGACATCAGCGCGGACGAGCTCGCGGTCGCGCCGCCGGAATATCGCAAGGCGTGCTTCGACGTGTCGGGCGACGTCTCGAACTTCGAGGGGATGTACGACGTCGTCTTCTCGCGCTTCCTCGCCGAGCATGTCCGCGACGGCCATGCGATGCACCGCAACGTCCACAAGGTGCTCAAGCCCGGCGGCGTGGCGTTCCACCTGATCCCGACCTTGTGGGCCTCGCCCTTCATCGTCAACCGCCTGCTGCCCGAGACCCTCGGCCGCAAACTGCTCACCACCTTCTTCCCGATCCGCAAGGAAGTCTCGCCCAAGTTCCCGGCATACTATTCGATGTGCAAAGGCGACACCGAGGGGATGCGCAGCAAGTTCGCCGAGATCGGTTACAGCAAGGTCGAGATCCGCGAGTTCTATGGCCACTATTATTACGACAAGCTTCCGGTGGTGAAGCAGATCGAGGATGCGCTCTCCGCGGTCGCCGCGAAGAACGAATGGTCCTGGTACACCTCCTACGCCTACATCACCGCGTGGAAGTAAGCGTCGGCTGACGCCGTCCGCCGTTCAGGCGATGGCGTCCAGGCGGCCGCTGGCGAGCAGCTCGGCGTAAGTCTCGCGCAGTCCCCGCTCGAGCGGGATCGACGGCGCCCAGCCGAGCTCGCGCAGCTTGCTCCCGTCCATCAGTTTGCGCGGCGTGCCGTCGGGCTTGGTGAGGTCGTGCTCGATCCGCGGCTCGACCCCGACCACTTGGCACACCAGGCGCGCGAGGTCGACGATCGGCATGTCCTCGCCGGTCCCGACATTGACGTGCTCGGCGCCCGAATAATGCTGCATCAGGAACACGCAGGCGTCGGCGCAATCGTCGGCGTGGAGGAACTCGCGGCGCGGTTCGCCGGTGCCCCACATCGGCAAGGTCGCGGCCGCCCCGGTCTTCATGCGATGCGCCTTGCGCAGCAGCGCGGGCAGCACATGGCTCGAATCGGGGTCGTAATTGTCGCCGGGCCCGTAGAGGTTGGTGGGCATCGCGCTGATGAAGTCGTCGCCATGCTGCTTGCGATAGGCCTGGCACAGCTTGATCCCGGCGATCTTGGCGATCGCATACCATTCGTTGGTCGGCTCGAGCGGGCCCGTCAGCAGCGCATCCTCGCGGATCGGCTGGTCGGCGAACTTGGGATAGATGCAGCTCGATCCCAGGAACAGCAGCTTCTCGACCCCGTGGCCGTGCGCGGCGTGGATCACGTTCCCGGCGATCATCAGATTGTCGTAGATGAAGTCGGCGGGGTAGCTGTCGTTCGCCAGGATGCCGCCGACCTTGGCCGCGGCGAGGAATACCGCTTGGGGCCGTTCCGCGGCGAACCAGCGCTCGACCGCCGCCTGGTCGCGCAGATCGGCCTGGGCGCGCCCTAGCGGCAGGATCTCGCATTGTTCGCGCGCGAGACGGCGCAGCAGCGCGCCGCCGACCATGCCGCGGTGTCCCGCAACGGCAACTCGCTTGCCGGCGAGCGAGTAGGACGCGCCCACCCTTCAGGCCCTCGGGGCGGGAAGGGCGGGCGCGCGGATCATCGGCAGATCAGGCCGCGTTGCGGCGAGTCTGCGCCTCGATCCAGGCATAGGTCTTTTCGAGCCCGGCCTTGAGCGTCTGGCTCGGACGCCAGCCGAGCTCCTGCTCGATCAGGCGGTTGTCGCTGTTGCGGCCGCGCACGCCGGTCGGCCCCGGAATGTTGTTCTTGATGATCGTCTTGCCCGAGATGTCGGCGACCAGGTCGACCAGGCCGTTGATCGTCACCATCTCGTCCGACCCGATGTTGACCGGACCCTCGAAGTTCGAGCGCGTGAGGCGGATCGTCCCCTCGACGCACTCGTCGATGTACAGGAACGAGCGGGTCTGCAGGCCGTCGCCCCAGATGTCGATCGTGTCGCCGCTCTTGGCCATCGCCACCTTGCGGCAGATCGCGGCCGGAGCCTTCTCCTTGCCGCCGGTCCAGGTGCCCTCGGGACCGAAGATGTTGTGATAGCGCGCCACGCGGTTCTTCATCCCGTGGTTGCGGTTATAGGCGAGGAACAGGCGCTCGGAGAACAGCTTCTCCCAGCCATATTCGCTGTCCGGCGCGGCGGGATAGGCCGAGCTCTCGGCGCAGTTGGGGTTGTCGGGATCCTCCTGGTTGTACGCGGGGTACATGCAGGCGGACGAGGAATAGAAGACGCGGTTGTTGTTCCGCTTGTGCGCACGATCGGCGATGTTGAGGTTGATCGTCGCGCTGTTGTGCATGATGTCGGCATCATGCTCGCCGGTGAAGATATAGCCGGCGCCGCCCATGTCGGCCGCGAGCTGGTAGACTTCGTCGAACTTGCGGTCGACCACGCGGTCGCACACCGACTGGTCGCGCAGGTCGCCGATGACGAAGTCGTCCGCCTCGGTCTCCGCGAATTCGGGGAATTTGAGGTCGACGCCGCGAACCCAATATCCCTCGCGCTTCAGTCGCTTGACCAGGTGGCTGCCGATAAATCCGCCGGCTCCGCAAACCAGTGCTGTCTTCACACGACCTCCAAAAAAAAGGGCCAGGAAGCTGGCCTATCTTGGCTCGGGCCCTAGCAACGGGGTCATCACGGCGCAAGGCGTGCGCGGCACCGGGCGACGGCCGCTGGCGGGAAAGCGCCAGGACGAAGCGGGGCCTTATGGGCTCGGCTGGCGTCGTCTGCGGGTTGTGCGGACGCAGAAAGGGGCGGCGACCTGTGGTCACCGCCCCTTCGTATTCGATCGTAAGTCGAAGCTTACGGGCTGTCGGGCGAATCGTCCTCGTCGACCAGGACGATGATGCCACCGATCACCGCGACCACCGCGATGAGGGGGATCAGGAAGCCGCCAGCCGCCTGGTTCGACTTGCCGGTGGCAGTCGAGGCGCGAACCGCATCAGCCGACGAAAGCGAGAGCTTCGAGGCCGCCGACGAGGCGACTGCCGGAGCTACCGCAAGCGAGCAGGCCGCAGCGGCCATCATCATCTTCGCCAATCGCATGAATATACTCCCTTTTTATCCTAATCTCAGGGTTATCGCCGGAGCCTATGGCACAACCAGAGCACGCCTGCAACTGATAACCTCACTCAAGGTCGGAGCCCTCGCCGACCGTTGCGCTAACACAACACTCGCCCGAAAGTTCCGTCCCGTACAGATCGAAGCTTCCGCCGCGCCCGTCCGGGTTCGTTCTTCTATACTGCAGTGCACATAAGCAACCAAGCGTTAAAGCCGGGCTACCGCCCCGTTCGTCTGGAGTATCCACCGCTCGGCGCCTTCGAACCCCATCGCGGTGAGCCGTCCGCTGGCATAGGCGCCGGTATCGATGCCGATTCGGCCGATCCGTTCCTCGACCTCATCGGCGATGGTGTGGCCGTGCACCACGATCTTCTCGAACGGCGCCTCGTGGCTCAGGAATTCGTCGCGAATCCAGCGCAGCGCCGCGGGCGACTGTTCGGCGAGCGGGACGCCGGGCCGCACCCCGGCATGGACGAAGGCATAATCGCCGATGACGATCAGGTCCTCGAAGCCCGCGAGGAAATCGAGATGCGCCTGCGGCACGCGCGCGCGGAGCAGTTCGAGCAGCTCGGCATAGTCGCTCGCGCCATATTCGGCGGCGGTGATGCCGTAGCTCAGCACGGTGGGCTTGCCGCCGATGCGCAGGAAGAAGGGCAGCGCCTTGAGGTCGCCCGCCATCGACTTGAGGAACACCTCCTCGTGATTGCCGAGCAGGAAGCGGATCCGGTCCGATCCGGTGCCGAGTTCCATCAGCCGTTGCACGACCTGCGCCGAATCGGGGCCGCGATCGATCAGGTCGCCGAGGAAGATGACGGTGGTGTCGGCGGCGCCGCGCTCGGCATTGTCGGCCTCCATGCGCAGCAGCAGCTCGTCGAGCAGATCGAGGCGGCCATGGATGTCGCCAACGGCATAGACTCGCGCGCCCGGCGGGACCGATCCGGCGGGGCGGGGCGATTCGGTGGCGAGGGCGGGCCGCGAGAATGCGGAAAGGAGACGGCGAAGCATGGTGATCAACAATCGTTCTTGGGCTGCCGCATAGACCCTGCGCGCTTTTCCTGGCAACCGCCATCGTCCATGAGGGCGCGATGACCGGGAAGCAGGCGATGGCGGGGATGGCGCGGTGGCTGTCGGGGTTCGTCTGGCTGGCCGTGGCGCTGTCGGCGCCGGCGCGGGCGCAGGACGCCGCCTTGCTCGAGGCGATTCGCGCCGGGGACATGCGCCTCGCGTCGATCGGCTACCGGTTGAGCGTCGCGGCGGCGCCGTTGTGCGACGCGAAGGAGCCGGGGCTCGGACTGCAGCTCCACACGCTCGCGCAATATGGCCCCGCCGCGCGCGAGTCGGTGCGCCGGCATTTCCGCTTCGAGGGCGCACATACGGTCGCGATCGAGGGGGTCGTGCCGGGCGGCCCAGCCGAGCACGCGGGACTGCGGCAGGACGACACGATCGTCGCGATTGGCGGCGTGGCCATGCCGGGCGCTCTGCCGGAGACCGCCTCGACCGCGCAACTGGCGGGCTTGCATGCCGCGATCGCCGCGCTGCCGCCGGCGCGGCCGATCGAGGTGGCGGCGACTCGCGGCGGCACGCCGGTGCGCGTGCGCATCACCCCCGTGCCGGCATGCCGCACCCGCTACGAGCTGCGCATCGACGACAGCTTCGACGCGCGCGCCAATGGCGACCTGGTGCAGATCACCTCGGAATATCTCGACAGGGTCGATGATTCGCTGCTGCCCGCGCCGATCGCGCATGAGCTGGCGCACAACATCCTGCGCCACGCCGCCCGTCTGGACGCGGCGGGGGCGCAATTCGGCCTCGCCTCGGGCTTCGGGCGCAACGCCGGGCTGTTCCGCCAGACCGAGATCGAGGCGGACATCTTGTCGGTCCATCTGCTCGCCCGCGCCGGCTATCCCACCGGAATCGCCGCGCGCTTTTGGGGCGGATTCGGCCCGAAGCTGATCGCGGGCAAGGTGCGCAGCCGTTCGCACCCGCCGTTCAAGGATCGCGCGGCGACGGTCGCGGCGGAGGCGGCGCGAATCACCGCGGCGGGCGGGCACGCGCCGCTTCCGGATTTCTATGCGCGGCGCGGCCGGCCGCTTGACGGAAAATGGGAGAATCTGCTGGTCCGCGCGCCGTGAACGCTCAGACCGCGATCTTGAGCGGTGCGGCCGGTTCGCCGCGCGCGGGCTGGTCGGGCCAGATGCCGCGCGTGTCGTAGACGAGCTTGTCGGCGCGCTCGGCGAGCGGCACCGACTTGAACACGTCATGGTCGACCAGCACGATCAGGATCGGGCACAGCTCCAGCGCGGTGTCGATGTCGATCAGCTGCGCGCCGGTCTCGGCGAGCGGAGCGGGCAGGGCGTTCGCATAGGGCTCGACGATGCGGATGCGCGGGCCGTGCCGCGCCGCCAGTTCCTCCGCCACGTGCAGCGCGGGGCTCTCCCGGAAGTCGTCGATATTGGCCTTGAAGGCGAGGCCGAGGCACGCGACCGGCGCGCCCGGCAGCTCGGCGATCAGCGCCTCGGCGCGCTCGACGGTATAGTCGACCTTGCCGTCATTGACCTCGCGTGCGGTGCGGATCAGCGGGGTGTTCGCGCGGTCCGCGGCGACCAGGAACCAGGGATCGACGGCGATGCAATGGCCGCCGACCCCGGGCCCGGGAGAAAGGATGTTCACGCGCGGATGGCGATTCGCCAGGCGAATCACCTCCCACACGTCGATGCCCATGCCGTCGGCGACGATCGACAGCTCGTTGGCGAAGGCGATGTTGACGTCGCGAAAGGCGTTCTCGGTGAGCTTGGTCATCTCGGCGGCGCGCGCGCTGGTGGTGACGCAGGCGCCGCGCACGAAGCGGCGATAGAATTGCAGCGCCTTGCGCGCGCAGCGCGGCGTGACGCCGCCGACGACGCGATCGTTGTCGATCAGCTCGACCAGGATGCGGCCGGGCAGCACGCGCTCGGGGCAATAGGCGATGGCGACGTCGGCGATGCCGGTGCAATGGCCGGGGATGCGCAGGTCCGGGCGGAGCTGGCTCAGCAGCTCGGCGACCTTCTCGGTCGTGCCGACCGGCGAGGTGGATTCGAGGATGACGGTGTCGCCCTGCTTGAGCACCGTGGCGATATTGGTCGCGGCCTGAAGCACATAGCCGATGTTCGGCGCATGGTTCTCGCCGAACGGAGTGGGCACCGCGATCAGGAAGATGTCCGATTCCTCGATCCGGGTCGAGGCGCGCAGCGTGCCGCGCGCGATCACGCCCGAGACGAGGCCGTCGAGATCGACTTCCTCGATATGCACCTTGCCGGCATTGATCGTGTCGACGACGTGCTGGTGGACGTCGATGCCCAGCACCTTGGCGCCGGTGCGCGCGATCACCGCGGCGGTGGGCAGCCCGATATAGCCGAGCCCGAGAACGGCGACCTTGAGTTCAGAGCCCAAATCCATGCGCGACGACCTTTGCAATCCGTGCCGAGGCATGGCCGTCGCCGAACGGATTGTGGGCGCGCGCCATGGCCTGGTAGGCGCCCTTGTCGTCCAACAGGGTTGAGATTTCGGAAACGATGCGGTCGGCGTCGGTGCCGACCAGCCTGGCGGTGCCCGCCGCGACCCCTTCGGGCCGCTCGGTGGTCTCGCGCATGACCAGCACCGGCTTGCCGAGCGCCGGCGCCTCCTCCTGCACCCCGCCCGAATCGGACAGCACGACTTCGCACAGGTCGAGCGCGCGGATGAAGGTCGGGTAGTCGAGCGGCTCGATCCGCGCGACATTCTCGCGCTCGCCCAGCACGGCGTCCATCACCGACACGACGTTGGGGTTGGGGTGCATCGGGAACAGCACCGCGGTGTCCGGCCGGTCGGCGATTCGCGCGATGGCTTTGGCGATCGATTCCATCCCGCCGCCGAAATTCTCGCGCCGGTGGGTGGTGACCAGCACCAGCCGCTTGCCGGCGAAGCGCTCGGCGATCGGATCGAGCCCGCGCGCCAACCCCGGCTCCGCCGCGATCCGCTCGCGTGTCGCGAGCAGCGCATCGATCACCGTGTTGCCGGTGACGTGGATCGTCGCCGGATCGATATTCTCGCGCTTGAGCGCATCCGCCGCGGTTTCGGTCGGCGCGAAATGCTGGTCGGCGATCGGCGCGACGATGCGGCGGTTCACTTCCTCGGGCCAGGGCTGCCAGATGTCGCCCGAGCGCAGCCCGGCCTCGACATGCCCCACCGGCACCTTGCGGTAATAGGCCGCGAGCGCCCCCACCATCGCCGTCGCGGTGTCGCCCTGCACCAGCACGCGATCCGGCTTCTCGGCGTCCATCACCTCGCCCAACCCGGTGAGCAGCCGCGCGGTCAGCCGGTCGAGCGACTGGCCGGGCTCCATCAGGTCGAGGTCGATGTCGGGCGTGAGCCCGGCAATCTCCAGCACCTGGTCGAGCAGCCCGCGATGTTGCGCGGTGACGCAGGTCCGCACCGCGAGGCCGGGCACTTCGGCCAAGGCACGCACCACGGGAAACAGCTTGATCGCCTCGGGCCGCGTGCCGAAGATCACCAGGATTTTCGCGTCAGTCATGCCCGCCCTCTAGCGCCGTCGCGTTAAGGACCCGTCACGAGGCGTAATAGCCGCGATACCAGTCGACGAACGCCTTCACCCCCTCGCGCACCGGCGTCTCCGGCACGAACCCGACCAGCGCGTGCAGCAGCTCGGGCGAGGCGTGCGTCGCGGGGACATCGCCGGCCTGCATGGGGAGGAAGTTCTTCTTCGCCTCGGCCCCCATCGCCGCTTCCAGCGCGGCGATATAGTCCATCAGCGGTACCGGGCTGCCCCCGCCGATATTGACGCTGCGGAACGGCGCCACCGGCGACAGGCTGTCCGCCGCCGACACCGGCGCGCTGCCCGGCACCGCATCGATCAGCGCGACCAGCGCCGTCACCAAGTCCTCCACATAAGTGAAGTCGCGCGCCATCCGGCCATGGCCATAGACGTCGATCGCCTCGCCCGCCGCCATCGCCTTCATGAACTTGAACAGCGCCATGTCGGGCCGCCCCCACGGGCCGTACACCGTGAAGAAGCGGAAGAAGGTCTGCGGGATGCCGTAGAGGTGCGCATAGCTGTGCCCGATCAGCTCGGTCGCGCCCTTGGTCGCGGCGTAGAGGCTCATCGGCGTCTGCGTGCGCTGCGTCTCGGCGAACGGCATCTCGGTATTGGCGCCGTATACGGAGCTGGTCGAGGCGGCGAGGAAGTGCCGCACCGGATGGTGCCGCGCCAGCTCGAGCAGGTTGAACGTCCCCGTCACGTTGGTCGCGACATATGCGTCGGGATGCTCGATCGAGTATCGCACGCCCGCCTGCGCCGCGAGGTGGATCACCGTGTCCGGCGCGAACTCGCGCCACACCGCGCCCAGCGCATCGGCCTCCTCGATCCCCAGCCGCGCCAGCGCGAATCCCGGCCGCTCGGCCAGGATCGCGTTGCGCGCGTCCTTCAGCGACACATCGTAATAGGGCGTGAAATTGTCGATCCCCAGCACCGTCGCGCCCGCATCCAGCAGGTGCCGCGCGGTGTGGAAGCCGATGAAGCCGGCTGAACCGGTCACCAGGATGCGGCGGTTGGCGAGGTTGCTCATCGTCATGCGCTTACCCGCGTGCCGTTACGCGACTATTATGTCTAGCGCCAAGTCGAGCCGCTTTGCGCCGTCCGCGGCTTCCGCTATGCGCCGCGCATGACGATCAAGCCGCTGCGCAAGGCCGTGTTCCCCGTCGGTGGGCTCGGCACCCGTTTCCTCCCCGCGACCAAGGCGCTCCCCAAGGAGATGCTGCCGGTCGTCGACCGCCCGCTGATCCAGTACGCCGTCGACGAGGCGCTGGAGGCCGGGATCGAGCAGATGATCTTCGTCACCGGCCGCGGCAAGAGCGCGATCGAGGACCATTTCGACATCGCCTATGAGCTCGAGAACACCATGTCCGCGCGCGGCAAGTCGCTCGAGATCCTCGACGCCACGCGGCTCAAGCCCGGCGCGGTCGCCTATGTCCGCCAGCAGGAGCCGATGGGCCTCGGCCACGCCGTGTGGTGCGCGCGCGACATCGTCGGCGACGAGCCGTTCGCGGTGCTGCTCGCCGACGACTTCATGGTCGGCGCGGCGGGCCGGCCCGGCTGCCTCCGCCAAATGGTCGAGGCCTATAACAAGGTCGGCGGCAACCTCATCTGCGCGCAGGAGGTCGCCGAGGACCAGACCGACAAATATGGCGTGATCACCCCCGGCATGCGCGACGGCGTGCT
Source organism: Sphingomonas sp. (assembly GCF_039595165.1). GTDB lineage: Bacteria > Pseudomonadota > Alphaproteobacteria > Sphingomonadales > Sphingomonadaceae > Sphingomonas. Next base: position 75,213 of record NZ_JBCNMA010000004.1, read on the forward strand.
CACCGAGGTCAAGGGCCTGGTCGAGAAGCCCAGGGCCGGCACCGCCCCCAGCAACCTCGCCGTGATCGGCCGCTACATCCTCCAGCCGGAGGTGATGCGCGTGCTCGAGGGGCAGGAAAAGGGCGCGGGCGGCGAGATCCAGCTGACCGACGCGATGGCCCGCATGATCGGCGGCCAGCCCTTCCACGGCGTCACCTTCCAGGGCGTGCGCTACGATTGCGGCGACAAGGCGGGATACGCGCAGGCCAACCTGGCGCTGGCGCTGAGCCGCGCGGATATCGGGCCGGCGGTGCGGGCGTTCGCGAAGGGGTTGCTGGGGTAGGGCTTGGCACACCGTCGGCGAGCCGGGTCGCCGAGGAAGGCCGTTGCGATAGGTGAGCGTCCCGATTCGCATTGATTAGGGCCTTACGCCCATAAAGCGGCCGTTGAGCACGGCCCCAATGTAGCAATTCAGCTGTCATCCCGGCCTTGTGCCGGGATCCACGGCGCCCCTGGCGACGCGATAGCGCCTCTTGCTCCCTGTTCGCCACCCGGTGGATCCCGGCACAAAGGCCGGGATGACGAGAATGACAGCTAACGACCCCATTGCGGCCTACAAGCCACGATAGGCGCTCCCTGAAAGCTGCCGCTCCATTGTGGACGGTCACCTGTGCTTGAAGGTCCAGCTTCGAGCTTCAGCTTCCTTACCGTCAATCAAATACTTGATCGTATCGATTTCGCCGTTGGGCCAGATGACGAGCTCTCGCTCATTGATGAAGTCGATTTGAACTGCATCACCAGCGGCTGGTCCATCCCAGATGAGGGTGAGCTTTTCACCGGGTTCCAGCTCGAAACACTCGGGCCAAGGCTCAACCGACACGTAGATCGGGCCGTCCTTTCCGTTCAGGAAGGTTTGCTGCATTGTAGACATACCGGAAAGTGTAAGTCGTCGCTGACCAAGTGCCAAGGCAGCTTGCTTTTGACTCACCCCGAGAGCCGCTATTCCGCTTCCCACCCATTTGCGGACGTTCCACGGTGAGGACGCGGCGCCGAAAGCGGACAGGCAGCAAACGACCCCATAGCGGTCATTACAGCTTCAAGTTAGGATTGCCGCAATCCAGACAGGTTGGGACGGCCAATGCTCCGCTCGCGAAGGCGCATAGTCATAGCAATCGCGCTACCGATCATGATCTTGATCGCGCTTGGCATTTACAGCCTATTTCCACATCCGACGCGTGATGAGGACACTCTTCGCACGGTCGCATCCGAAGCTGTTGCGTTGACGAAGAAGCATTCAGCTAGCGCTCGCGTAGAGCTTGCAAGTGACGACTGGCCCCCTGCTATCGCCAGTCTCAAGCCAGAATCCGTAACTGTGTCCGCTAAGAGGGTCGATATTCAGATAAGGCACTATTTCGATGGTGGATGGGGATACGCTTTCGCCACCGATAAGCAGGAACTTGGCATGCTGCCCGAATGCTGGTCCGACCTCGGCCAGGACCTTTATTGGCACGGACCCTGCTGATAGCCAGTGTCCGCTTCCCACCCGATAGCCGCCGCGCTTGCAATGTTGGAATTGCTTTGCTTGTATCGACAGGCCGCATGACGGCCGCTCTTTGATCGTGTCGATTCGCCCGGTTCGATGACGCCCCCGAACCCTCCCGGCGAAAGGCGATCAAGTTGACAGAATGAATCGCGTTCCGCGTAACTTCGTCAACTTCGCGGGCTGAAGATCAACCTGCGCCCTGATCCACGTCCTTCAACCCCGCATAGCCGGGCTTGAACGTCCACCCCGTCACCCACGCCACCAGCCTCGGCACGGGCGCATTCCGCTCCATCCACTCGCTATATTCGCGATACGCCGGATCGGCGCCGAGGTGCTTTTCCTCGGTCTTGGCGCGGATGTAGTAGACGCCGCTCACCGCGGCGAGGAGCACCGTCGCGCGCACCGCGTCGTACAGGCTGCCCGTGGTCACCAGCAGCGG
>NZ_JBCNMA010000005.1:0-72774 GCF_039595165.1 Sphingomonas sp.
CTTCTTCATATCGCTCTGCAGGATCTTGACGCGGCCCACGATCTCGGGGCGCGGGACGACGACCTGGCGGTCGAAGCGGCCCGGGCGCAGCAGCGCGGGATCGAGCACGTCGGGACGGTTGGTCGCGGCGATGATGATGATGCCTTCGTTCGCCTCGAACCCGTCCATCTCGACCAGCAGCTGGTTGAGCGTCTGCTCGCGCTCGTCGTTTCCGTTGCCGAGGCCGGCGCCGCGATGGCGGCCGACCGCGTCGATCTCGTCGATGAAGACGATGCACGGCGCCGACTTCTTAGCCTGCTCGAACATGTCGCGGACGCGGCTCGCACCGACGCCGACGAACATCTCGACGAAGTCCGAGCCGGAGATGGTGAAGAACGGCACGCCGGCCTCGCCCGCGATCGCGCGGGCGAGCAGGGTCTTGCCGGTGCCGGGCGAGCCGACGAGCAGTGCGCCCTTGGGAATCTTGCCGCCGAGCCGGGCGAATTTGGTCGGGTCCTTCAGGAACTCGACGATCTCCTGCAGCTCCTCGCGCGCCTCGTCGATGCCGGCGACGTCGTCGAAGGTGACCTTGCCTTCCTTCTGCGTCAGCAGCCGTGCGCGCGACTTGCCGAAGCCCATCGCGCCCGAGCCCGAGCCCTTCTGCATCTGGCGCAGCACGAAGAAGGCGATGCCGAGGAAGAGCAGGAACGGCAGCGACTGGTAGAGCAGGTACAGCCACACTGAAGGCTGCTCCTCGGGCCGCGCGCTGATCGTCACGCCCTTGGCGCGCAGCGTCGGGATCAGCTGCGGGTCGGGCACGGCATTGGTGCGGAACTTGCCTTCGTTGGTGAAGTTGCCGGTGATCACGTTGCCGGCGACGTTGACGTCCTTCACGGTGCCCTGCTCGACCTTGTCGAGGAACTCCGAATAGGCGATCGTGTTGCCGGCCGACTGGCTCGAGCGCGTGTCGAAGAACTGCACGAACAGCGCGAGCGCGGCCAGGATGCCCACCCAGATGAGCAGGCTCTTCATCCAGGGATTGCCGTTGTTCTCGGGGCCCTGCTGCTTGTCGTTGTCGTTCATTCCGCTTCCGGTGGCTTGATTCCCCGCCAAGATAGGGTGTGGGAGGTTAATGGCAATGGAACAGCGTCGGTCAGTGCGCGCGGCGCGGCGGGGCCGGGGCGAAGCGCCAGCGGCGGTCGTGCTCGGGCGTGACCAGCACACCGGCCTGAGTGGCCGGCCGTTCCGCTGCCAGCGCATCGAGCAGCGGCTCGATATTGGCCGCGTCGGAGAAGGCGGGGGCGGCGATGCCGTGCGCCGCGCGCGTCTCCGCCACCGCCCGGCGCACCAGCCGCCGCTGCATCTCGCGCGGCAGATCGGCAGCGCGCAGCAGGCCCTTGCCCGGCGCCCAGCGTTCCGCCGCCAGCGTCTCGGCCAGCGCATCCAGCGCCGCCTCGGCCTCGCCCAGATGCGCCGCGGACTGCGCCAGCGCGGCGGGGTCGAGAAGCTGTTGCTGTGCCAGGAAATCGCGGACGCGCGTCCGGTCGTGGCGCGGATCGGCGTTGGTCGGATCGTCGATGTACGGCACTCCTGCGGCCGCGACCACCTCGTGCAGCGCCGCACGGCGCCAGCCGAGCAGTGGCCGCAGCACCAGGCAATCGCCGGCGAAGCGCCGCGGCCGGATCCCGCTCAGGCCGGCGACGCCCGACGCACGGTTGAGCCGCATCAGCAGCGTCTCGGCCTGGTCGTCGGCATGATGCGCAGTGAGCAGCGCCGCTGCGCCGATCCCTTCGGCCCAGGTTGCCAACGCCGCATAACGCGCCTCGCGGGCGCGCATCTGTATGCTGCTCCCGGCGATCGGCGCGGCGGGTGCGAGCGTCGCGTGCGGCACGCCGAGCCCGGTACAGACGGCGGCGACCATCGCCGCCTCATCCACCGCTTCGGCGCGCAGGCCGTGGTCGACCGTGGCGGCCGCCACGCGCCCGGGAAACGCCGCGGCGGCGAGCAACAGCATCGCCATGCTGTCGGCACCACCGGACACGGCGAGCGCGACCGGCGCGCCGTCAGCCGGAACCGCGCCGGCGCGTTCGTACAGCGCGGTGAAATCCTGCCGAAACCGCTCGACCCATTCGGCGCCGGGCGGCTTCAGCTCACTTGCACTTGCTGGCGGTGCGGCCGGTGGCGACATCCATTTTCATCGCATCGGAGAGGCGGTCGCCATAAACCTGGCTGAGCTCGTCATAGACCTTGCACACCTCGCCCGCCGGCTTCTTCATCTTCACCAGCGCCTGGGCGAGATAATAGAGCGAATCCGGCGCGCGCTCGCCGTTCGGCATCTTCTGGTAGCTCTCGAAAAAGGCGGTGGCGGCGAGCGCCGGCTTGCCCTGGTCGAGCAAAGCGCGGCCGAGCAGGTTCTGCGCATAGCTGGCGCGGCGGTGCTTGGGATATTTCTGGACGACCGCGCGCAGCTCGGGAATCGCCTTGTCGTACTGCTTCGCCTGCCACAGGCGATAGCCGTAGATATAGCCGTCCTCGGCGGGATCGTCGCTCTTCGGCCGGTCGACGCTCGCAGTGGGCGTCGCCGGGCCACCGACCGCGGGGCGTGCGGGGCCGGTCACCGGCTCCTCGACTTCGGCCGGCGCGGCGCCCGCTTCGAGCACCTTGAGGCGCGCATCGGTCGCGCGCTTGTAGGCGTTGAACGCTTCTTCGAGCTGGCGCACGCGATACTGGGTCTGCTCGATCTGCCCGGTCATCGACGACAATTGCGATTCCACCGCGCTGACGCGGGCGTTGAGGTCGGCAACCACGCTCGTCGCGGGCAGGCCGGGCGCGCCCTGGGGCTGCTGCGGCGCGGTGATCTGCGGCTCGATCGTCTGGCCGGCGCCGCCCGGGAAGACCTTGCGCTGCACCGCGCGCATCTCGCGCTCGAGCCGGTCGACCCGGCCCTCGATCCCGTCCCCGCGGCTGGTCTGCGCCGCCGCCGGCATCACCGCCGCGAGCGCGGCCACCGCCGCCAATGTTCCAATCAAACGCATCGAAGTCCCCGCAGGCGTAAACATCCTCAACGCCTTATACATGATATGCCGAATCTGTCGCCACGCTTAAGGCGTGGTGGCGTTTCCGGCGGACGGTTCGGGTTCGAAGGCGGGCTGGAAGGCGGGGTCGGTACCCCGCGCGGGCCCCGAGGGGGCAGCCGCGGCCGGAGCCGCCGGCTGTGGCGCAGCGCCGGCGGCACTCCGCGCGCGCAGCGCCTCGGCGCTGATCGGCACGTCCTTGATCGCGCGGCCGGGCTGGCCGAGCGGCGCGACGTCGGACCCGTTGATCGTCACGCGGATCGCCTCGGGCCGGCCGAGATTGATCATCGGGCCATTGGCGGTGGCGGGCACGTCGTAGCGTTCGCCCACTGCCATCTCCTTCTCGAACAGCCGCTGGCCGCCCGCGTCGTAGATGCGCAGCCAGACCGGCTGGGTCGCGGTCAGCGTCACCTGCCCGCCATTCGCCGGCGCCGGCGCGGGCGAGGGCTCGGCCGCCGGTCCGGCGACGGCGGGCGCCTCGGTCGGCGCCGGCTCGGGCTCGCCGCCGCTGCGGAATAGATCGGTGCCGTACCAGATCACCACCGCGATCACGACCAGCGCGGCGATCACCGCACCGCCCCAGGCCAGGCTGCTCGGCGGTTCGCGCACCGGATCCTGGGGATCGTAGCTCTCATAGACCTCGCGCGCGGCGAACAGGCTCTCGGTCTCGCTGCGCAATTCTCGCGCCAGCGCGACCTCGTCGGCGCCGACGGCGCGGGCATAGGCCTTGACGAAGCCCACCGCATAGGTCGGCGAGGGCAGGCCCGAATAGTCCGAATTCTCGATCGCCTGGAGGTGGCGCAGCGGCACGCGGGTGCGTCCGGCGATGTCGGACAGTTCGAGTCCCTGCGCCAGCCGCGCATCGCGCAGCTTCTCCCCGACCTTCTCGGGGAAGAGCGTCGGGTTCTCGCCGGGTTCGCCGTCCATTCAATCCACTCCGGTCGCGAGGCCTGGGGAGGGGAGGCAGGCCCGCGCGTGCGGTGTCCAACACCGCACCCCCCGCTGTCAACGTTGGCGGAGGGAAAAAGGGTCTGTTTCAGCGAAGCTGAAACGTCGCGGCACCGGCCCGCTCCCCCAACCCGGCCACCCATATGATGCTGCCGCTGGGTGGCCGGGTGGGGGGCGGGCAGCGATCGTTCGATAGCCAGGACGCTAGGCCGTCGGCCTGGCGCCCTACTTGCCGCCATTCGGACGGCCGCCGGAAAATCTCGAAAGCCGTCGTTTGTTCAATCATGGTTCCGGCGATAGCTATTGGGAGGTAGCTGTCGGATGACCGCTCCCCGCGAAACAGATTGGCAACCGACATTCGCACAGCCGGACGTTGTTAAGATCTGGTCACGGGCAGTTCGGATAGAATCCGAGCCATCTGTGCTCGCATCGTGCCGGTCGGCAGATTAAGCATCTCGCGCAGATATGGGCCGATCACCGCGTCGCCAAACGCGCCGATCGTCAGTAAATACACAAGCTGCGCGCTGGGACGATCAGCGCCGGTTCGACCGACCTCGCCATCAAGCGCGGCAGCGAGTGCGCGAACGGCTTCACGAAGCGGTTCAAGCTGAGCACCATCACCGGCAAGAACGGTCCATGCGGCAGCTTGGCCGGCGGCGGCCTCATCGAAAAGGTCGAAAATGTGAGCTGGCAGCGAACTCTGCGCCTCCGCGTCGCTGCGGACGCCTGAGGCTGTCCGGCCAAACCCCATTGCAAGCTCGGTAATGATCGTCCGCGTCAGCGTCGATTGCAGCGTGGCTGCGGATCCGAAATGATAAAGCAGCGCGGTGCGCGAAGCGTCAATGCGCTCCGCCACATTGGCGATCGTGACGGCCCCCGGGCCGCCTTGCACAAGAAGCCATCGAGCGGCATCGAGCGCTTCCCGGCGAAGCTGCGCGCCAGGCCGTCGTCTGCGCCGCTCCAGCCGAACCGTGCGGTCTGCCCAATGCGACATGCCTCGTGCGCTCCTGGACTGCGGTACGGTCTCTCTCGAACATTCGGGATCGACCTGAAGGCGGAAAATTGGAGGGTGACGAGACGTCACCCTCCGGAGGCGCTTCCCCAGAGCGGAGACGGGAGGTCAGAATCCCTTGCGAACCGAGAAGCCGATGATGCGTGGATCGAGCGTGAAGATATTGGTGGTCATGCCGGTCGAGTCCGAGTTGAGAAACGCATCGGTGATCGGCGTGTTGTCGAAGATATTCTTCGCGTAAACCTGAACCGCCAGGTCGTGCTTCGGCACCTCGAGCGTCAGTGACAGGTTCGCATTCTCCCAGCCGCGCAGCCGGTCCGACTCCAGATTATAGACACGCGCGAAGCTGTCCGATTGGCGGTAGTAATCGCCGCGCAGGGTAATCTCCATGTCGCCGAGCGGCAGTGTGTACTGCGCGCCGATGTTGAAGGTCAGGTGCGGCGCGTTGGGCAGCTCGTTGCCCGACAGATCGTCGTAGAAGCCCGCGCCGTTGTTGATTTCGGGAAAGTCGGCCGGATTGAAGCCGTAGAGCGGAGCCTGAATGCCATTGGGGTCGCCGGAATAGATCGTACAAGCCTGCACGATCGGCGAGAAGGCTTCGAAACCGGGTATCGGGAACAGGCCGTCGTCGAGGTACCGGGCGACAAGCCAGGTCGGCACGATGCAGTTGGACGTCTGCTGGATCCACGGCGTCACGACCATCCAGTCGGGGTTGCCGAGGTTGCGGTTGAAGATGTCGATCGACTTCTCGCCGTCACCGATACGGGTGTCCAGATAGCCGATATTGGCGTTGAGACGCAGGCGTGGCGTGACGTTCCATACCGCCTCCGCTTCCAGGCTCCAGATCTCGGCGTTGAAATTCTCGTTGACGATCGTTCGATCGACCACCTTGGAGACCTGATAGTCCTTATACTTGTAATAGGTGGCGGTGGCATTCAGCGAGAGCTTTCCGTCGAGCAGTATATTCTTCGTGCCGATCTCATAGGCATCGACATATTCAGGGTCGAACAGCGGGGGGACTTCGCTGCTGATATAGCGTTCGTCGTTATATTGCGCGCGGGGCGGGTTGGCGCCGCCGCCCTTGTAGCCGTGCGAATAGAAAGCGTAGATCATCGTGTCGTCGGTGAACCCGAGCTCCGGTTTCCAGTCGATCCCGAACCGGCCGGTGAACTCCTTCCACGACTGGTCGATCGGGGCTTCCGGCCCATATTCGTATCCGGGCCCCTCGGCCTCCTGATCAAAGGGAGACGTCCGGCCGGCCACCAGCAACTGGCTGGGAAATGGCACGAAGCGCTTGCGATCGTGGGTGAAGCGCAAGCCGCCGGTAACCTTCAGCTTCGGGGTCACGTTCCAATAAATCTCGCCGAACGCGGCGGTGGACTCCAACTCATAGGGGTTCTGGTTGCGAAAATAATTGTGCCCGTCGCCGGTCAGGCTGCCGATCGGATTCGTATCGATATGCATGCAATTCTGTGCACCCGCACCGCCAGTGCAAATTGCCTGGTCGTTCGACCGATTGTAGAAGCCTTGGGCGATGAGGGTGACGACATTGTAGAATAGATAATAATCGTTCAGCCCCTCGAACCAGAGATAATTGCCACCCAGGCTGAAGTTCACCGGACCGTCGAAGCTCGACTGCAGCCGGATCTCCTGCGAGAACTGCTTGCTCTTGCTCGAAGAAATCTCGAACCCGGCGATGGTGTCGCTGCAACCGATCTGCGGGTCACAGAATATCCCGCCCGGCGTAATGGCGGCAAGGTCGCTCGGTAACAGGCGATCTGCCGGGTTGTTGAAAATATCTCCGGTAAAACCGTTGTAAACCTCGCCGGCGGAGTCGTTGAAGATCGGACGAGTGGCGAAACGATTATAATCCTGGAGCGAGTAGACCTCGTCCTTGTTGTACAGGGTCTGCCAGCTGAAGCTCAGATCGTCGGTGAGATTCACGTCGAAATCGAGCGTGAAGATGTCGGCCTTGGCGCGATATTCGCCGTCGCGGATCGATTCGATCTCACGCAAATTCCGTGACTGCTCGACGCCGAATGGATCGAGTCCTCGCTTCAGGAAGCTGACGCGAGGCGTGAAGAACCCGAGATCAGGATCGTACGGCTGAGCATAGCCCAGAAAACCCAGATACTGGCCCGCGACCACGAAGGGGATACTGTTGCCGTTGGGCGCGCCGAACGCCGCATCGTCGTAGAGCGATCCCTGCTTGCATCCCTGGCTGAGCCGCTGAAGGAGCAATGGATCGACATTGGTGGTCGTGCCCGGTACCGAGCTAGGGCCCGGATCGCGGTGGCAAAGCTGCTTGCCGGTGCGCAAGCGGCGGTCGTCCTCCTCGAAATGCTCCCAGGTGAGGCGCAGGTTGAAGCGGTCATCGGGCCTGAAGCCTAGCGTCACGCGCGTCGACCAGAGATCGCGGTCGTCGACATCGTTGCCGGTGGTCAGGTTGACGCCATAGCCGCTGCGCTTGGTCATCGCGCCGGCCGCGCGGAGCGCCAGCGTATCGCCGATCGGCAGGTTGACGAAGCCCGATAGGCGGCGGGTGTCGTAGCTGCCGATCTCGCCCTTGATCTCGGCGTCGAAGGCGTCGAACCGGGGGCGCGCGGTGATCAGGTTGATGACGCCGGCAGTGGCGTTGCGGCCGTAGAGCGTACCTTGCGGCCCGCGCAGCACCTCGACTCGTTCGATATCGAAATATTCCTGCTCGAACAGACGGTTGCGGATGAGCGCGACATTGTTGAAGCTGACCGCCACGCCCGGGTCGCTGGTCGCCGAGACCGCCTTCGTGCCGATGCCGCGGATTGAGAAGTTATAGCCCGAATAGTTGGACTTGGAGAAAGTGACGTTGGGGATCGCCTTCATCAGGTCGAAGCCGCCCTCGACCTTCTGCTCGTCAAGCGTCTTGCGCGAGAAGGCGCTGATCGCGATCGGCACGTCCTGAATCGATTCCTCGCGCTTCTGCGCAGTGACGATGATCTCCTCGGTCTGGTAGTCGTCATTCTGACCGGTCTCCGAGATCCGGGGCGGCGCAGGGGCCTGGTTCGTCTGGACTGCTGCCGGCGCGGCAATGATCGTCACGATGCCGCCGGCTGCAGAGCCTTGTGCCGTGAGCCCAGTGCCTGCGAGGAGCAGGCGCAGGGCGTTGCCGACCGAGTGTTGCCCGCGTACGGCGTTGGTGCGCTTGCCGCGTACGGTCACCCCGCTGGCGATGATCTGCACGCCGGCCTGCTTGGCGAATGCGGGAATGCCGACTTCGGCGGCCTGGGCGGGCAGGTTGAACTGCCGCGTCTGCGCCGCGGCGTCCACCGGACAGACGATCGCCGCCGTCGCGAATGCCGCAGCGCCCGACAGCATGCGGGCACGAGTAATCGATCGGCGAAATGTCCGCATCCCCCAGTCCTCTCCTGCTTTTCGAGGCATTCTTCATGTCCTCGTTAAGAAGATAGGATGCTCAGCCGATCGATTTCCGATGACTGATCAACAAAAAAATCGAGTCTCATTTTTCAGCTGACAGAAGGCGTATCTCATCACCTTGCGATTCAACTCGGCCGCCAACGATTCCGGCGACCGCACGAGCGAATTCAGCTGGTTCGCCGGTACGGAAATATCCGACGATCGGGGTGCGTCCGATCGCGGGATCGATCACCACGATCCTGCGGCGATTGTAGCGGTTCAACTCTTCCACGGCATAAGACAGTGGCTCGCCGTTGAGCGCCAGTTCGCCGTTACGCCAAGCAAGCGCTCGCTCGATCTCGGGCTCGGCGGCGACTGCGATGAGGGGAGACGCCTCGGCCGAGACGAAGCTGCGCTGGCCGCTGCGGATGCGGATGCGCGCTTGCGGATCGCTCGCGCGCCAAGCCTCGACGGCGCCCTCGGTAACCAGCACGTCGATTCCGTTGGCATGGCGGCGGACGGAGAAGGCGGTGCCGACCGCGCGAACGAGGACATCGCCCGCTTCGACCAGGAATGGCCGCCTGGTGTCGTGCGCAACCTCGAACCAGACTTCGCCTTCCTGGACTCGAATCTCGCGGCGTTCGGGCCTCATCGCCACCGCGATACGGCTCGCGGTGTTCACCGTGGCGGTCGAGCCGTCGGCGAGCGGTACTCGCCGGACTTCGCCGACCGCTGTCGAATATCCCTCGCGCGGCGAGGCGAGAATGACCCCGAGCAATCCGGCGGCGGCCGCGGCGATGCCGACGCCGCCGGCGGCGATTATCGTGCGCCGGCTCACATGTGCGGGTTCAGCCTGTGCGTCGGTCTCCGGCTCCTCCGGCGCGCGCAGCGCCCGGCCACGATCCAGATAGACGAGCACGGCCTCCGCACGAAGCAAGGCGCCCTTGCGTCGTTCGTCGCCAGCAAGCCACGCGTCGAACGCGGCCTGGTCCTCGGGCGTCAGCGGACGAGCGTCGCGGCGGATTGCCCAGCGCGCTGCCTCGCCCTCATCGCTTTCGTCGTGCACCATTCGATCGTCCATTCGTCCTGGCCGGGACATCCTCGCCGTCCTCCTCGGCGATCGCCCGCATGATCAGCTTCAGCCCCCGCACCGCTTGCTGTTCTATGGTATGCTCCGGGAGGTTCATCCGCTTCGCGATCTCACGCTGCGGTACGCCCTGCACGCGGCGCAGCTCGAAAATCTCACGGCACCGGTCGGGAAGGCCGTCTATCAGCCGCCGCACGCGTTCGAGCTCGCGCCGCCCGCCGACATTGCGCTCGGGCCCGGGCGCGTCGTCCTCCTGGGTCAGCAAATGCAGATCGGTCAAGCTGTCGATCCGCACCAGCTTGTCGCGCCGGATGCGCTGCAGCAGCACCGATCGCGCAGCGGTGAAGAGATAGGCTCGGCCATCGCGGATATGCGTCACGCTATCGAGGCGCGCGAGACATAGATAAGTATCCTGCACGATGTCGTCGATCTGGTCGCTCGAAGCGACCATTCGCCGCAAATGGGTGCGCAGCGCTGCCTCGTGCGGAAGCACGTTGCTTGCGATCCAGACCAATATCTCTTCGCGGCTCTGCGCCAACTCGGCCAAGCCCCCCTTTTCCGATATAGTCAGATCTTTAGATGCGCGGCCAAGGCGTTTCCGACGATTAGCGAGATCATCGGGGCAGCACGACGCTTGATATCGATCACAGCACAGCACGGATCGCCGTCTCGCTCATTCGCGGCGCGGTCGAAGTCCGCCACTGGCGTCCGGCGATCCGGCGCGTTCAAAGCGCGATCCCGACCCGCTCGCCGCGATGATCGCGGCGACGAACAATTGCGACTAATTCCGAGTTCATTGGTTGGAAGCGCCGGAGGTCCCGATGCCGGAGGATCGCATCGTCGCAATAGGCTTTCTCACCAGCACAGATCTCAAGTTGCTGGGAGAAAGATTCAGTCGATATTTCCCGGTCGAACATGATGATGTGTTCGACGACCTCCTGCGCCAGCTCGACAATGTCGAGGCAGCGCCCCTGGGCAAGGGTGTGAGCCTCCAGGTCAAGCGAGAGGACTAGGCCCTATTCGCAATGGAGGTCGACAAGTCGACCAAGCTGCCATTCGCGATCCGCTCATACTGTTCGGCGATCATGAGGTGACAACGCCTGGCTGCCGGATCCTTGGCTAGATCGGCCATTGCGCGTTCCTGCTGTGCCCGCCGCGCGTAATATTGCGTTCGATCGAGGGGCATTTCTCCCTCCGTCTGCCCGTCTCGCTCGCGAGCATACTCGCCCGACTCGGGCCCGTTCAAGCGAGGCGGTGGCACCGCCAAGCTATTGCAGATGGAGCGTGGCAAGGCCGCCCAATGTTACTGCCAGCCCCGCCCATTGCCGCATCGCCAGCCGTTCGCGATGAAAGACGCATGCCAGGCAAATCGTGACGATCGTCTGCAGCGAGGCCAGAACGCTCACCAATGCCAGCTCTCCGGTAGCCAGGCCGGCGGAGAGAGCCAGGAAGCCGCACACCGCGACGCCGCCTGTCGAGGCGACGATCGCCAGGCCCGAGACCGGCAGCGCCATCGGTCGCCGACGCACGGCCGCGGCGACCGCCAGTATCGATGCGCTCGAAAGATAGTAGATCCACACCGGCCAGATGCTGCCGAGCTCGGGCACTGCAAACTTCCCCTGAATCCAGAACTGGACGCCGTAAGCGACGGCGCTGAACACGCCCCATGGCGCACCGCTGGAGCTCGACTTTGTCACAGGGTCGCCAGCTTTGAAGCTGACGAGCATGACTCCGGTGATCACTGAGGCGATGCCAAGCAGCGTTTGAAGCGGCACATGCTCGCCGCCGAGCAAGGAGAGCGCGGCGGTAACGGCTCCGAAGCTCGCCGCGATCGGCGCGACGACCGAAACCTGCCCGATCTTGAGGCCCTGATAGAGTGCGAGCGTGGCCACCACGCCGATCGGCGCGGCTATGACAGCCGCCGCCCAGCTTGAGAGGGCCGCAGCTTCAGGGAAGGAAGCACCGCCAAGCCCGATCCAGCCACCGACCAATAGGACGCCAACGCCCTGCGCGTAGAGCATAGCGCGGTGGACGCCGAAGGACCGGCCCGAGACGCTGATCAGAAAGTCGCTGATCCCCCAGAGAAATGCGGCAAGTAGACCAAGGACAAGTGCCATTCTGCCTCGCAATCAGTTTACGACCTCGGCAGGACGAGCCCTCCGGGACCACGTCGCAAGGTCAAGCATGGCTAAGAGCCCCGACCGATAGGGCATGTGATGGCGCCGAGCTGTGCCGCTAGGCCTCGCGCGGACAATCGATCCCGAGCTGACGCAAGGCATCCTGAATCTGACCGCTCGAATAGGGGCGGGACAGGATCTGTGTGCAGCGATCCCCGGCGAACTCGCGAGCAAGATCCTCCGCGCGTGATTGCGAGACGATCACAAGCGCGAGTTGCGCGTGCAGCGCGCGCAGCTCGCGCGCGAGCGCGTCTGCGGCATAGTCACTAAGGGCATCGTCAAGCACGATCGCATCATAGCGGCCCTGCGCAGCGCGAACCTTGTTCAATGCTTCGCCGCCGGTGCCCGCTTCCTCCACCCGGAAGCCGATGCCGCCCAACGCTTCCGCCGCCAGCGTGCGGACCGTGGGCTCGGCCTCGACGATCAGCACGCATTCGGTTCGCGCCGTATCGAGCATATCGCGCACCTTTTGCGCGAGCGCCTCGAAGGTGAATGGCTTGTTGATGATCTCTACCCCGGGGTCGAGCCGCCCGGCATGAACGATGGCGTTGCGGGTGTACCCCGAGGTGTACAGCACGCGCAGATCGCCCTGGATCGCGCGCGCCGCTTCAGCGAGCTCGCGGCCCGTCATGCCCGGCATCACCACATCGGTGAACAACAGGTCGACCGGTGCCTCCTGCCGTTCAAGCAGCCGCAGCGCCGAGGTTCCGTCATGCGCCTCGAGGACGCGATAACCGAGCTCGCGCAAGCATTCGACGGTATAGGCCCGGACATCATCGTCATCTTCGACAACGAGGATCGTCTCTTCGCGTTGACTGAACTCGAACCCGGACTTGACCTCGACTGCCTCTTCCAGCGCATCGGCCTCGCGCAGGAGCCGAGGCAGATAGAGCTTGATCGTCGTGCCATCGCCTTCTTCCGAATAGATCTTCACGTGACCGCCGGACTGTTTGACGAAGCCGTAGATCATCGACAGGCCAAGCCCGCTTCCCTTGCCCACCTCCTTGGTCGTGAAGAATGGCTCGAACGCGCGCTCGCGGATCTCGCGCGGCATCCCAGTGCCCGTGTCCGTCACAGCGATCATCACATATTGACCGGGCGGCACCTCGGCTTGGGTCGCCGCATAGCTCTCGTCGAGCCGGGCATTGGCGGTCTCGATGGTGAGACGTCCGCCGTCGGGCATGGCGTCACGAGCGTTGACCGCCAGATTGAGGATCGCACTTTCGAGCTGGTTGGGGTCGGCCTCGATCCGCCAGAGCCCCGGCGCGGTCACGATCTCGAGCCGGATGTCTTCCCCGAGCGCGCGCTGCAGCAGATCGGCCATACCGGTCGCGAGCTTGTCGACATCGATCGGTTTGGGCGCAAGCGGCTGGCGGCGTGAGAAGGCAAGCAGCCGTTGCGTGAGCGCCGCGGCCCGCTCGGCACCCTTCATCGCATGATCGAGCGAGCGGCGGGTGCGCGCATCCTCGACACCCGCGGCGTCCAGCGCGCGCTTGGCCATGTCGATATTGCCCGTGACCACGGTCAGCAGGTTATTGAAGTCGTGCGCGATACCGCCGGTGAGCTGGCCCACCGCCTCCATCTTCTGCGCTTGCCGCAGCGCGTCCTCCGCCTCGGCGCGCTTGGCGATTTCCGCGGCGACGCGTTCCTCGAGGCGCTCGTTGAGCGCGCGCAATTCTGCTTCCGCCGCCTTGCGATCAGTGAGATTGATCACGGTGCCGATGAACCGCACTGCCCGGCCATCCTCGAACACGGTCTTGCCCTTGGCGCCGACCCAGCGCTCGACGCCGTCGACGATGCCGACCGTGCGATACTCGACATCGTAGCTCCCGGGGCCGGCGGGATCGAGCGCAGCCTGGACCGCCTCATGCGCGCGCGCGCGGTCGTCGATATGGATGCCGCCGAGGAAACTATCCTCGTAGGAGACCTCGGCGTCGGGCGGCAGCCCGAACAACGCCTTGCAGCGCGCATCCCAGCGCAACAGCCTGGTCTCGGGATCGAAGTCCCAGGTGCCGATATCCGCAGCTTCATTTGCGAGGCGGAGCCGGTCCTCGCTGGTCGCGAGCTCGGTTTCCGCGGCGCGACGTTGCGCCAGCTCCTGCTCGGCCGCCTGAAACAGCCGCGCATTGTCGATCGCCACCGCCGCTTCCCCGGCGAGGCCCTGCAGGCCGCGTTCGGACTGATCCGTGAATATGCCGGGTTCGGCGTGGCCGAAGAATAGCCCGCCGATCACCTCTCCGGAGCGCGACACGACCGGCACCGCGAGATAGCTTCGCACCGGCAAATGCCCCTCGGGCATTCCGTGGTGAGGATCATTGTGGCCGTAACGCGGATCCTTCGTGATGTCGTCCGAACGCACGATGCCCGCCCCTTCGAAGGTGGGCGCGAACACCTGTGTGTTGCGCGGCATCGGGAATTTCGAGAAGGCTTCGAGCGGCACGCCGGAAAGCGTGTAGAGCATGTAACTCTCACCGGCCGCATTCAGGACATTGTAGAAGAATGCACCGAACTGGGCGCCGGTGAGCTCGACGCCGGCGTCGGTTACCACCTGGACCAGCTTGTGAAGGTCGCTTTCGAGCGCAAGCGCAGAGCCGGCGCGGTTGAGGATCTCCAGCCCGCGCCGCTCCTCGATCAGCTGTTCTTCTGCTTCGCGTTGGCTTGAGCGGTCGCGCACGACCTTGGTGAATCCGGTGACCTCGCCAGCCGCATCGCGGATCGGCGTGAGCTCACCCGCCGCCCAGATGCGATGCCCATCCTTGTGTACCCGCCAGCCTTCCTCGCCGCCGCCACGTCCGACACGACGGGCCTCGCGCATCTCGGTCGAGATGGCTTCCTCGCCGCTGTCGCGGGGAAATAGTCGGGCAGGAGACTGGCCAATCATCTCGGCTTCGCTCCAGCCGAAAATGTGCCGCGCTCCTTCGTTCCAACTGGTGATCCGGCCTTCGCGGTCGGTGGTGATGATCGCGGTATCCACCGCGCTGTCGACGATCTGCCGCCATTCGGCCGCGGTGATCGTCTCGCGTCCCTGCCGATTCTCCTCGGTTGCCACGCGACCCCCTTGAGCATTGTTTTGGTTCTAGCCCGGCTGAACGGTGCCGGGGGATTTTGGTTGCGCCTGTCTGGTATGTCCGATGCGCGAGCACGAACAGAACGACCGCAATCAGACAGGGCTTATGACCGGAGAGTCAAGGATCGTGTCGACGCAACGCGCTTTCAAGCTCGAGGCGAGCTGGTCCTCTCCGCTCCGACCGGTCGAGACACCGCCAACGGCAGAGGTCGCGCAGCTCCTGCGGTTGACAGCTACCCGCCCACCTCACCCTTAGGCAGTGAGCCGCCGCCTTGCCTTGAGATATTTCGGCGCCGCACAGCCGCCGCTCGCTTCGATACTCCTAAGATCCGAAAGACGACGCTCAATCGCTCCTGACCCCGGGCAGAACCGCCAGAGTCTTCTGCAACCGCAGGGCCGCCACGGCGGCGGCGAGCAGGAACGATCCCGCGATCACGAACGATGTGACCTGCGCCTGCGGATAGAGATGACGCGCGAGCGAGCCCATCAGTGTCGAGACCATGAGCTGCGGCAGCACGATGAAGATGTTGAACAAACCCATGTAAACGCCGAGCTTGCTTTGCGGCAGGCTGCCGCACAGCACGGAATAAGGGATGGTCAGAATCGATGCCCAGGCCATGCCGACGCCGATCATCGACGCCAGCAGCCAGTTCGGCTCCGCAATCACCGCGAACGACGCGAGCGCCAGTCCGCCGGCGACCAGGTTGACGGCGTGAAGACGTGCCGCGCCGATCCTCTGGGCGATCGCGGGGATGAGGAAAGCATAGAGCGCGGCGACCGCGTTATAGACACCGAACAACACGCCCACCCAATCCGCGCCGTCATTGTACGCGCGCGATGTCACGTCGGTCGCGCCGAACTGATAATGGGTCACGATCGGCGTCGCGTAGATCCACATGATGAACAGCGCGAACCAGGACAGGAACTGGATCAGCGCAAGCCGCCGCATCGTCCGCGGCATGGTCTGGAGATCGCTGAGGATATGATTGAGCGGACGATCGGCGTCGGTATGCAGGCGCATCCGGTTGAACACCTGCGCCAGCCCGAAGGCAGCGAGGCCGAAGCCCAGGATGTAGAGCGGCTTGTCCAGCCCGGCACTCGCCACCAGCGCGATGATCGCCGCCCCCGCCGCGATCCAGACCGTCCCCTGGCGCATCGTCGGCGCGTCTTCGGCACGGGGCGCGGCGGGGACGGGCGTCTCCCCGAATGCCCGGAGCTCGGCCGGGGAATATTCGCGGCTCGTCGCCACCGTCCACATCACCGTGAACAGCAGCACCGCGGCACCGCCGTAGAAGGCGTACCGCACCGTCGCCGGGATCTCGCCGGGGCCAGCGGTGTTCGACAGGCCGAAGACATTGGTGAGGATCGCGGGTGCCGACGACGCGACGACTGCGCCCGCGCCGATGAAGACGGTCTGGAAGGCGTAGCCGCGTGTGCGTTGCCGCTCGTCGAGCATGTCGCCGACGAACGCGCGAAACGGCTCCATCGAGACGTTGATCGAGGCGTCGAGTATCCAGAGCAGCCCCGCCGCCATCCACAGCACCGGCGCGTTGGGCATCGCGATCAACGCCAAGGTGCACGATACCGCCCCGACGAAGAAATAGGGGCGCCGCCGCCCGAACCGTCCCCAGGTCCGATCGCTGAGATAGCCGATGACCGGCTGGACGAGCAGCCCGGTGACTGGCCCTGCGATCCACAGGATCGGAAGATCGTCGATCGAGGCGCCCAGCGTCTGGAAAATCCGGCTGACATTGGCGCCCTGGAGGGCGAACCCGACCTGGATGCCGAAGAAGCCGAAGGAAATATTCCAGAGTTGCCAGAACCCCAGCGTCGGCTTTTTCCCGTTCATGCTCACCTTGACCGATGTCCTTCGTGCCCCGTGCGAGTTGCTCGATCGCCGGCCGGCTGGCCCAGCATGAACAGCAGTGGCTGATCGAGCCGGCTGTGCCAGGACCGTTCGTCATGCGCCGCGCCCGGAAAGAACCGGCTCTCGAAATCGCGTCCGCGTATCCAGCCTCGCGACTCGACGACCCGGTCGACCCGCTGCTGGAAGGGGGCATAGAACCGGTCGAGCGTGCGGTCGCCGTGATCGAACCACAGGCGATGCGCCCCGCGCCGCGGCAGCCGCTCGCGCAGATAGCCTTCGAAGGCGCGCGTGACCGCGTCGACATCGGCGCGCGGCATCGGCGCACCGTCACTCGGGAGGAACAGCGGCCAGTGCGACGACAGGCAGGCCGCGCCGCCGAACACCTGCGGATACTGGGTCATCGCATAGAGCGAGATCAGCCCGCCCATGCTCGACCCCATCGCCAGCGTGTCGCCGGCCTTGCGCGAAGTCCGGTAGCGCCGGTCGATGAACGGCTTCACCTCATGCACCATGAAACGCAGATAGGCGTCGGAAACCGGCGTCCCCGAATAGAGCGCGGCAAGGCGCGTGCGATAGTCACCGGGCAGTCGTTCGAAGACCCGGGCGGGCATATATTCCCGCAGGCGCCTGGGCGTGTTCCAGATGCCGACGACGATCGTGCGACGGATGCGCGATGCGCCCAACAATTGTGTCAGAACCTCATCGACGCCCCACGCGGTTCCGCCATAGGATTTTGCCGGATCGAATAGATTCTGCCCATCCTGCATGTAGATCACCGCATAGGGCGCTCCGTGCGGGTCATAGTCCGCCGGAAGCCAGACGCTGATATTGCGCGGCTCGACATGGCGCGACGGGAAGTCGCGGAACTGCTCGAGGCGCCCGTGCTCGCGTGTCTGCGCCGTAGCGGGAACGACGAGGGCCGCGAGCAGCAGGATGAAAGCGAGAACTGCCTTCGGCATCAGTGACTCCGCTCGAAAACCGGCTAAACGACGGCATATGAAAATATTTGCACTGGCCGCTGCGCGATGACCCGGCGTGTGACCCGCCTCGAGGATCTCGCCCGTCTCGCCGGCGTATCGCTGGCGACGGCGAGCCGGGCGCTCAACGACAGTGCGGTGGTCAGCACGCACACGAAGCGGCATATCTGGAAGCTGGCTCGCGAGCATAACTACCCTTTCCGGCGGCACATGCCCGCCGGGCCGATCGGTGCCGAAGCGACGATCGCGATCGTGATCTCGCGTCCCCAGGGGCGTGTCGAGCGCCTTTCCGATCCGTTCATTCTCGAACTGATCGCCGGCGTCGGGAATGCCGCGCTCGAACGCGGTTGCGACTTCCTGGTCAGCCATGTCGCGCCGTCGAATCATGAAGACCTCTCGGCGTTGATGACGACCAACCGGGCGGACGGCGTGATCTTCCTGGGACAGAGCTCGCTGTTCGCCGATTTCAATCGCCTGGCGGAGCAGGAAACGCGCTTCGTCGTGTGGGGCGCGCAATTCCCCGACCAGCGTTATTGCTCGGTCGGCAGCGACAATGTCCGCGGCGGCCGCCGCGCCACAGCCCATCTCGCACGGCTCGGCAGAACGCGGATTTCGTTTCTCGGCGACCTCGAGGCGCCCGAAGTCGTGCAACGCCATCAGGGCTATATCGAAGCGCTCGAGGAAGCCGGTCTTCCCTTCGATCCCGATCTGGTCGTTCCCGCGCATTTCGAGATCGAATCGGCCGAAGCCGCCGTGGATGCGATGATCGCGCGCGGCCTCCGTTTCGACGGGCTGGTGGCCGCCTCCGACATGATCGCGCTCGGGGCGATCCGTGCGTTGCTTCATGCGGGCCTGCGCGTGCCCGGGGACGTTTCGGTCGTCGGCTATGACGATGTGAAGATGGCGCGGTACAGCAATCCCGCGCTGACGACGATTTCGCAGGACACCGCGAAGGCGGGCCGGCTGCTCGTCTCCAAGCTGCTCAGTTCGGGTGGCGACGAACCGATCCGGTCGGAACGCGTGCCGACCGACCTGATCGTTCGCGAAAGCTGTGGCGGGTGAGGTCACGCTGGCATGACGGCGACATAGCCCGTCATCGCCGGCAATAGCGCGGGGAGAGGGGCCTCCGGCGGCGTGCCGGCATCGCTGGTCGCCACGAGCTGCCAGTGCGGCTCGGCCGGCTGCCACGCCATGTCGTCCGCGCCGAGGTTGAAGACGCATAGCATCCGTTCGCCTCCGGCCGCGCGCTCGAACGCGACGATCGGCTCAGGCGCATCGGCGAAGGAAAGGCTCCCGCCGCGCAGGGCCGGATAGGCAGCACGCAGTGCCACGGCCCGGCGCGCGAACGCCAG
Source organism: Sphingomonas sp. (assembly GCF_039595165.1). Lineage (GTDB taxonomy): Bacteria > Pseudomonadota > Alphaproteobacteria > Sphingomonadales > Sphingomonadaceae > Sphingomonas. Next base: position 18,934 of record NZ_JBCNMA010000005.1, read on the forward strand.
CGTCGATTCCGGCTTGGCGTGCTGCGCGTCGACGGCCAGCGCATCATGCACCGGATCGACCGGAAGCCAGGGTTCCACCGTCGAGAAGCCCGAATGCGGCGCACCGCCGACCCAGGGCATCGGCGTTCGCGCCCCGTCCCGGCCCAGCGTTTCGGGCCAGTTGGCGATCGCATCGGGATCCTGCAGCCGGTCGAATGGCACATGCGCCTGGGGCAGCCCGAGCTCCTCTCCCTGATACAGAAAGACGTTGCCGCGCAGGCACATCAAGAGCAGCAGTGTCATGCGCGCAAACGCGTCCCGCTCCGGCCCCTGATACCAGCGGCTGACATGCCGGGGCGCGTCATGGTTGGAGAAGGCCCAGCTCGGCCACCCCTCTCCCTCACCGCCGCGCCACGCGCCCAGCGCCTCGCGCAGCAGCGGGGGATCGAGCGTGAGCGCGTTGAGGAAGGTAAAGCCGTAGGCGGAGTTGAGCAGCCCGTCCCCGGCGGTGAACGCCTTCATCTCGCGTTGGGCATCACCCGCGCCGATCTCGGCGACCGTGAACCGCATGCCGTAGGAATCCAGCAGCGCACGCAGGCGCCCGAGGAATTTCAGGATATCCGGGTGCGACTGGTTGTGGATGTGCTGCTGGAAATCGAACGGCCGGGTATGCGGCTGGGCGGTAGCCGGCGCGACCGGATTGTCGGTCAGCGCCGGATCGTGCATCGCGAAGTTGATCGCGTCGAGGCGGAACCCGTCCACACCGCGATCCAGCCAGAAGCGCGCGACATCCAGCAATGCATCCTGCACCGCGGGATTGTGGCCGTTCAGCTGCGGCTGGCCCGGCAGGAAATTGTGCAGATAATATTGGCGACGGCGCGCGTCCCAGGTCCAGGCAGGTCCGCCGAACACCGATTGCCAGTTGTTGGGCGGGGTGCCGTCCGGGCGGGCGTCGGCCCATATGTACCAGTCGCTTTTCGCCGCCCCCCGCGCGGAGCGGCTGTCGGTGAACCAGGGATGCTCGTCCGAGGTATGCGAATAGACCTGGTCGATCACCACCTTCAGCCCAAGCGCGTGGGCGCGGGCGACCAGCGCGTCGAAATCGTCGATGGAGCCGAAGATCGGGTCGACGGCGCAGTAATCGGACACGTCGTATCCGAAGTCCTTCATCGGCGACTGGAAGAAGGGCGATAGCCAGATTCCGTCCACGCCCAGGCTGGCGACATGGTCGAGATTGGCGATGATCCCCGCCAGGTCGCCTACGCCGTCGCGGTTCGAATCGGCGAAGCTTCGCGGGTAGATCTGGTAGATCACTGCGCCGCGCCACCATTCTGCGTCAGCGCACGCATCCGCGCCGGCGGAAACTCGCCCCAGGATATTCATTCTCGCTCCTAACCTCTCCGAACGCCGGCGAGTCGTATCGGCAAAACGCAATCTTGCAAGTATTTACATTTTTCAGGCTTTCGTTCTCGACAAGCCTGCCTGCGGGATGTCGCAATATGTCATTACCATCAAACGATATTTCTAGGTGATTTGTCTGTGCAGCGAATGGTATCCCTGGCTAAGGATGCGATTCGGCTTGCATTCACGTCATTTTCTTGCATCTTCGTGACCTACGGCAGCGACACGATTGCCATGCAGCGCATCGGGGAATTGTCCCGGCGCTTCGGGGGAGGATCGAGATGAAAGAATTTGCACGTCAGCGTCGCAACGGACTCCTGCTGGGTTCGGCGGGTGCCGCATTGATGCTCTCCCTCTCCACGGGGGCGGCGGCGCAAACCGGCAACGCACCGGCCGGCCCGGCACAGGCCGAGCCGAATGAGGCGTCGGAGGTGGTCGTCACCGGCTTCAGGGCCAGCGTGGAGAATTCGATCAGCGCCAAGCGCGATGCGCCGATCATCGTCGACGTCGTTTCCGCCGAGGACATCGCCGGCCTGCCCGACGTCTCGATCGCCGAGGCGATCGCCCGCCTGCCCGGCGTCGCCGCGCAACGCACCGGCGGCCAGGCGAGCGCGATCAACATCCGCGGCCTCAGCCAGGACCTGGTCTCCGCGACGCTGAACGGCCGCGAGCAGGTTTCGACCAGCGGCCTGCGCACGATCGAATTCGACCAGTATCCCTCCGAGCTGCTCTCCCAGGCGGCGGTCTTCAAGTCGCCGATGGCGTCCCAGATCGAAGGCGGCATCGCGGGCAAGGTCGAGTTGAGGACCGCGCGGCCGCTAGACAACAAGAAGAATTTCTCGGCGTCGTTGAACCTGCGCGCCAGCTATAACGACCGGGCGAGCCAGAGCCCCGATGCCGACGAGTTCGGCTATCGCGTATCGGGCGGGATCCAGGCCAAGCTGCTGAACGACACGCTCGGCATCGCGCTCGGTTATGCCCGGCTCGTTCAGCCCAATGTCGCGACGCGTTTCGTCGGCTACGACTATACCCGCACCGGCACCAATGGCGGGGGCAACGCGCTCGACCTCAACAACAACGGCGTGCGCGATTCGATCGGCTACGGCTTCGAAGCCACTCAGTTCGGCGGCACGGAGACGCGCGACGGCGCGCTGGCGGTCATCCAGTTCGAGCCGTCACCCAGCACCCGTTTCCAGATCGACGGCTATTATTCGCGCTTCAAGTCGGATGTTCGCCGCCGCGGCGTGCGGTTCGGCGGCGAGCAGAACGGCAATACCGCCAGGGGCACGCTGATCAACCCGGTCAGCGATGGGGACGCGATCACCGGCGGGCGCTTCGTCAGCGGCAACGGGATCGATTTCGAATCGATCAACCAGGACGAAAGCGACCGCGATCGGCTGTATACGATCGCCGGGAACTTCCAGCAGGACTTTGGCGATCGCCTGACGCTCAATCTCGATGCCAGCTATTCCAGCGCGAACAGCTATTTCGTGAATTCGGGCATCAACGTGAACAGCTATGTTCAGACGGGTGCGACCTTCACCCGGGCGAACGCCGTTCCGGGGGCGCTTCAGCTCGACTACCAGCTCAACGGGCTCAAACTGCCCACGGTCAAGTTCAACTATGACTTCACCAACCCGGAGACGAACCGCTTCCAGGGCTTCTACATCGTTCCGCAGGAGGACGATGACGAACTCACCGCCTATGCCGGCGACCTGACCTACAAGTTCAACGGCTCCTTCCTGGAATCCATCCAGGTCGGCGCCCGTTACTCGACGCGAACGGCGCAACGCACCGTCACGACGTTCAATTCCTTCGGCATCGCCAGCCCGGTTGCGCTCACGTCGGACCTGTACAAGGTCGCCGGCTTCAAGGGCGATTATGCCGATGCCGGATTCCCCGATTTCCTGGCGGTGGATATCGACGCGATCCTCGACAAATATGTCGGACCCAATCGCGAGGCACGCCAGGATTATCCATTCCTTGGCTTCACCTACGACCAGAGTTTCCGGATCCGTGAAGAGGTCTGGGCGGGGTTCGGGCAGATCAACTTCAACACGATTGCCGGCGGGCTCAATTTCAAGGGCAATATCGGCCTGCGGGTGGTTCATACCGATCAGCAATCGACCTCGTCGCTGACCGATCCGACGAGCGCGACCGGCGCGCGCTACGAATCCACGATCGGCGGCAGCTATACCGAGCTGCTGCCTTCGGCGAACTTCATCCTCGACCTCAGCGACCATGACAGGCTGCGCCTCAGTTTCTCGAGGCAAATGTCACGCCCGCGCTTCTTTGAGTTGCGCAACTCCATCTCCGTCGGCATCAACCCGATCGGCAACGGCGTATACAAGCCGAGCGGCAGCGGCGGAAACCCGAGGCTCAGGCCGTTTCTCGCGAAGCAGTTCGATTTCGGTTACGAGCATTATTTCGGAACGAGCGGCATCTTCACCGTCGGCGTGTTCTACAAGGACCTCGAGAGCTTCATCCTCGGCGGCACCATCGACGAATTCGACTACCGCGCCGCCGGCCTGATCTTCCCGCCCTTGCCGTCGAACGCGCCGCCGGGATCGACCATTCTCGACACCGGTCCGCTATTCGCGCCGATCAACGGCAAGGGCGGCAATATCCGCGGTGCCGAGGTTCAGTTCAGCCGGAGCTTCCGCTCGCTTCCGGCACCGTTCGACGGACTGGGCGTCATCGTGAACTATGCGTACACGGAAAGCAGCCTGAACATCCGAAGCGGCCTTTCGGGTCAGGCGGTTACAATCCCCTTGCCGGGCCTGTCGCGGCACGTCGTCAATCCGACGATCTTCTACGACAAGGGCGGGTTCGCGACGCGCGTTGGCGTGCGCTATCGTTCGGGCTTCGTCGCACCGCAATTCGGGTTGAACGAACAGATCACCGGCAACGCGCCCGAGACCGTCGTCGATGCGCAGATGTCCTACGCGTTCCAGCCGGGAAGCCCGCTGAACGGGCTGACCCTCTACGTGCAGGGCAACAACCTCACGGACGCGCCGACCCGCTCCTTCTTTGGACGCGAAGCGCAGACGGGCACGCTCCAGCGCTTCGGCCGGGTCGTCTACGCCGGCGCGACGTTGAAGTTCTGAGATGGTCCGGCCGCCACACTTTTCCCGCGATCGAGCGCGGGGAAGGTTGGGCGAGCCGTCGGCCAACCTTGTGGGCGCTGATCGATCGATCAACATGAATCCGACAGTTTTTGACCAGCTTCACGACAGCGATGCGCACCGCACGACACCTGCCCCATGCTATTCTCCATTATTCGCAGTGATCAACGAGTGCGCATGATGACCAACGACCTGGATACCCACTACCCCGTCACGGCAGCGCAAATCGCGCAGTTCAACCGCGATGGCTTCATCCGCCTGAAGGATGTGCTCTCCGCCGAAACGCTCCGGCATTATGGCGAAGAGATCACGCGGCTGACGATCGCGCTCAACACGCAGACGCTGCCGCTCGACGAGCGGACGACCTATGACAAGGCATTCCTGCAAGTCATGAACTTGTGGGAAGAGAACGATACGGTGCGCGAATTCGTATTCGGCCGCCGCATCGCCGGGATCGCGGCCGCGCTGCTCGGGGTCGACGGGGTCCGTCTCTACCATGATCAATCGCTCTACAAGGAGCCTGGCGGCGGCATCACGCCGGCCCATGCCGACCAATATTACTGGCCACTCGACAGCGACCGCACGGTAACGGCGTGGATTCCCCTTCAGGCGGTGCCGCAGGATATGGGGCCGCTCGCCTTCTTCGAAGGCAGCCAGTCGGTCGAGTTCGGGCGCGATCTGGGCATCTCGGACGAAAGCGAGCGGATGATCACCGCCGACATGCAACGACATGGCTTCCCCGTGATCGACGGGCCGTTCGATCTGGGCGAGGTGAGCTTTCACCTCGGCTGGACGTTCCACCGCGCGGGGCCGAACCGGTCCGATCGTCCGCGTTCGGTGATGACGATGATCTACATGGATCGCGACATTCGCCTGAAGGCGCCCGAGAACGCGATGCAGGAAGCCGACTGGGCGCGCTGGTGCCCCGGCGCGAAAATCGGCGAGGTCATCGACACGCCCAAGAATCCGGTGCTCTTCGAGAAGCGGGCGGCATGACCGGTGGGCCGGTTGCGGGGTCCGTAACCGGGCCGGCGGCGATTGCCGACGGCGAGGGCGGCTTCGTGATCGACGAGATCAGCGTGGCGGCGCCAGGCCCCGGCGAGGTTCGCGTGCGGCTCCGCGCGGCGGGGGTGTGCCACACCGATCATGCCTCGCTCCGCTGGCCGGGACCGCTCGTGATCGGCCATGAAGGGGCTGGCGAAGTCGAGGCGATCGGCGAGGGGGTTACGCATCTTTCGATCGGGCAGCCGGTTCTGCTCAATTGGGCCATCCCGTGCGGCACGTGTTTCCAGTGTTCGCGCGGTCAGGAGGCGCTGTGCGAGCGAACCCATGAGATCGAGCCCGCGCGGCTGGGAACGAGCCGCGCACATGCCGGCCACACCCGTTGGAAAGGCCGAAGCGTGGAACGCGCCTTTCATCTCGGCACCTTCGCGCGGTACACGTTGGTCCGGGCTGAGGCGGTTACGCCGCTACCCCCCTCGCTGCCGGCCAGCCAGGCGTGCGTTCTCGGATGCGCGGTGATGACCGGGGTCGGGTCGGCAATAAATGTCGCGGCCGTGCAGACCGGCGACAGCGTTGCGGTGGTCGGTCTGGGCGGCGTCGGCCTGAATGTCATCCAGGGTGCCAGACTGGCCGGAGCGACGACGATCATCGCGGTCGACCGCCGGCCGGCGAGTCTCGAGCGGGCGCGCGCGCTCGGCGCCACGCATACGGTCCTGGCGTCGCCCGACGACGCGGGCCACGCCGCGTTGATCGCCGAGATCAAGTCGCTCAGCGATGGGCGAGGGGTCGATCATGCCTTCGAAGCCACCGGGGTCGCCGCGCTCGCATTTCTGCCTCTGCTGCTCGTGCGCAACGGCGGTAACGCGCTTCAGGTGAGCGGCGCGCATGGCGAAGTGGCGGTGGCGATGCCGGACTTCTTCTGGAACAAACGTTACCTGACGCCGCTCTATGGCGGCTGCATGCCGTCACGCGATTTCCCCCGGCTGTTCGACTGGATCGAACAGGGTTCGCTGGAAGTGGCTTCGCTCATCACGCACCATTATCCCCTGGCCGACCTTGGCCGCGCGTTTGAAGACATGCTTGCCGGAACCAGCGCCAAGGGCGTGGTGCGGATCGACTGACCATGTTCCGCACCACCGAGCTTTCGGATCCTGCGATCCCACTTGACGGATTGCGCTTCATGACGGTGAAGAGCGCAGCACTGGGTCAGCGCGCCGATCTCACGCTTTACGCGACCGCGGGGATCACGGCGGAGTCGCCGGTGATCCTGCTGCTGCATGGCGTCTATGGATCGCATTGGGCGTGGGCGGCCAAGGGCGCCGCACACCGGACCGCCGAAGTCTTGGTCGCCGAACGCCTGTTGCCGCCGGTGATTCTCTGCATGCCCTCGGACGGACTGTGGGGCGACGGGTCGGGCTATGTCGCGCATCGCGCGCAGGACTTCGAGACCTGGGCGCTGGAGGAAGCGCCCGCCGCCGCGCGGCTGGCCTACGGGACCGGCCCGTCGCCTCTGCTTGTCTGCGGGCTAAGCATGGGCGGGTTCGCGGCACTTCGGTTTGCCGGAAAGCATCCCGCGCGAATAACCGCTGCATCGGCGCATTCCGCGCTCACCCGGATCGAGCAGCTCGACGAGCTCATCGTCGAGTCCCGCGCGCGCTGGAGCAATGCGCCGGCCGATCGGTGCGTCCTTTCTGCGTTGCGCGACGCCCGCGGCGCATTGCCGCCGTTCCGCTTCGATTGCGGTGTCGAGGACGCCTATCTCGACGCCAATCGTGAGCTGCATGACGCGCTGAGCGCCGCAGGGATCGGACATGGCTATGCCGAACGCCCCGGCGGCCACGAGTGGAGCTACTGGCGGCGCGAACTCGCGGAGAGCCTGCGCTTCTTTGGCGCCGTACTTGCCAATCCCGACAGGAGACCTGTTACATGACGATCCTGGCTTCGCTTGCCCTTGCTGCCCTGACGCCGGCCGTCGCGTCTCCGGTCGAGGTCAGAACGTCGGACCGGCCGGCGTTGACGGCCGGGGCGATGCGTGACGAAGTGATCTATCACATCTTCGTGCGCAGCTTCCGCGACGGCAACGGTGACCGCATCGGCGATCTCAAGGGGATTACGGAGAAGCTCGGCTATCTGAAATCGTTGGGCGTTACCTCGCTGATGCTGACGCCGCTTCAGCCATCGCCTTACTATCACAATTATTTCGCGACCGACTTCGAGGGCATCGATCCCGCCTATGGGACGATGCAGGACTATTTCGCCTTTGTCCGCGCCGCCCGCGCTCACGGCCTCAAAATCTATCTCGATCAGGAAATCCAGTATGTGGCCGAAGGCCACCCCTGGTTGAGCGAATCTCGCGGGAAGCCCGGGTCCCCGTTCAGCCGCCACATCCTGTACGACCGGCCCAGGACGAACGAGGAACCACAACCGTTCCTGAAGCAGCCCGCCTGGCCGGGCTATGACGGCAAGTGGATCGGCATCTCGATGGTCGACATGCGCACGCCCGCGGTGAAACGCTATTTCGAGAAGCTGTTCCTCCACTGGATCGACCCCCGTGGGGACGGGTCTCTGCGCGATGGTGTCGATGGCTTTCGCATCGATCACATGATGGACGACCTCGACAACAAGGGTCGCCTGACCAATTTGTTCGCCGATTTCTGGACTCCCATCTTTCGCGCGGTAAAGGCCCGCAACCCTTCCGCCCGCATCATCGCGGAACAGGCCGACTGGGGCTATGGCGACGACTGGCTCAAACGCGGCAATGCCGATCTTGCCTTCGCATTCCCGCTGCGCGGCGCGCTGACCAAGCTCGACAAGCCCGCGGTCCTGAAGGCGATCCGCACGATGGACTTGGTGACTCCCGCCGCCAAGGGACAGATATTGTTCCTGGAGAACCACGATACCGATCGCTTCATGTCCGAGGTCGGCGACGATCCGCGCAAGGCGCGGGTCGGTGCGGCGCTCACGCTGCTTCTTCGCGGAACCCCCCTCGTCTATTACGGGCAGGAGCTGGGGATGCGTGGACGGGTGGACGAAACCGCTCGCTCCGATGCGGCGCACATTCCGCTCCGCGAGGCGTTCCGATGGGACAGCGATCTCTCCGCTCCGGGATCTGCCATCTGGTACAAGGGCGAACGGCCGTCCTGGATCAATCGCTACAACCGCAGCGGCGACGGAATCTCGCTTCAGGAACAGCGCGGGCAGCCCGATGCGCTGTATGACTTCTATCACAGGCTGCTCGCACTTCGAGCAACTCGGGCCGAGCTGCGCCAGGGCACGCAGCGGATCCTGTGCGACGATGCTTCGCCGGCATTGTGCTTCCTGCGTGAGCAAGGAAACGCGCGCGCGCTGGTTCTGGCCAACACGAGCGCCAACATCACGCGGGTCGCGCTGCCCGCGCTGGGTGGCGCCTGGCGCGACCTCATGGACCGGAGCAAGGCAACCGATCCGGCCGACGTTACGCTCGCGCCCTACGAGGTTCGCATTCTCGGCACCCCCTGAGCTTACATGCATGCCGACCGGTGAAGACCGAAGAGATGGGACCCGCGCACCCATGTCCATCCGTCCGATTTGCGAGCCCGTCATATTGCCGCCAGGCGCAACCTTGCGCGCCGAGCGCATTCGGCATCCCGCTCACGCGCCTGCAACCGAGCCGTTCCCGCACGTTCACGACGTCTGCGAGTTCGTGGTCTTTCATGAGGTGGCCGGAAGCTTCATCACCAGCGGTCGCCGCTATCCGCTGTCGCCCGGCTCGATCGTCTATGCGCCATCGATGGAAGTCCACGATTTCACGCTCGATGCCGGCCCGAAGGACTGGGTGCTCGTCCAGATCGACGCGATCAGCGCCGAAGCGCTGGGACGGCAGCCGGGATTCGAGCGGCTTGCACATTCCTTCTGCACGCGGCCGGACGGCATTCTGGGTGAAAGGATAGCCGGTATCGCCGACTGGCTGGCCGATCTCGGCCCCGCCGATGCGTTGGCATCGTCGTTGATCGACGTACTCGTGACGGCGATCGTGCAATCGCCGGTGATCGAAGGAGAACCGACGCCGCGGCGCGAGACAGGCGTGGACCGTCTCCGCCCGGCGCTCGATCGGCTTCGCCGCGATCCCGCCCACCCGGCCCCCCTCGAGGAAGCGGCGCAGCTATGCCATTTGTCACCCGCCTATTTCAGCCGGCAATTCAAGCAGACTCTCGGCGTGGCCTATGGCGACTATGTGCGCACGCACCGCCTTCACCTTGCGGCGCGGCGCTTGCTGGCGAGCGACATTACCGTAGCAGAACTCGCCTATGACTTGGGCTTTTCGACGCCCTCGCACTTCACCGCGTTATTCGGTCGTCGGTTCGGCGTTACGCCCCGCGCTTACCGCTTGGCGAGCCGTTAGCGACGAACGACCCGCTTCCTGTGCCGCACCGGTTGTCATTGCGATTGGGTGGATGCGGATGTGCAGCGGGGTCCGTCCATGCATCAAAGGCTGGCGAGAATTCCCGTCAGAGCATCGCTCCCTTCAGCGCAACATTTGAATCCATTCCCACATATGGCGTTTTGCCAGATCCCCTGCGGGCGGCGGTGCATACTGGCTCGCCAGCGCCCGCGCTTCCCGAGGACTGATTCCGAAGTGCGACCGGAAAGTTCGCGCGAAATTGGTACGCCAAGAGAATCCGCAGCTTTGCGCGATCTCAGCGATGCTCTTTCCCTGTTGCATGGGATCCCGCAGCATCACATGGGCAAGGTGGAGTCGGCGTTCGCGTAGGCAGGACGCAAAGCCGCCGTGTGGTTCCATGAGGTAGTAGAGCTTGCGGCGCGATATCCCGAAGCGCTCAGCGACATCTTCGGCGCTGAGTTCCAGGTTCGCCGCCTGATCGGATATTAAACGATGGATCCGCGCGGTCAGGATAGGATCCACGAGCCGGGAGCTGTTCTCGGGCGCTTCGGCATTGAGGACCGCCGCCGCCAAAGCGAGTGTCGGGAAGACGATCAAATCTGCTTCCTTGACGCTCATGGTTGGGGCGGCGGCGAACAGGGCAATCAGGTGATTGCGGAACAGCGCGACCAGAGGTGCCGAGCCGGAGATGAGTCGAAGATTCTGTTCGTCTGGAGCTCTTAGAAGCGGCGCGAGCAACCGACGCGGAACGGTCAGGTTGAGGCTGTCGAAGTCGCTTGTGGCGGTCGCATGGGGCTGGGCGAGGTCTGCGATAAGCAAGTCGCCCGGCCCGGCCTCCCCGCCTCCCATCCCCTCGCGACGGCCGTGCCTGCCGGAGAGGCAGAACTGGAGCGTGTAGTGGTCCACCCCGTCCCGCCCGATCCGGGCACGGGATCGATCGAAAGTTTGCGCAAGACAGCGATAGGCGGTGAGGACCACCTCGCCGAAGTGGAAGGCTTCGGCGCGAGCCTGAAAGGCGGTGTGGTCGACGCACAGGCGGACGTCGTAGAGCGCATCCATGCTGTCTTTCCAGATCGCCAGAGCGGACTGGTTTCCGATTTCGGCGCTGTCGAACAGGCTGTGCGGGATTGAGAGCCCCGTTGGATCAACGTCCGTCATAGCCTCGCCTCCCTTCGCTGATCCAGCCGAAGGCCGGACGGCGCGCCGAACTCTAACGCTCTGTCTCAAGACCAGCCAACGATATCGTAGCCGCATCAAGCCCTCCGGACGGTGCACACCCGCCCGGAGGGCTCGGTCGGGCTCAGGAACGAGGACCCGACCGCCGGAGTCGGGCCGTCAGAAGGCGACCCTGAAAACCCCGGTGACCGCATGGTCTACGCCGCCGTCGCCGAGGACGCCGCCATAGCCCAAGCCGAACCCGATGCGGGGCGACAGCCGCCAGCGCGTCTCGAGGCGGGCCACCGCAGCGTGCTCCGACTGTGCGGCGCCCAGGACTTCAAAGACGTCGCCGCCGTCGAACCGGTGCCGGCCGACCGGATCGATATCGCCCCAGTTCCGCTGCCAGCCCGCCATGCCGCGTACCGAGAAGGGGCCGCTCAGGCTGGTCTCGAACCGCAGACCCAAAGTCGAGATCACCGCGTCCTCGTTGATCCGTTCGCCGGACAGGGCGGCATCCCCGCCCTTCTCGACGAAGGCGTCGCTCTGGGCGCGGACCGCCGCAACGCTGGCGAAGGGTTCGACCCAGCCGCCGCTCACGGATACACGGTAACCGGCTTCGAGGAAGCCTTGCAGCACCGACCCGTCATACTTCGCCTCGACCGTGTCCTGGATCCCCGGGAAGGCGATCGAACGCTTGGTCTCCGTCACGGTCCGGGCGTAACCCAGCCCGGCTGAAATCCGCCAGGCGCCCAGATTCACGCCTCCATAGACCACGCCGTGGATGCTCTCGACTTCGCCTCTGCTGGCGCGCCGGTCGATCCGGACTTCGGACTTCAGCACGCCTATGGCAGCGCCTATGGTCGCCGTTCCGCCGACCGAGCGGTCCAGACCCACCATCATGCCGCGCCCGTCGCGGTCGCCGCGAGCGGCATTGGAGTTTCCATCGCTGACGCCACCGCCTTCGAACGCGCGAGTCCAGATCGAACCCGATCCGTCCGCGTCGGCCAACCGGTCCAGCACCGCGTCGCGCGGAAAGCGGCTGTCCTCCACCAACGCCGTGCGGACGGTCGCATGGACCTCTCCGGACAGTTGATCGAACGCGTCGCGAGCGACCTCATCCGACGGCAGCAGCAACAGGGCGTCCTTGAGGGGATTGCCGGTCGGGAGGCTGTCTGCGCCGCCGGCGGCGGCCTTCTGGTTCGGCGTCAGCCCCGCCTCAGCGAGCGCCCGCAGCTGGCCGAACTCCACATAGGCCTGGGTCGCCGTGTAGCCGTCGCGCAGGCCCGCGAAGGCGGTCAGATAGACGTCGTCGAAGTCAAAGCGGCCAGTCACGCCCTGTTCTGCCTCGGCGACCACATAGCGATGGTGAAGCGTCAACGCGCCGACTTGGTTGAGCGCCAGTTTGGAGCCGGTCTGGATCTCCAGCGTCCCTTCGGTGCGGAAGACGTCGGAAGCCACGCCGCCGAAATCGATACCAAGGGTCGAGCCCGCCCGGAACACCGAGGCCGCCGGGGTCAGCAGCGTGTCGCCGGCGCCGCCGTCGATCAACCAGAGGGAGCCCCCGTTGTCGAAACGCTCGAGCCCGGTCCAGCGTGTGGTTTCCCCCGTGAACGCGTCGCCCGCCGCGAAGATCAGGCCGCCCGCGAGATTCGTCACTTGGTCGTCGGCGCCAGAGAACAGGCTCTCGCCGTTGCTGCTGTTCCAGACGTCGGCGTTGCGCAGCAGAACGCTGTCACCCCAGAGCTCGACCGTCCCAAGCAGGACGCCGGCGTTCTCGAACGTGATCGCTCCGCCCGAAGCCCGCACCGCCCGGGCGGTCGGCAGATCCTGATCGCCGCGGATGCTGCCGAAGTTGCCGATGACGATGTCGCCGCCGGTGAGGGACGAGACGTTGATGCCCGCGTCGGCACCCTGGGCCAGCCCGTGCGTGGTGATGCTGGTCAGACCCGTGCCCTGGTTCAGGGCGGAGATTCCGTTTGCGGCACCCACGGCGTGCATGGCTTCGATGACGAGGTCGCCGGCGTCCTGGCCGTTGTTGACGGCGACACCGTCCTGCTGATTGCCGACCACCCAGCCAGTCGAACGGACGACGGTGTCGCCGCCGCCGAAGTTGTTTACCGCAATGCCGTTCTGGCCGCCGGTCACCGCTGAAGCGGTCACCGTCACGCCGGTCCCCTGAGCGCCCGCATGGACACGGACGCCATCCCCGCCGGTACCGATCACCGAGGCCGACGTGTTGACCGTGACGACGCCGGTCCCGGTATGGCTCGCCGACACGCCGTTGTCGCCGGCCATCACCGTATCGACATCGATGCGCAGGCTCTGGCCGAGCTGGCTGTTCGAGACGCTGACGCCATCGCCCTGAACCGCGGCCACAACGCCTTCGGCGATTACCTGGGTCTCGCCAGTCCCTCCATTGTCGACGCTGATGCCCGCCCCATTGGCCTGAACATTGCCGGTGAAGACCGTCAGGCCGCCCGCGGACGCGCCATTGTCCACGCTCAGGGCCGTGCCTTCGGAAACCAGATCGCCCGTCCGGATGAAGGTGTTGGAGCCGCCGTTGTTGATCGCGACGATCGCCGCATCCATGCCCGACACATCGGCGACATCGATGAGCAATTCGCCCGAGCTGGCTTCGTTCTCGGCACGAATGCCGATCTCGTTCGAAAGGATGGGACCCGCAGCGCGGATGACGGTTCCTCCAAGGCCGGCGTTATCGACCCGGATTCCGTAGTCGCCGCCAGAAACCGCCTGCAGATCCAACGTGACGTATCCGGACGCGGGGCCGGCGTTCACCCAAACGCCATCCTCCAGTTCGCCGACAATATCGCCGGCGGCAACGACAGCGACTCCGCCAGAGCCGGAATGATCGACAAGCACACCCCAATCTTCACCGAAAACGTCCTGCGCCGCCGCAACGGTCACGCTGGCAGCTTGAACGCCGGTATTGACGCGGATTCCCGTACCGCCTTGGCTGACGATCGTTCCGTCGGCGCGGACATAGGCGGAACCGCTTCCCTCCTGCGAGACGCCGATGCCGCTGCCGGTGCCCGTCTGAACGCCTTGGGTCCAAACCGAAAGGTTCTGCGCCTGGACATCGTTGAAGGCATATACGCCACCCCCGCTTTCGGTGGTCACGCTGCCTTGTACCGTCACGGAGGTGGCGCCTGTACCCTGGTTCACGGCCGAGATGCCGGTGCTGCCCGTCACGACGTCGCGGGTGATAATCGTGAGATTCCCGGCCGTCACGTCATTGCTCATCTGCAAGCCCGTGCTTTCCGAGAACACGTCGCGGGTCCGGATGAAAGTGTCGGACACGCCGTAATTGTTGCCGAAGAAGGCGGCATCGACGCCGCTGATGTCGGCGACGTCGACGAACATCTCGCCAGAGCCCACGTCGTTCGTCGCCCGAATGCCGAGGACACCCGAGATCGGGCCCGTCGCGCGGATGAAGGTGGCCCCGGAGCCGCGATTGATGACGTTGACGCCGCGGCCGGAGGCAGTGACGCTTTTCAGATCCAGCGAGATATCGCCGGTGGAAGCCAGGCCGGTGTTGACCACCACGCCCCGGGCGCTGACGCTGGTCACATCGCCCGTCGCGATCAGGCTCACGCCGCCCGGACCGTCCTGGTTGATCTCGATCCCGCCATCCTGCGCATAGACCGACGAGAGCAACAGGTTGACGTCGCCCGTGCCGGTGACGCGAACGCCCTCGCCACTCGAGTTGTTGATATGGCCATTCCAGGTGACGTTGATGTCGCCGCCATTCAAGGTCGCGAGGCCCAGGCCCTGCAATCCGAGATCGGAATCGATCTCACCGTTCGACACGATGGTGAGGTCGCCGGTGCCGGAGGTGAAATAGGCGCCGCCGCCGGCCAGACGCGACCCCTCGATGTCGATGTAGCTGACCGTATCCTGGCCGTTCACCTCGAAGCTGGGTCCGCCGCCGTTCGAGATGGTGTCGACCGTGAAGCCGGGTGTGGTCGTGATCGAAACGGTCGGTCGATTTATCGTCTGGGTCGAGTCCAGCGATCCCGAGCAGGTGAAAACATTCGCCGGGTTCTCGACGCACTGGGCCTTGGCGGGAGAAGCCAGGCCCACGAGGCTCATCGAGCCGACCATCAGCGCGAGGCCGGACACAGTGCGATGCAAAGTCGAAGCGCGCCGGCGGCGCGATACAGGGGCAAGCGAATGAGAAAGCAGCGAAGCCATAATGGTGATCTTTCGTTCCTGATGGGGGGCGCCGCCCCGGCGCGATCAGGTTCGAAATTGCCACGAACACGGCGCTACGGCGGACGCGGCTCATGTTTAGGCAATCGCCGTTCCATGTAGAGTTGCACCGACCGTCACCGAACGACGCGGTTTCCATGCAACCGTTGCACGACTTCCGGCACCATTCTCATGCGGTCTCGGGCCTGCTCGGCCATTTTGCGATGCGACAAAAGCAGGAGTCAGCTTGCTTTCGTGACGAACTGAGGATCCGGACGATGCATGCAACTCCGCATGCGCTGGTCCCTTCCTGTTGCACAGGCGATACGTTCCTTGCACGCAGTGATACATTCTTCGCGGTAATCGGCGGGATGCTTGCGTCGGGGTCGCCGAGTCGGCTCCAAGAGTTGCGGAGGCCATTGGCCGAGGTCGCAACCACCCGCCAACTCAGGCGCAAGGGACACTAGCCTTTTGCTCAAAGTCCAACTCCTGCCTTTCATGATCGTCGAGTGCGAGACAGATGTCTGACGACTTCGCACAACGGCTTACGCTGGCGCTAAAGGCTCTTTCGATGAGCCGCGGCAGATTGGCCTCGGAAATGGGTGTCGATAAGTCGCTGGTCGGACGATGGGCATCGGGCAGCGTGCGGCCGTCCGCCCATAATCTGGAGCGGCTGACTCATTTCCTGGCGAAGAAGCGGCCCGGCCTGACGCTGCTGGACTGGGATCGCAGCTTGCCCGAGTTCGCGACGCTGTTTGGCGTGGCTGCCGTTGCCGAGGCCAAGGCAAGACACGGTACGGGGCTTTCCAGAGCGCTGCGAGAGATGGTGCGCAACGCGGTGGATGCGGACTTGACCGCCTATGAGGGCTTCTGGCGCACCACGCATGCCTCCGTGTTCCAACCCGGGTGCTTCTGCCAGCAACACGGGATTATCCGCATTGAGGACGATGAGTTGCACTTCGAGCTCGGCGCAGATGGCATTCGCTACGGAGGGTCGATGTCCCCCGTGGAAGGTCAAGTGTTCGCCATCGCGAGCGACAGCGTGCGCCAAGTACCCTCATTTCTCATCTTGAACGTCGTGCCCATGCCCAAGATTGTCTTGATGGACGGGATCTTGATCGCCGCCAGCAGCTCTCTGCGCATACCCTCCGCCTATTCGATCATCTTCGAGCGCGTTGCGGACCTCTCGGGACATCGAGCCGCCGATGAGGCGCATGCTGCGAACTTAATGCAACGGCCCGAGTTCGTGCACGACGACGACGTTGCAGAGGTGGTTCGACAACACTTGCTGCGCGACTTCGGCCCCAAGGCGGCCGACGAAGGCGGGGAGATGATGCTCACCGCTGCTCTGACGCCGCGGCTGGCGCAAATCATGGCACTGTCCCGGATGGCTCAGGATTCACCTGTGAACGGCCTGTCGCTTGTTTCCTCGCAATCGGGGCTGCCTTCAGGGCAGCATCTCCAGGGCTGAGCGATTTGCGAGTTGGCTGACGGCTAGGCGCTCTAATTCCGGCCATTCAGTCTCGATGCTGGCGATCGCGAAAGCCGACATTTGTGCAGGCAGCGACCCACCGGCAAGAATGCGTGGAAGCGCCAGTTCGCTTGCCGGTCATAGCGACGCAATTTTGTGCGGCGGCCTGTTACCATCCGTTACGCGAGGTTCATAGAACAGGCGACCAAGTCCGCTACCCGCGCCCTATGGCACTCGATCCGAAGATCCTTCGTATCTCCGTCGTCGCGGCGATCCTGTCCCTTACCGCCTGCACAAATTCTGTTTACCCAGTGGGTCACAAGGGCGGAGCCGGCGCTTATGGTGCTGGATGGCCGGCCGTGCATGCCGACGCCGGCAACAGCGACTACCACTCGGGGCAGGGCGCGGCCAACCTGACGCTGGCCTGGTCGCGAACCTTCGACGGGATGATCAACCTGGGGCCTACAAGCGACGGCACCGGTCGCCTGTTCATCACGACCAGCGGTGCGGGCTGCCGCCTTCACGCGCTCGATCGGGCAACGGGCAGGTCGATCTGGTGTAGCGACGTGCTTGACAGGCTGGCAGTCGCCTCCTCGCCATTGATCGATAGCACCGGCAATCTTTACCTTGGTGACGGTACGAAGATGCGCGCCTTCGACCGCCACGGCCGCGTGAGATGGCAAAAGGCAATCATCGGCGTGCCGCTTTCGGCACAGTTCACGCCAGCAGGAGACTTGCTCTTCATCACGCATGTGGGCGTGATCTATGTGCTCGACCGCTCCACCGGGAAAGCGGTCATCGCGCCGCATTCGATGGTCAACGCGCCGTCATTCAATCCCGCGGATGGCCTGGTCGCGTGCATGCGCGGGCTTGCCGAATGTCCGAGCGCGAACACGCCTGCCATGGACATCCGGTCAGGCCGTTTCTACTTCACCTTCTGGGCGCCGAGCGCCGCCCGTTCAGGGGTTCGCGCAATGCGGATCACACGCGGTCTGCGTCCCGGCCTGATCGAGGAATGGACGAATGAAGGGCTGCCCGGTGGCAGTGCTTCGAGCCCCGATCTTTCAGCGGACGGCAAGCGTCTGTATCTAACCGACAATGAAGGGAGCCTGCACGCGCTCGACGCTGCGACCGGCAAATCCTTGTGGTCGGTGCCGATCGGATACCAGGCCGGGGGAAGCGTCTCATTGTCCCCCGAGGGCCTGATCCTGCCTGCCGGCGGGCGAGGGGCTGCGCTCATGGCCATTCGCGACCGCGGGGATCGCGGCGAGATCATCTGGCGCAAACCCGGCCTTCAGAATTTCGGGGTCGCCACGCAGGCGGCCGGATACCTTGCCTACCCTACCGTCAAGACCGGCAGAGGCACCGCCGATCTCATTGTGGTCGACACTCGAACCGGCGCCGAACTCGACCGCGAGCAGATCCCCGGAAAGCCGTATTTCACGGTCGGAACAACGATCGACCAGGACGGGACGGTGTATGTTCCGACGATCCGTGGTGCGCTTCACGCTTTCAGGCCGGCGGAATCCCGCTAGCTCCGGCCATTCAAATTCAACCACCGGGCAATCGAACCAGCACGCGGAGGCCGCCCGTCGTGCGGTTCTCGATCTCGATTGCACCCCCATGGCTTGTCGCCAAGGCCTTCACAATCGACAGACCGAGGCCGACGCCGCCGCTGTGGCGGCCGCGGGACGGCTCGATACGTTCAAACGGCGCAGTCAGCCGTGAGACGAGTTCGGAAGGCACACCCGGCCCGTTGTCGGTCACCGCGATCACCACGTCCTCACCTTCCCGACGGAGAGCGATGCGCGCTCGAGTGCCGTAGCGGATGGCGTTGTCGGTCAGATTGGCGAGAATCCGCCGAAAGGCGAGCGGTGCGCAACGGCAAAGGAGTGGTTCATCCCCCGCCGCAAGCCCGACATCGTCGCCGGCCTCGCGGCGCATCCGGACATAGTCGGCGGTCGCCGCCCTGGCATCGATGATGTCGGCGCCAGCTCCCTGCTTCGCTTCGGCGCGCGCGAACATCAGGATGTCATCGAGCAGCTGGCCCATCTCCTCGACGTCGCGGACCGCACGCTCGCGCTGGCCAGGGTCGGGAATATGATCGGCGCGGAGCCGCAGCCGCGTCAGACAGGTGCGCAGGTCGTGCGCGATCGCGGCAAGCATCTGCGTGCGCTCGCCAACGAGACCGCCGATCCGCTGCTTCATCGAATTGAACGCCGCTGCGAGCGCCTGCACTTCGAGCGCGCCGCCAAGCTCGGCGTCAGGTGCGGCGACGTCGTCCCTGAAGGCTTCGGTCGCGCTGACCAGCTGGCGCACCGGCCGCACGACTTGCCAGAGCAGAGTGGCCAAAAGCGCCATGATGATCGCCGCGGCGACGAGCGCGACGGCAAAATAGCGCGAGGCAAGCACTTGGAGAACCAACGGGGCTCGCTCAACCGCCAGCACATGGCCATCCTCGAGTCCGACGAGCAACCGCACCGGCCCACGGCCCGTCTCGTCGAGCACGATCGAGGCGAGGAACCCGCCATCGCGCACCTGCAGCCGGAGCGGCCGGTCACCCAATGCCGCGGCATAACGACGGAACCTCGCCTCCAGGCGCGGCGCTGACCGCAGGTCGCCGTCAGTCACCTCATCGGGAAAGCGGTCCAGCAGCTCGGCGGTGATCGAGCCATTGCTTGCGGCGGCAACGACAAGCGGCCGCTCTGCGGGAGAAGCGTGCTCGACCGCCTCGGCGATCTCGCGCACGTCCTGCGGGTCGATGAGGCGAAGGACCATGGGGCGCCCGTCGGGCCACATCAC
The DNA here is from genome assembly GCF_039595165.1 of Sphingomonas sp. Classification (GTDB taxonomy): domain Bacteria; phylum Pseudomonadota; class Alphaproteobacteria; order Sphingomonadales; family Sphingomonadaceae; genus Sphingomonas. The sequence goes on from NZ_JBCNMA010000005.1 coordinate 38,462, forward strand.
CGCAGCGAGAATGGCGATCTGCAATGCGACGAGGCCGAGGAAGAACAGGGCTGCGACCCGGAACAACAAACTGTTGGCGAAGCGCCGCATGGAATCAGCCGCTCACCCGGACGAGCGGCGCGAAGAGATAGCCGCCGCCGCGAACCGTCCTGATGATGGTCGGGGCTTTCGGATCGTCCTCGAGCTTGCGGCGCAACCGGCTCAACTGCACGTCGATCGTCCGGTCATAGGGCGCCGCGTCTCGTCCGCGCGTCCAATCCAGCAGCTGATCGCGCGTCAGCACACGCTGAGGATGGTCGAGTAGCGCAACGAGCAGATCGAACTCGCCTCCCGTCAGCTCGATGGCATGGCCCTGCGGATCGACGAGCTCGCGTGAACCGGCGTCGAGCTCCCATCCGGCGAATGCGTACCGACGTCCCGATACCGCTCGCGGGCGATGGGCATCGCGGGTTCGCCGAAGGACCGCGCGCACGCGCGCCACGAGTTCGCGCGGATTGAAGGGCTTGGGGAGATAGTCGTCCGCGCCGAATTCGAGGCCGAGGATGCGATCGATGTCGTCGCCCTTGGCCGTGACCATGATCACGGGGACGGGCACGGGCCCAGCCTGGAGCCGACGGCAGACCGACAGGCCGTCCTCTCCGGGCAGCATCAGGTCGAGCAGCACGAGATCGACCCGCCGTCGTGCCACGACCCGGTCAAGCTCCACCGCATCGTGGCAGAGTGCTACTTCGAAACCCTCTCGGACGAGCAGTTCGCCGACGAGCTCGGCGATTTCGACGTCATCCTCGACGACTGCGATGAAGTTTCGGACAGGCGTCGGGCTGACATCGGGCATGGGATCGTGTGACCCTAGTTGGGGCGGCGCTTCAAGGCCGAACGGGCGCTTGTTACACTTCGTTGCCGTTCGTCACCGTCGTGACACCGCGAACTTACCTGGCGCGCATAGTTTCCAGACGTCGAGCAGCGTGTCGGCGTTGCTCGAGCTGTCCCTGACGCTGGTTCAACGGAGAAAAGGTCATGGTGCACCCGTCTGCCCCGATTGCCGCAGCCCATGGATTTCGGATCGTGCCCCCGCTCATCGGCGCAGTCGCCCTGTCAGCTGCCGCCATATCCCTCGTCGGCAGCGCAAAGGCTGCGCACTGGCATCGGCCAGCGGCGCACGCCACGCCGCCTGTGATCGCGATGGCATACTGGGATCGCCGCGCTCCCGGCTGGTGGCGCGGCCACCCATGGTTTGTTGGCTATCGCGGCGTGCGCCGGGGCTATTTCTTCGTTCCGGGTCGCGGCTATGTTCCGGTACCGCCAGCCTATTATGGCCGACCTTGGCGCGTTGGGCACGTCGTGCCGCCGGCGCTTCGCCGCTACCATGTCCACGATGTGGGCTTCTATCGCCTTCGGCCAGCGCCGCGGGGACATGTCTGGATTTACGTCGACAACAATATCGTGCTGATGCGGGTCGCGACCGGTGTGATCGTCGATGTGCTGCACCGCATATGGTGAAGCACATCGAAAGGCGCGGCATGACGTTTGCGTACGATACACGCACGGGATTGTAGCGGGACTTTGGATGACGATCGGGACAGCGAAGGTGGATAGACAGGACTGCATTTAGTTCGATGAGCTTAGCGCTCACCCCTTCGCGGCACGGTCTTGGCCCCAGGCGCGAAGCCCTTTGCCAGCGGATCGCCGGCGTACCAGGCGGGCCTCGGACCGTTCGCGGCGTTCTCGATGGTCAAGGTAATGTAGCGCGCCCATCGCGCGGCGACGTCCCAGCGGATCGGCAGCGAAGCCTCGTCCGATGGCTTGTGGTAGCTGTTCTGCTCATATGCGGTCCATGCCGGGTGTTCCGCGAGGCCGGTCTTTGCGTCGCGGGGACCAGGGTTCGGAAACAGCACGGGGATACCAAGGCGTAGAAACGGGTATTGGTCGCTCAATGCCAGGTTGCCGCGTTCGGGGATCGGATCGGGCACATGCCGGGCGCCCGTGGCTGCCGCTGCGATCGCCGATGCGACCCCGAGCGTCGAGTGATCGGCACCAAGCGCGACGATATCGGTGTAGTCGTGCCAGGCCATCAGTCCGTCGACGCTGATCGCTGCCACGATGCTGCTGCGCTCCACGGTCGGAAAGGTTGCGAAGTAGTCCGCTCCGATCAGGCCTTTCTCCTCGCCGGTCGTGGCTACAAACAAGATTGAGCGCTTGGGCTTGGCCGCTCTTAGTAGTCGGGCTGCTTCGAGCAGGACCGCGACTCCGCCGGCGTTGTCGATCGCGCCATTGTAGATGCTGTCGCCATTGACGGGTTTGCCGACGCCGACATGGTCGAGATGCGCAAGAACGACGACATGCTCGTTCCGCAGCGCCGGATCGCTGCCGGCGATGCGGCCGATGACATTGGGCGAGGACGTATCCTCGTGTCGCGACCGGCGCTCGAGCGCGATCCGCGCATTGAATGCAAAGCCTCTGGGCGGGTTCGCGTCCGCCTCGTTGTAGATCCGGGCCAGATCCAGGTTCGCCGAGGCGAATAGCCGCGAAGCCATGTGCGGGGAGAGTGAAATCGTCGCTTGTACCGCAGGTATATGTTCGGCGCCGTTGGCGCGCCAGTGGACTGCGGGCAGTGGCCGGAACTGACGCGTGAGCGACCAAGGCGAAAATCGCTCACGGGCCGGGCTCTTGATGGTGACGATCGCAGCTGCGCCTGCGGCGGCCGCCATCCGCTCCTTCTGCTGAACCCAGCTGTAATGCGCGCGAAGCGCGCCCGCCATGCTCGCTGGCGCGCCTTCGATCACCACCACCGCTTTCCCGCTCACATCGAGACCGGCATAGTCGTCGAAACCGAGTTCCGGAGCGGTGATCCCCCAGCCGGCGAACACGAGCGGCAGGTCGAGTCGCTCCTCGCGCGATCGCGGGCTCGCATCGATTGCGACGGTATCGCCATTCGCCAGTGCGATCGTCTCGTCCGCAAGCTTGAGGTCGAACGCAATCGCCTCGAGGCTGCGACGGCGAAGCGGAACGGGCTGAAGCCATTGCTCGGTCCCAGCAGGTTCAAGCCCGGCCTGGAGGAAATTCGAAGCGACATATTGCGCGGCGATGTCGTAGCCGCGAGAACCTGTGTCGCGACCTTCGAGGAGATCATGCGCGAGGAACACGGTGTGCGCCTTGAGCGCGGCGGCCGACGGAGCATCTGAGAAGCGCGCCAACGCTGATGTGGCAACCGCCGCGGATGCGACCAGGGCGATCGTCAGTGCTGAACGGTTCATACCCACTCCTTTACCGGTGACGTCGCGAAACGCAGATTCCGCAGCGCGAGTCGTGCGGCGCACGGAAGTTGTTCGGCATGGAGGGGATGTCCCCTTACTGGATATGCGCGGGGAGATCGTCAGCGGCGCGTCTTGCGCTGCGCCTTGACCGCCTCGACCTCGTCGCGAGAGAGTCGGCCGTCCCCATCGCGGTCGCCGCGCTCGAATACTGGCATCGGCGCGGCTTCAAGTTCGGCCCGCGTGATGCGTCCGTCCTGGTCTGCATCGGCGGCGGACAGCAGCGACATCAGCCGGTCGACCGCATCGGGTTTGAACCGCGCAAGACGGCCGAAATCGGCACGTGTGACGCTGCCGTCCTTGTTGCGGTCCATGCGGTCGAACTGGGCGGCGCGCGCCGCGGCATATTCCTCGCGCGTGATATAGCCGTCGCGGTCAGCGTCGGCCTTGTCGAGGATGTCGCCGCCTGCGCGTGCGCGGCCGAATTGCGCGGAAGCGGGGAGCGCCAGGGAAAGGCCGAGCGCTGCCAGGGCAAATATGCGGATCATGAGGGTCTCCGAGACAAAAAGGCGCAGCCGCGACGAGGAGGCCGGGTCGCGGCTGCCAGTTTGGGGGGGCTTCAGTTGCCGGGATAAGGCACAGTGCCCGAGCGCGTGCGGGTCGTGCCGTCGATGCGCGTGCGGGTCGCGTTGTAGGTCGCGGTGCCGTCGCCATTGTTGGTGGCGGTCACGTTGCGGCTCGAGCTCTTGCCATTGTGATATTGCCGGCTGGCGCTGGCCGAGTAGGCGCCATCACCCCAGCTGCGTTGGCGCGTGTCGTCCCATCCGCGCCCGCCATTGGTGGTGAACGAGCGATCCATCTGGCTGCGGCCGGGCTCGCGATCGACCTGGCGCTGACGGCGATAGCCATAACCGCCGGCGGTCTGGACCGAGCGCCGGACGCTGACATCGCCGCCGTCGCGCCGGACATGGCGCCGGCTGATCGCGCTGCCGCCGAACGGGCCGCGAACCTTGGCGATATGGCCGTGGCGACGCTCAGCCATCGCCGGGGTCGAAAGGATCGCGCCGCCAAGCATGGCGCACAAAGCGAGGATTGCGATCGGGGGTCGTTTCATGGGCAAGTCTCCATACGCAGGCCGGCGAACCGCGCCGGACAGGGCGCTTGTGCCGAGAAGGCTTGTCGGGATCACGAACCGCGCGAAACGAAATGTAACGAAGCGTAACGGGACCTGCGCGAGGTTGGAGAACTACCGCCCCGCGGCTTTCATTGTTGCATTGGACTAATAGGATTATCGAGACGGTAGTTCGGGCGTCAGGGACAGGTCAGCGCGACCGATCGCAGTATTTGCATAACTGACAAGCGGCGCCATGCTTTCATTCCAACGACCAGAAAGTCGAGGTAAAGTCATGCCGCTCGAACACCTCCGCCACCTCTGCAGCTGATCGCTTACGCCAGGGTTTGCGGATGTAGTCGCCATACCAGTCCTGAGCGAACAGCCACATGCGTTCCAGAGGTACAATTGCGCCCTTAGGCAAGTCGTGGCGGCGGCACCATTTGTCAACATCGTCTTCGGCTCGAAAGGGCTGGAAGCTCGCGCAGGCATGAATCACGTTATCCCACCATAGGCGAGGCGGGGTTGAGAGATGGAAGAGCAAATGATCCGCAATCAGTTCACCGTCACGTATCTGCACTTCGATTGACTCACGTTCGCCGCCTATTCGTGTAAAAATATCCGCGTCACCTCCGACCGCCGAGGCAACGCCAAGAGCGCAATACAAGCAGTTGGCCCACCAGCCCTTTTCACCGATTTCTACCCAACATGAGCCGGGCGACAGAGCGAACGGATGCACCACCCAGGGACGCGTCGTACCGGGATGTAAAAGCAATGCATTTGCTCTTCCGAGCGCAGTCAACGCGGCCTCGCATTCGCCGATCGAGCAACCTGATCGAGACGCAAGCTCTGCGATGGAGGGCGCGTGCTCCAACTCCGCAATACTCTTGGTGAGCTCGCCTCTCACCCTCGCTTCAAGCTGAGTAAGCGCCATATCTGTCCCCTTCGTCGTTTGCCGAACTGACGGTGCAGGCAGCACACGCCTTAATAGCGGGCCATTCAACGGATTCGGGGCATCCTGAAAGCCGGCCGCTCAGGTGCCCAGGATCGTCGGGAAGCAGGCCGCCTGCAGCTTTACCTCAATCAATCACGCGTGCTTGCCTTTCTGCGCTCGTTCCGGTCGAGACATGCCGAAGACAGGTTAGCTGGCAAACAGGACGAACGCTGCCATCAACAGTAGCCTCCAAGGAGCCACGGGACCTGAAAGATCAGCCCCGGCCGCTCGGGTTTGATGGGATATGGCGGCTGTGATCTGTCGCAGGATCCAGCGCACTAAGTACCCCTTTATTGGTCAACCACGGCGATCACATTGTCGTCACCGTTGCGGTCCACATATTTGTTGTAGGGATCGATCCCGGCAAACGCAGGTTTGCGCTTGCTGACAATGCGGATTTCCTGGGTTCCCGACCGGACCGGCCGTCGTTCTATCAAAACGACGTCCTTGGCCGCGAACGCCCCATAGCCCGGATTCTGGTCGAACAGGCCGATATCAATCTGGTTCGCAAGGGCAGCCTTGCTTTCCTTGCCCTTGCCATCGGCGTAAAACTTGTCCGCTTCCACCGTCAGCACGGTCTCGAACGTGCCGTCGGGAAGCTTCTTGGTCGCCGCACCCCTGGCTTTCAGGTCATACAGCGTGATGCGGGCGAACAGGTCTTCGACCAGCTGCCGTTCCTCGGCATTGCGCGCGAGCGCACGGAAGCCGTCGACAAGATCGGTCGAACGCGGATAGGGCGCGCCCTTGAAGCGATACTGATTGAGCTTCGCACGCAGCATGGCGTTGACGCGATCCTCGCCGAGCCGGTCCTGCAGCAGGTACACGACCAGCGATCCCTTGCGGTAATGGATATAGCCCTGGTTCTCGACGCGCTCGAGCGGGAGTTCCTCGATCGCCTCGCTGCCGCGGTTGCGCAGATAATTGTCGAGCTCGTACTTGAGGAAGCGTCGTATCTTGTCCTCGCCATAGAGCTGCTTCATCACCATCAGCGCCGAATATTGCGCCATGGTCTCGACCCAGATCGTGCCGCCCTGCATGTCGGCCGAGATCACCTGATGCGCCCAATATTGGTGCGCGAGCTCGTGCGCGGTGACATAGGTCACATAGTCGATCTTGTCGGGATCGGTATTGTTGGCGAGGAAGCCGATCGATTCCGAATAGGGCATGGTGCCGGCGAAGGCCTGGGCGAAGCTCGCATAGCCCGGGAACTCGATCACGCGCGCATGGTCGAACTGATAGGGTCCGAAATTGGCCTGGTAATAGGCGAGCGACGCCTTGAGCGCGGCCAGCATGCGATCGACGTTGAAGGGATGCTTGCGGTCATAGAAGACCGAAAGGCGGACGCCGTTCGCGTCGATCGCCTTCTCGGCATAATCGGCCGACTGGATCGAGAAGAAGGCGAGGATCGGCGTGTCCGAGACGAACCGTGCGGTGCGGCGGCCGCCATGGGTCGAATCGGCGACCTTGCGCCCCGGCGCGATCGGGGTTTGCCCGGCATCGGTGGTGATGGTGATATCGCTCTTCACCCAGGCGACGTTGCCGACATAGTTGCGCCGCTGCGCCGAGCGGTCCTCGAGCTTGGCCGGCCGCAGCTCGGCGGGCAGGCCGTATTTGCGGCGCTTGACGCGGTCGGTGAGCAGACCCTGGCGATCCATGCCGATCGCGGGCGCGATCTCGAAATTGTTGAGGAAGGTGCCGTTGCCGACCAGGCGCGTGTCGGCATCGTTGGCGGGCAGGCCGCGGGTCGCGCGAGTCACCGTGAACTTGACCGTACCGGCGGCGCCCGGCGCCAGCGGCGTCGGGAAGCGGTAGATGCGATAGTCGAAGTCCTTGTCCTCCATCGCAAGGCTGGCACCCGGCACTTCGAGTGCGGCGAGCTTGCTTTGCCGATCGGGGAAGCGGACATGGAGGTCGCGCAGCGGCGCGCCGGTGTCGTTGACGAAGCGATATTCGCCAGTGGTCGTCATGCGGCGCTCGCCCGGATGCAGGTCGACGTTCAGGCGGATGTCGGTCAGCGAGGGCTGGGCGACCTTCTCATATTTGAGGTATTTCTTCTCATAGGCGGCGAGCTGGGCCTCGACATCGTCGCGTGTGCGATAGTCGTTGAGGACGTTCATATTATAGTAGAGCCAGCCGCCGGTCGCGACGGCGATCGCCAGCGCCGCACCGAGCACCACGCCCGGCACGCCCCTGAGCCGCTGTGCGACGCGCCTCAGCCGCGGCCGCAACCGCGTTTCGGTGCCGCGCCGCCACAGCAGGTGCGCGAGCACGGCGAGCATGATCGCCACCGCGCCCCAATAGAGTCGCAGCCACCAGCCGGTCGCGCCGCCGACCTGATCGCCGTTCATGTCCGAGAAGCGAACGGTGCCGGTCGCGCCGTAATTGTAGAGCGGATGCTCGAATCCGATCGTGTTGAGCGTGATCGTGGCCACCAGGTAGATCACCATGATGCCCCAGCCGGCATATTTGTTGGGGCTGATCGCTTGCACGAACACCGCGAGCACGGCGAGGATCGCCATGTCGATGGTCAGCGGCACCAGATACCAGGCGAGATACTGGCCCAACTCCAGATTATCGACGCCGCGGCCGAGCTGGACGAGGATCGCCGCGATCGCGCTGATCGCCAGCGTAGCGAACAGCACCAGCGTCACCGCCAGCGTCTTGGGCACCATATAGGCCCAATTGGGCAGCGCGGTCGCATCGATGATCTCGTGCATCTTGCGCTCGCGGTCGCGCCAGACGAGTTCGCCGGCATAATAGATGGCGATGATGATCGGGATGATCCCGAACATGCCGAGCAGGTCCTGGACGACCACGAAGGTCAGCGGGCGCGAGGGCGTGCCGTAGAGCTCGTTGGCGAACATCAGCCCGCCGACCGTGTTGAACAGCCCGATCATCAGCAGCACGGCGAAGGCGGGGCTCTTGAAGACGAGGCGCATCTCGAACTTGCAGCGCTGCCACAGCTGGGCGCCGGCCGCCGCCTCGGGGCGGACCGGCGGCAGCGTCTCGACCAGCGCCGGCGCCGTCGCCGCGAGCCTTGCCGCCTTCTTCGCCTGCTTCCGGAGCTTGCGCGCCGAGACGCCCTTCTCCGAGAAGCTGAAGCGCCAATAGGCGACGAGCAGCGCGACGAGCCCGACCCCGATCCAGATCAGCCGGTTGGCGAGCAGCGTGCCGGTGAAGGCCGGCATCATCGTGTTGCTCTCGGCCGCGGTCCAGTAACGCGTCACGTTGGAGAAGGCGGCGAGACCGAACGGTTCGACGAGCCCGCCGATCTCGCGCAGCTCGGGCTTCGATCGGATAATGCCGGTGAGCACGAAATAGGCGACCAGGAACAGGACGACGCCGACATAGGAATACATCATCGAGCGCGTCATCGTCGCGACCGCGAAGAAGATCGCGGCGGTCAGGAAGACGTTGGGCAGCCCCAGCAGGAAATAGGCGTAGAGATAGTCGTTGAGCCGGTTCGGCCCGACGGTCTCGGAATCGAGCCAGGGCATCAGCGAGCCCAGCCAGATCGCCAGCGGGATCGCGGCATAGGCGACCGCCGAGATCACCAGCGCGCCGGAGAAGCGGCCGAGCAGATAGTCGAATTTCGAGACGCGGGTGGAACGGACCATCGGGCCGAACCCGCTCTCGTCGTCGCGCACGATGATGTTGGCGACGAAGGCGGTGGTGACGAACATGAAGAACAGCGAGAGTATGAGCAGCTTCTGCGCGAGCGCCGCCGGGCTGTTGACATGGACGTTGCCGCCGCTGCCGATCTGGATCTGCTCGATCGTGGTCGCGCCGAAGGCGAGCAGGAAGAACAGGACCGCCACCACCCAGAAGACCGGGTTGCGGAACTGGTAGCGCAGCTCGAACGCCGCGATCTTGCCGAACATGCTGCCTCTCCCGATCAGGCCGCAGCCGCGGCGGCAGCGTCGACGGGACGGCGGCTCGCGGCGAGCGTCGAGAAATAGACGTCCTCGAGCCCGCCATCGACCGCTTCGAACCCCTGGCCGGGATCGCTCGGCGAGAGGATGTGGACCACCGTGCGCCCGGCGAACAAGCGGGTCGAAATGACCTCGTAGCGCGCGCGATATTCGTCGAGCTCGGCGCGATCGATGGTCTTGGCCCAGACGGTGCCCTTCGCGCGCTCGATCAGGTCGAGCGGGGCGCCCTCGAGCTGGATGCGGCCGCCGGCGAGCACCGCCATGCGCGGGCAGAGGTCGGCGACGTCCTCGACGATATGGGTCGAGAGGATGACGACAACATTCTCGCCGATCTCGGCGAGCAGGTTGAGGAAGCGGTTGCGCTCCTCGGGATCGAGGCCCGCGGTCGGCTCGTCGACGATGATCAGCTCGGGATTGCCGATCAGCGCCTGGGCGATGCCGAAGCGCTGGCGCATGCCGCCCGAGAAGCCGGCGATCGCCTTCTTGCGCACGTCCCACAGATTGACCTGGTTGAGCAGCGTCTCGACCGTGACTTTGCGCTCGCGCGCCGAGGCCACGCCCTTCAGCACGGCCATGTGATCGAGCATGTCATAGGCCGAGACGCGCGGATAGACGCCGAAATCCTGAGGAAGATAGCCGAGCGTGCGGCGCAGCTTCTCCGGCTCGCGGATCACGTCGATGTCGCCGAAGGTGACCCGTCCCGAGGTCGGGCTCTGCAGCGTCGCGACCGTGCGCATCAGCGTCGACTTGCCCGCGCCATTGGGGCCGAGCAGGCCGAACATCCCTTTGGGGATGCTGAGACTCACATTGTCGAGCGCGCGGGTGCCGTTGGGATAGACATGAGTGAGCTGGTCGAGTTCGAGCATGAGAATCCCCCGGGGCTGTCTCGCACCAGCCTAGCGAGTGTTTTACAAAGGTAAAGCGGTGCTGGTGCCAACGCCTGGCACAGGCCGGGCAGACCGTGCCGGGCCTTCGCGCCGTAGAACCCCGGCAGGAAAGCAACCGGAACCGCAACCGCTAGCCCGATTAGTCCGAAGCGACGCCGAACAAGGTATGTGAGCGGGAGCGGCACAAGCTGAAGGCAACCTGCGCAAATCGTCTCATGTCAGTCCATCGGAAGCGGACCTGCTCTCATCGCTCCAGTTCGTGAAGCAGTTGCCGGGCGAAGAGGTTCAGCTTGGGGATGCAATCGGCAAAGACTTCGAAGTGCCGCTATGGAATCGGCATGGCCCCACAGGCAGCAAACAACGCCTCCCGACGTCCGTGAGGCATTGCTGACGTTACGCTTCAACCGTGTTTTGCCACGTGCGCCGATTTTGCAGTGACCCTTTGTGCGTCTGCTCGCTGCCACCGGGCGCTCCGCACCTCGACATAGCCGGACTTGCCTCGCTCGAAGGCAAACTTCCTCCAAATCACCCACTCAATCGATAGGATTTTACACGGAGCCATCAAAGACGATTCAAGGGAGATTCGTCGATGCGTCGCCTTGCCTGATGCCTAGGCGGTTCGCGGTCTGACCGCGACCGCTACAGGACCAATCCTGCTCCGCTCACTACCGCCGCCGAAGCTTTCCGGCGCGCATGGTCATGCCTTCGGACCGCCTCGTTGCGGCGGCCGGGGAGGATGCCGTGCGCCCGCAGGACAGCGGCCGCGCCGAACACCAAAAAAAGGGATTCCGTCTCATGATTCCAGCCCGACGCGCGCCGTTGCTCGTTGCTGTGCCCATAGCCTCGCTTTTCGTTCTTCCGGCCTACGCCCAGACCGCGGTCGCGATCGGCGCATCCGCCGTGACGGAGGACGAGGCGGCGCCGACCGACGACGCGGCGCAGGGCGACATCGTCGTCACCGCGCGCCGCCGCGAGGAGCGCGCGCAGGACGTGCCGATCGCCTTGAGCGTCGTGTCCGGCGACCTGATCGACCGCACCGGCCGCACCAACCTGATCCAGATCGCCGAGCTCACGCCCAGCCTCACGATCCGCAGTAACAACGCCCGCAACACCTTCGCCAACATCCGCGGGCTCGGCTCCAACTCCGATCAGAATGACGGGCTCGAGGTCGGGGTCGGCTTTTATGTCGACGACGTCTATTTCGGCCGCATCGGCGCGTCGCAGTTCGACCTGATCGACCTCGACCGCGTCGAAGTGCTGCGCGGACCGCAGGGCACGCTGTTCGGCAAGAACACCACCGCTGGCGCGATCAACATCACCACACGTGCGCCGAGCTTCGAGCCCGAGCTGCGGGCCGAGGCGAGCCTGGGTGAGCGCGGCTATCACCAGGTTCGCGCCTCCATATCTGGGCCGATCATCGCGGACCGGGTGGCGGCGCGGCTCACGGTTTCGGACACCCATTCGGACGGCCTGCTGCGCAACGCGTACAATGGCCGGCTGGTCAACGACTTCGATAATTTGACCGTGCGCGGGCAGCTGCTGGTGACGCCGACCGAAGCGCTGTCGATCCGTCTCACCGGCGACTATTCGAAGCAGACCAGCTACGCGCGCGCATCGAGCATCGTGGGGGTCTTTACCCGCTTCGCCAATGGCGCAGCGATCTCGAACAATTTCAACGACCGCGTCGCGCGTACCGGCTACGTCCTGCCCTACGACCCCAACGATCCCTTCGCCCGTATCGTCGACTTCAACGCCGACGTGCAGGCCGACATGGAGGGCTATGGCGTCTCGGGCAAGCTCGATTGGGATCTGGGCGGAGCGACGCTCACCGCGATCACGGCCTATCGCTGGTGGGACTGGTATCCGCTCAACGACCAGGACAACACCTCGCTGACGATCAACATCCGCGGCGGCACCACCAACCTCCAGCGCCAGTTCAGCCAGGAGCTGCGGCTCACCTCCAACGGCGAGCGGACGATCGACTACACCGTCGGGCTCTATTACTTCTGGCAAGTCATCAAGGGGCTCGGCCGATACCAGCTCGGCCCCGACTATGCGGTGTGGAACAGCCCCAACGCCAATCGCGCGCTGGCCAACTACGCCTATACCAACTTCCAGTCGAACTCGGTCATCGAGCCGCGCACCAAGAGCTATGCCGCGTTCGGCCAGCTCACCTGGAACATCAGCGACGCGCTGAAGCTCACCGCCGGGCTGCGCTTCACGCATGAGGACAAGACCGGGCTGTTCGACCAGCGCACCGTCGCGGGCAACGACCTCTCCACCTTGTCCGACGCGGATCGCGCGACCGCGCAGGGGCTGCGCGACGCGCTCTACCCCGAGATCCGCTACGAGGTCGCGACCCAGGACGATGCGCTCACCGGCAGCGTCAACCTCGCCTGGAAGCCGGCGCAGGACGTGCTGCTCTATGCGAGCTACGCGCGCGGCAGCAAGTCGGGCGGGCTCAGCCTCGGCACGCTGCCGGCCGGCGTCTCGGCGGTGGTCAAACCCGAGACGGTGAACGCCTGGGAGCTCGGTCTCAAGAGCCAGGTCTGGGACCGCCGCGTCACCTTCAACGCCGCCGCCTTCTGGACCGAGGTCAGGAACTATCAGGCCGCGATCACCGAGAATATCGGCGGCACCACCTCGTTCCGCCGTTACATCGCCAACATCCCCGGCGTACGTTCGCGCGGCGTGGAGGCCGACCTGACGTTCGCGCCGAGCCGCTTCGTCAGCTTCACCGCCTCGGCCGCCTATGTCGACGCCACCTACAAGGGCTATGTCAACGCCCAGAACGCGGCCGAGCGGCGCAACGTCAGCGAGGTCCAGGACCTGTCGGGCGAGCAGCTCGCGAACACGCCGCGCTTCGTCTACACGCTCGCCACCGACCTGGTGCAGCCGATCGGCGACGAGGAGGGATATCTCCGCGTCGACTACACCCATCGCTCGTCCTACGACACCAGCGGCAGCAAGTCGCAATATACGCTGATCGAGCCCTATGGCGTGCTCAATGCGCGGATCGGCGCGCGCATCGACGACAGCCGCTTCGACTTCGCGATCTGGGTGCGCAACCTGCTGGACGAGCGCTACTTCACCGCGCTCGGCGCCGCCAACAACGGCCTGGTCACCGGCAATATCGGCGACCCGCGCACGATCGGCGCCACCGTCCGCCTCAACTTCTGACGACCGATCCAGGGAGATTTTCGATGTTCGACAGACGTGGTTTCCTGCGCGGTGGTGCGCTCGGCCTGGGTGGGGTGTTCGCAGGCGGCGTCGCCTGGTCGCGGCCCCGCGACCTGGTTCGCACCATCCTGCCCTCGGCGACGCACGACACGCTCGCGCTCAAGGTGCTGCTCGACCGCCCGCCGAGCGAGGCGCCCTTGCTCGCGATCGACGGACGCTTCGTGAAGGCGCAGCGCGTCGACCAGGACGGCTATAGCTGGGCCTTCGTCCAGCGCGGGCTTGCGGCCGGCAAGCGCCACCGGCTGACGCTTACAGACGCAAGCGGCGCCGCGCTGCGCGAGCCGTGGCAGCTCAGCACCCTGCCCGCGCCCGACGCGACGCCCGAACGGTTCCGCGTCCTCTTCTTCACCTGCGCCGGCGGCGACGAGGCGCTCGGCCCGAACCAGTTCCTGCCGATCGCCACGCGGCGCGCGCTGCTCGACCGCGCGCTGAGCTTCCAGCCCGATCTCGCCATCGCCAATGGAGACCATGTCTATTGGGACCAGAAGACCGTTCTCGAATATGGCCGCAATCCGGAACGGCGCGCCAAGGCGGCGGAGTTCCAGCGCGAGATCGCCTATATCGACGAGAGCAAGGCGTTCGACGACGAGGCCAATCGTCGGTCGGTCAACACCGTGGCGGGGCGCCAGATCGCGGCACTCTACGAAGACCGGTTCGCCTCGGTGCCGCTGCACTTCATCACCGACGACCACGACTATTTCGAGAACGACAATGCCGGGGAGTGGGGCTACGCCTTTCCGCCGCGCCCCTTCATCCTCGGCCTGCTGCGGCGTACGCAGCAGCTCGCCTATCCGCTGGCGCTGGGACGGCCTGATCTCCCCACATGGCAGGCGGAGACGCTGGAGACCGTGCGGATCGGCAAACTGATCGAACTGGCGCTGTTCGATTGCCGGCGCGGCTGGTCGACCGACGGCAACGGGGTGGTGCTCCCCGAGATCGAGCGGCTGCTGCTCGACCGGCTGCGCAGCTCGGACGCGGCGCATTATGTCCATGTCCCCTCCAACCCGTTCGGCTGGTCGAAGGGCGCGCTGGGCGAATGGTATGCCGACGGTCCGCCGGGCGAGACACCCCAGGTCAACGACAAACGCTATTGGCAGCAGAGCTGGTTCGACCAGCACCAGCGCCTCGTCCGCGCGCTGAGCGAGCAGCGCGACCGCGCCGCGATCACCATTTCGGGCGACCTGCATGCGGTCGGCGCGACCCGGATCACACGCAGCGGCGATCTCGATCTCAGCCGTAACCCGGTGCGCGCGCTCGTCGCCGGGCCGGTCGGCACCGCCACCAACGGCTTCCCGAGCAGCGCGCGGGGCGCGTTCCCGTTCACCCCGGCGGCGCTGCGCGCGGACCCGCTCAACAAGCTCGAGGAAAAGAACGGCTTCACCCTGTTCGACGTGACGCGCGACAAGATCGAGGTCCGCCAGTTCCGCTGGCGCCCGCCCGAGCCGGTCGAAGCGATCGCCAGGCTTGAGCCCTATTCGACCTTCACCATCGAGCGGCCGGTATGAGCGGCATCCCCCGACGCGCATTGATCACGAGTGGCGCCGGGGCGATCGCCTTGGCAACCGCGCCGGCGCTCGCCGCGCCGCCTCGCGCCGCCGCACGGCGCGTAGTCGGCGAGCTGGAGATCTTCCGCATTCCGGTGAACCATCGCGGCGACTGGATACTCGTCCGGCTCGGCGGGGGCGGCGCGCTCAAGGGGCTGGGCGACGCCTCGCATGGTGGTGACGATGCGCGTACCATCGCCTATCTCAGGCGCTTCGCGGAACTGCTGAGGGGCCGCAGCATCTTCGACGTCGAATGGTTTCGCCAGGCGACGGCCAAGGCGATCGCGACGGAGCCACGGGCCTCGGCAATCGTCGCGGCGAGTGCGCTGGAACAGTGCCTGTGGGATCTGATCGGCCACGCCCTCGAGGTGCCGGTCCACGACCTGTTCGGCGGACGGTTGCGGGACAGCATTCCGCTCTACGCCAACATCAACCGCTCGACCATCCAGCGTACGCCTGACGGCTTCGCCCGGATGGCGGAGAAGGCGGTCGCCGGCGGCTTCGATGCGATCAAGCTCGCCCCGTTCGACGCGATCCCGGCCGATCCGGCGCAGCGTGGCGACATCCGCCAGCTGACCGATCAGGGCGTCGCCTGCGCCGCCGCGGTGCGCCAGGCGATCGGCCCCGGCCGCCGCCTGCTGATCGACGCGCATAGCCGCTTCACGCGCGAACAAGGCATCGAACTGGCAGCGCGGCTCGCGCCGCTCGACCTCTACTGGCTGGAGGAAGTGACGCCAGCGGATCCGATCACCGATCTCGCCGCGATCAATCGCGCCGCCGCCATGCCTACCGCCGGGGGCGAGGCGGTGCGCGGGATCGCCGCCTTCTACGACTATATCCGCGCGGGCGCGGTCGACATCGCCATGCCCGACGTCAAGATCTGCGGCGGCATGCTCGAGCTCAGGAAGATCGCCGCACTGGCCGAGGCCGCCGGGCTTGACGTCTCGCCCCACGGCCCGGCGAGCCCGGTCGGCAACCTGGCCGCCGCGCACGTCGCAGCGACACTGCCGAATTTCCAGATTCTCGAGCACGCCTTCGGGGAGGTGTCGTGGCGCGACGAATTGCTGGCGGAGGGCGAGCCGATCCGGCGCGGGAGCCTTCTCTTGGGATTCGGGCCGGGTCTTGGCGCGTCATTGAACGAACAATTGCTGACGCGCCTTTCGCGTCGATAGATCGCTGTCGCGCAAGAACCGATTGACGTAATTCATCTGCGATAATAGCTATCATCCGTGAAATATAACGAGCCGTGATCGATGGCGGATGGAGAGGCGCGTGACCCGCATCAGCAATCTCCGCACCGAGGACATCCGTTTTCCGACGAGCGACCAGCTCGACGGATCCGATGCGATGAACCCTGATCCGGACTATTCGGCGGCCTATGTCGTGCTCGAGACCGACATGCCGGGGCTCGAAGGGCACGGGCTGACCTTCACCATCGGCCGCGGCAACGAGCTCTGCGTCGCGGCGATCGAGGCGATGCGGCATCTGGTGGTCGGCCTGGACCTCGGCTGGATCATCGCGGATCCCGGCCGATTCTGGCGGCACCTGACCTCCGACAGCCAGCTGCGCTGGATCGGACCGGACAAAGGCGCGATCCATCTCGCCACGGGTGCGGTGGTCAACGCGGTGTGGGATCTGTGGGCGAAGCACGCCGGCAAGCCGGTCTGGCGGCTCGTCGCCGAAATGACTCCGGAAGAATTCGTCCGCTGCATCGACTTCCGTTATCTCACCGACTGCATCACTCCCGACGAGGCGCTGGCGCTGCTCCGGGCGCGGGAATCAGGCAAGGCCGATCGCATCGCGACGCTCGAGGCGGAGGGATATCCCTGCTACACCACCTCCGCCGGCTGGCTCGGCTATTCCGACGACAAGTTGCGCAGGCTGGCCAAGGCCGCGGTCGATGCCGGGTTCCGTCATGTGAAGCTCAAGGTCGGGCGCGATCTCGAGGACGACATCCGCCGCCTGCGCATCGCCCGCGAGGCGGTGGGCCCGGACGTCGCGCTGATGATCGACGCCAATCAGATCTGGGACGTCGACCAGGCCATCGAATGGGTCAACGCGCTCGCCTTTGCTGAGCCGTGGTTCATCGAGGAGCCGACCAGCCCCGACGACGTGCTCGGCCATCGCGCGATCCGCGCGGGCGTCGCGCCGATCAAGGTCGCCACCGGCGAGATGTGTCAGAACCGGGTACTGTTCAAACAGTTCATGATGGCCGGCGCGATCGACGTGGTGCAGATCGACGCCTGCCGGCTGGGCGGGGTGAACGAGATCCTCGCGGTGCTCCTGATGGCCGCGAAGTACGACCTGCCGGTGTGCCCGCATGCCGGCGGCGTAGGGCTCTGCGAATATGTGCAGCATCTGTCGATGATCGACTATGTCGCGGTGGCCGGGACGCGTGCCGGGCGGGTCGTCGAATATGTCGACCATCTCCACGAGCATTTCGTCGATCCGTGCGTGATCCGCGATGCGGCCTATATGCCGCCCGAGCGCCCCGGCTTTTCGATCGAGATGAAGCCGGAGTCGATCGAACGCTACCGCTTCCATTCGCCCCTGGGGCATGCCGCGTGAAGCTGGGCCTGGAGGGCAAGCTGGTGATCGTCACCGGCGGCGGCGCCGGGATCGGCGGCGCGATCTCGCTCGCGCTGGCGGAAGAAGGCGCGGTCCCCGCGATATTGGGTCGGAGCGAGCTGGAGGGCGAGTTCGAGGAGCGGTTGCGCGCGCTCCAACCGCAGGCGATCTTCATCCGCACCGAGTTGACCGACGACGCGGCCTGCGCGGCAGCGGTGGTCCAGATCGCCGCGCGCGGGCACGGCATCCACGGGCTGGTCAACAATGCCGGCGTCAATGACGGGGTGGGGCTCGAGGCGGGCACCGCCGCCTTTCTCGGTTCGGTGACGCGCAACCTCGGCCATTATTACGGGATGGCGCACCACTGCCTGTCGCATCTGCGTGCGGCCCGGGGCGCGATCGTCAATATCTCGTCGAAGACCGCGGTGACCGGCCAGGGCGGCACGAGCGGCTATGTCGCGGCCAAGGCGGCGCAGCTCGGCCTGACGCGCGAATGGGCGGCGGCGCTGGCGCCCGACGGCATCCGCGTGAACGCGGTCGTCCCGGCGGAGGTGATGACTCCGCTCTATGCGAGCTGGCTGCAGACGTTCGACAATCCGCAGGAGCAGCTTGCCAAGATCAACGCCCGCATTCCGCTGGGCAAGCGGATGACCACCGATCGCGAGATCGCGGACACGGTGGTGTTCCTGCTGTCGGACCGGGCGAGTCATACGACCGGCCAATGGGTCTTCGTGGACGGCGGCTACACCCATCTCGACCGGGCACTCGATTGAGCAGAGCGGAGGATCATCGATGAACAAGGCTGCGTCCCCCCGATCCTACGCACCCGCCATCGCCCTGACGGTGAGCCTGTTCTTCCTGTGGGGCGTCGCCAACAACCTCAACGACATCCTCATCGCGCAGTTCAAGAAAGCCTTCGTGCTGTCGGATTTCGGCACGAGCTTCGTGCAGCAGGTCTTCTATCTCGGCTATTTCCTGCTCGCGATCCCCGCCTCGTTCCTGATGCGCGCGCAAGGGTACAAGGCGGCGATCGTGACCGGGCTGCTGCTGTACGGCGCCGGCGCGCTGCTCTTCTATCCGGCGGCCGCGACCAGCCAGTATCTGCTGTTCCTGCTGGCCCTGTTCGTCATCGCCGCCGGGCTCGCGTTCCTCGAGACCGCCGCCAACCCGCTGATGACCGAGCTCGGTGACCCGGCGGGCGCGGCGCGGCGGATCAACTGGGCACAGGCCGCCAATCCGCTGGGTGCGCTGGCCGGAATCCTCATCGGCCGCACCTTCATCCTGTCGGGCATCCACCATGACGAGGCGGCGCTGGCGGCGCTCAGCGAAGCGCAGCGGCTCGACTATTATCGTGCCGAGACGCTGGCGGTGCAGATGCCCTATCTCGTCCTCGGGCTGGTGGTGCTGTGCTTCGCCGTGGCGGCGATGGTCATCCGCTTTCCCGCCGGCGAGCAGCACGATGCGCAGGGGACCGAGGGCCGCCGCTTCCGCGAGCTGTTCGGCAAGCCGCGGCTGTTGGCGGCGGCGACCGCGCAATTCTTCTATGTCGGCGCGCAAGTCGGCGTGTGGAGCTACACGATCCGCTACGCGCAGGTGAATGTCCCCGGGATCGGCGAGAAGGCAGCGGCTGACATGCTGTTCGTCTCGCTCGTCCTGTTCGCCGCCGGGCGGTTCGCTGGCACCGCGATGATGAGCCGCGTCGCGCCGGTCACGCTGCTCGCCGCGTTCGGCAGCGCCGCATTGCTGCTTACCGGCTTCGCCGCGCTGGCGGGCGGGCAGGCCGGCCTCTACGCCCTGGTTGCCGCGAGCTTCTTCATGTCGATCCAGTTCCCGACGATCTTCGCGCTCGGCGTCGATGGCCTGGGGCCGCTGCGCAAATGGGGCGCGTCGCTGATCATCATGGCCATCATCGGCGGCGCGGTGCTCACCGGCCTGATGGGCTGGGTGTCGGACGCGACGAGCATCACCACCGCGATGCTGGTCCCCGTCGGCTGCTTCGCCGCGATCGTCGCCTTCGCATTGTCGGTCCGGCGGCGCGCCTTTGCGTTCGCCGGACGCGACGCATAGGCAGGCGCATGGCCGACGAGAGCAACAAGGAGCGGCGCCCCTATGCGGCACCCGCCCTGGAACGCGGATTCGAGATCTTCGAGCTGTTCGCGGCGCAGCCGGGCGAATTGACGATCACCGAGATCGCGCAGGGCCTGGGGCGCTCGATCAGCGAAGTCTTCCGCATCGTCATGGTGATGGAGCGGAGCGGCTGGCTGAACAAGAATGCCGACCGCTACAGCGTCTCGTTCCGCATGCTCGACATCGCTTTCCGCGCGACCCCGGCGCGGACGCTCACGCGGCTCGCCGCGCCCGTGATGGAGCGGCTCGCCACGCAGACGAACCAGTCCAGTCACTTGGTTGTGCGTTCGGAAGGGCGCGGGCTGGTGATCCATCGGCAGGAAAGCGCGGGGCCGGGGGTCTTCGCGATGCGCACCGGCAGCCTGATCGACCTCGTGTCGAGCTGCTCGGGCCATGTCCTGCTCGCCTATGAAAGCGACACGCGGCGGGCGGCGATCATCGCGTTGCTGGAGGCGCAATCCCGCGACGCGGCGGTGCAGCTCGAGCCTCGGTTCGCGGAGGTCCGCGCGCGCGGCTACGAGCTGCAGCCCAGCGCGCGGCTGGCCGGGGTGCAGGACATCAGCGTCCCGATCTTCGCGTTCGACGGCGCGATCGCCGCGGCGCTGACCATCCCCTATCTCGTCCGCATCGACGGCTCGATGGCCACCGATCTCGATCAGACACGCGACTGTCTGATCGAAGCCGGGAGAGAGATCTCGGCGCTGCTCGGCGTGTAGGCCTATCCCGGCAGGCCGCTGCGCCATGCGGCGACCGCCTTGCCTCCTGCCCGAGGGTGACCCCTGCGAACGCCGTACATGCTGGGTTCTGCTCGGACTTTAACGGCTTGCCGAAACCCGTCCGCGCACGCATCGCGCGACTGGTCGCAAATCGTTTTCAGAAAATGGATCCACAACGCGGTTTCGTTGGTTGTGCCCCGAAATTGCGGCTCAATGTATCGGCACCGTGCTGCGACGGGACTTGCGCGCTCGGTCGTCAAAGGGGAGCGAGGCATGCCCAGATCACACCGCGCCGGCCCGAGATCGGGTCTCCTGTTGAGCGCAGCCGTTATCCTGCCGGCCGCGCCGGCGATGGCGCAGGTCCAGCCCGAAGCTCCGCCGCCGGCCGCCGATCAGGCGCCTCAGCCGGCCGCCCCCCCGGCGGCCGAGGACGAGCAGGAAATCGTCGTCACCGGCCAGACCTCGCGCAACCGCCCGCTGATCACCGCCTCCGCCGACATTACGCTTGCGACGCGCGAGGATATCGACCGCCGCGCGCCGCGCTCAACCGCCGACATGCTCGAGCTGGTGCCCGGCATCTTCGTCGAGGGCACCGCGGGCGAACTCTCCAACAACTACTCGGTCCGCGGCCTGCAGGGCGGCGGGCAGCGCTTCGTGCAGCTCGAGGAAGACGGGATGCCGGTGCTCTACCAGGGCGGCGGCGCGGACTTCTTCTTCTCGCAGGACCTGACGATCGACCGGCTGGAGGCGGTCAAGGGCGGCTCGTCCGGCGTGCTGACCGTCAACGGCGCCGGCGCCACGATCAACTTCATCTCGCGCCGTCCCAACTTCGACAGGTTCGAGGGGAGCGCGCGCGTCACCGGCTATGACTATGGCCTCAAGCGCGCCGACCTCTACCTCTCCGCCCCGATCGCGGAGAATCTGGCGTTCAACATCGGCGGCTATTTCCAGTCCAGCCCCGGCGTGCGCCGCAACCCGTTCGATTACGAGGGCTATCGCGTCAAGGCGATGCTCGAATACCGCTTCGACAGCGGCGGCTTCATCCGGCTGACGGGCAAGATCGGCGATCTCAAGACCGCTTACTATGCCGGCATGCCCTACACCTACAACGACGGCGAGCCCGGCGCGGTACCGGGCCTCGATCCGCAGAAGGACAATATCGGCGGCGACGCGTTCGCGCGCACCTCGGTGCCGGTGTCGACCTTCGTCGAGGCCGACGGCTTCCGCGATTTCCGCCTCAGCGAAGGCGTGCGCGCCAAGACCAAGCAGGTCCGCCTCGATTTCGAGAAGCCCGTCACCGACGGCCTCGAACTATTCGCCCGCGCGCGCTATCTCGACTTCAGCTACGACTTCAACGGGCTGTTCCCGGGCTCGGGCACCGGCAATGCCGGGCTCGCCAGCGCGGTCGACTATCTGACGCCGGGGGCCTCGCCGCTCGACGGCATCCAGGTGGGTGGCGTCGGCTTCCTCCAGCGCGGCGCGCTCGCCTTCCCGGCTGCGGCGCGCTTCGGCATCCGCAATCTGCGCACCGGCGTGGTGCTCGGCGCGAACCAGACCGCCGAGCTCAATGCGTTGAACGGCAACGGTTTCCTCCAGCAGACGGTGCTCAACCACGATTATGTCGAGGGCCATGACTTCGGCGCGAACCTGGGCTTCCGCTGGGAAGCGGAGGGCGATGGCTTCAGGAACTCGCTGACCGCGGGCGTGATGTATTATGACGTCAGCCGGTGGCAGAATCAGTCGGCGGTCGCGCCGGTCGTCAACGACGTCAGGAACAACAGCGACATCTACGACATCGTCGCGCTCGACGCCGGCAACAACGTCATCGGCACGCTGAGCGACAACGGCCTCATCTCCTATGGCGATTGGGGCGTCGGCATCCGCGAGCGCAAGGACAGCTCGATCTCGGTCTATATCAACGACGAGCTCGCGATCGGCGACAATCTCAACATCGATGCCGGCATCCGCTGGGAGAGCGTCGACGCGACCTTCCGCGACGGCAACGGGGCGGCGGTCAACCAACCGGTTCCGCCCGGTGTCGGCGGCATCGTGCGGACGGTCGGCCCGACCTGGGACGGCACCTATACCGTGCGGCGGGCGACGCAGGAGAAGACCGCCTGGACCGTCGGCGCCAACTACCGCATCACGCCCAACCTCGCCGTCTATGCGCGCTATGCGCTCGGCTTCCAGACCAACAATGTCGATCCGATCACCGAGATCGAGCTCTACGAGGCGGGCGTGCGCCTTCAGCTCGGGCGCTGGTTCAACGGCTCGGCGACGGTGTTCCGCACCAACTTCAACGACCAGTTCTACAATTTCATCGATCCCGCCGACCCCACGCGCCAGCAGGCCTTCCTCGCCGACCTCAGTACCAAGGGGGTCGAGATCGACGTGGTGGTGCGGCCGGTCGAATGGTTCTCGGTCAACTTCATCGGCGTGTTCCAGGACCCGACGCTCAGCAACCTGCGCCTCGATGGCGTCGCGCAGCCGACCTATGACGGCAATCGGCCCGAGCGCACGCCGGCGCAGCTCTACACGATCACCCCGACGATACGGCTGCCCAATGGCCTGGGCGAGGTCTATGCCCGCTACAAATATATCGGGAAGATCTTCGCCGATTCCGGCAACGGCGTCGCGCTCCCCGGCTATGGGGTGACCGGCGTCGGCGTCAGCCTCAACCTGACTGAGCGGTTGCAGGTGAGCTTCGACGCCGACAATATCTTCGACGTGATGGGACTGACCGAAGGCAATCCCCGCCAGGGGCAGACGCAGAATGCGGATTCGGGCTTCTTCTACGCCCGCGGCATCACCGGCCCGTCGTTCGGCGGCTCGGTGACGCTGAAATTCTGATGCGGGTATCCGCACGCGGCCTGGCCGCGGTCGCTTTCCTGGCGACCACCGCGCCGTCGCTACCGCCGCCTGCGCCCGAGCTCAGCTATCAGCTCACCGAGGGCCAGAACCTCAATGCCTTTGTCCGCGACGGCCGCGTCGCGGCGCACCTGCTGCTGCGCTCGGGCAATGATCCGCGCATCCTCGTCGCCTTTCCGGCGGGGAACAGCGGCGTCGGCCTGTGGTTCGACCGTGTCGCTGCGCCGACGCGCTGGCGGCTGGAGGGCGCGCCGCAGCCGGTGACGCTGGCGGACGCGAAGGGGCGCCCGCTCTACGGTATCCGCGCGGTGGCGACGGTCGACGCGCCGCGCCTTGCCCTCAAGCAGGCGGTCCTATCCAACGTCCGCTTCCTGCGCGACTATCAGGCGGTCGGCAAATTCCCCGCCGAGGTCGCGGCGCCGATGCGCATGGAGGGCAAACGCATCAGCTATGCCCGCGACCGGCTGGACGGCGCGCCGGGGTATCGGCTCGAGCTCAACATCCTCGAGGGACGCGCCGGGCGCGGCACGATCGCCGCAGGCCCGAGCGGCCGGATCCGGCTGGAGATCGTGGCGGCGAGCGGGGATCCGCCGCTCACCGGCCTGACCCTGCCCGAGCTGCTCAACGACCGCGCCGCGAACGACACGACCGCGCGCAACGCGCTGCATTTCCTGAGCTATCGCGAGAAGTTCCTGGCCGGATCATGGCGCTTCAACACCTATTTCGGCCGCGACACGCTGATGTCGGTGCGGCTGCTGATGCCCGCGCTGCAGCCGGCGGCGATCGAATCCGGGCTCGGCTCGGTGCTCGCGCGGCTCAACGCCGCAGGGGAGGTGGCGCACGAGGAGGCGTTGTCGGAATTCGCGATCCTCGAGCACCGCCGCGCCGGGCGCGGTGGCGATGCCGCGACGCTCGACTATGCGATGATCGACGACGATTTCATGCTCGCACCGGTGATGGCGAGCTATCTGCTCGACCGCGCCGATCCTGCCGCGGCGCGCGCTTTCCTCGCGCGCGACATTCCGAGCGAGGCCCGTCCCGGCACGACCGAGCGGGCCGGCGCGGCGCTGGTGCGCAACCTGCGCTTCGTGCTCGACCAGGCGCGCCCCTTTGCCGAGAACCCCGGCGCGGCCCGGCTCGTCGGGCTCAAGGCCGGGCGGCGAACCGGGCAGTGGCGCGACAGCGAGGAGGGTTTGGGGCGCGGGCATTTTGCCTATGACGTCAATGCCGTGCTCGTGCCGGCCGCGCTCGACGCCGCGGCGCGCCTGCACCGTGCCGGGCTGCTCGATCTCTATCTCGGTGCTGCGGACCGCAGCCGCCTAGCCCGCGCCGGCGCGATGGCCGCGACGTGGCGGAGCCGCGCGCCCGAGCTGTTCCATGTCTCGATTTCAGCCGCCCGCGCCGCGCCGCTGATCCGCGACTATGCGGCGAGCGTCGGCGTGCCCGCCGGGCCGGCGCTGACCTCGCTCGGTTCGGCGCCGCTCGATTTCCATGCGATCGCGCTGGACGAGGCGGGCGCGCCGGTGCCGATCCTCAACTCCGACGAGGGCTTCGCATTGCTGTTCGGCGATCCGCCGGCGGCCGATCTCGACACCTATATCGGCGCGATCATGCGCCCGTTTCCGGCCGGGCTGATGACCGACATCGGCTTGCTTGTCGCCAATCCCGCCCTGGCGGGGCGGGAGGTGCAGGCGCGCTTTACCCCGGCGGCCTATCACGGCACCGTCGTCTGGTCGTGGCAGCAGGCGTTGCTTGCCGCCGGGCTCGAGCGCCAGCTTGCCCGCCGCGACCTGCCGCAGGCGACGCGCGCTCGACTTCGCCAGGCACAGACGCTGCTCTGGCGCACGATCCAGGCGACGCGCGCGCTGCAGAGCTCGGAGCTATGGTCCTGGACTTATGCCGACGGCCGCTATCGCGCGGCCGCGTTCGGCGCGGGCCGGCAAGACGTCGACGAATCCAACGCCGCGCAGCTGTGGAGCACCGTTTATCTCGCGGTCCGTCCGCCAGCCGCGCGAAGGGCGCGATAGCGGCTCAGCCGATCAGCGCCGCCAGCGCCGCGTCATGGCCGGGCTGCTCCGCCGCCGCGCGCGCCATCGCGTCGCGGATGCGCTCGAGCTGGGCACGGTTGGTCGCGGAATCGATCGTGTCGGCCATCGGGTGATAGCCCGCGGCGTGAATCCCCTGGCCATTGAGCACCGCGAGCCAGCTCGCCTCGCGGAACAGCTCTTCGCTGCCGAGCATTAGCCGTCCCGACCGGCGATATTCGCGCTCGCGTTCGACCAGCGTGTCGGGCAGCGCCATGTGCCGGCATTGTGCCCAGAGCGGCTCGGGCTTGT
Organism: Sphingomonas sp.; assembly: GCF_039595165.1. Classification (GTDB taxonomy): domain Bacteria; phylum Pseudomonadota; class Alphaproteobacteria; order Sphingomonadales; family Sphingomonadaceae; genus Sphingomonas. The sequence continues at coordinate 64,036 of NZ_JBCNMA010000005.1, forward strand.
CGGCCGTGGCGTGGTAATGGAGGATCAGGAAGTCTTTGATATTGTCCATGTCGGCGGCGAACAGCGCGTTGAAGCGCGCCGCGAGAGCGGGGTCGCAGTCGCGGTCGGGGAATAGCGTCGAGAGCTTGGCGATCGCGCTCTGGATCAGATGGATGCTGGTCGATTCGAGCGGCTCGAGAAACCCCGCCGACAGCCCGATCGCGACGACATTGCCGATCCACGCCCGCCGTCGTCGCCCGGCGGTGAAGCGCAGGACACGCGGCTCCGCCATCGCCGCGCCGTCGAGATTGGCGAGCAGGGTTGCCGCCGCCTCGTCGTCGCTCAGCAACGTGCTGCAATAGACATAGCCGTTGCCGGTGCGGTGCTGAAGCGGGATGCGCCACTGCCAGCCGGCTGCGCGGGCGGTCGAGCGCGTATAGGGCGTGGTCTCCGCGGCGCGCTCGCACGGCACGGCCACGGCGCGGTCGCAGGGCAGCCAGTGCGACCAGTCGTCATAGCCGGCCTGCATCTCGCCCTCGATCAGCAGCGCGCGGAAGCCCGAGCAGTCGATGAACAGCTCGCCCGGCAAGCGCTCGCCGCGAACCGTCGCGAGCGCGGTGACGAAGCCCGTTTCGGAATGGCGCTCGACCTCCGCCAGCCGCCCTTCAACGCGGACGACGCCGTGCGCCTCGGCCAGCTCGCGCAGGTGCCGCGCATAGAGGCCGGCATCGAAATGATAGGCATAGCCGAGCGTGGACAGGATCGAGCGGGGATCGTCGGACGGCCTGGCGAAGCGGTTCGCCTGCGCGAGGCGCGCGGCGAGCGAGAAGTCCGCGAGCGACACGTCCAGCCCTTCCGCGCGCGCCTTGAGCCAGCGGTGATGGAAGGCGACGCCCGGCAGCGGCGCGCCATATTGGCCGAACGGATGGAGATAGCGGTGCCCCGGCCGCGCCCAATCGACGAACTCGATTCCGAGCTTGAACGTCGCCTTGGTCGCGCGCAGGAACGCGGCCTCGTCGAGACCGGCGAGCTGGTTGAACCAGTGGATCGTCGGGATCGTCGCCTCGCCGACGCCGACGGTGCCGATCTCCTCGGATTCGAGCAGCGTGATGGACAGGCGCTGCCGGAACATTCGCGACAGCGCTGCGGCCGTCATCCAGCCGGCGGTGCCGCCGCCCAGGATGACGATTCGGCTGATCCGCCCCGGTCCCGCGGCGTCGATGCCGTCCACTCAAGCGCTCCTTCAGCATCGGCCGTCCGGCCCTGCCGAAACGCGAGCTTGGCGGCCGTGTTCCGGCGATCCTGCATTTCTCGATCGGGCTCACCAACACCTTGTCGCACGACCATGATATCGAGCTCGAGGCGCACCCTCGCCGATCGCGAGCCCGAGCGCGGCGGCGCTGCATGAGCGATGCGTTCGCGAGGCCGAGGGGGAGAGATCTTGGTCGGCACAATGTCGTGCACCGCCGACGCTCGGCGACGCGCTCTTCGAGATCGATCCGGACTGTACCGGACTGGCCCAGGCACGCTACGCCGGTGGAGAAGATTCTCCCCAAGCGCAGACAGCGGCGAGGGAGGCGCAAAAGGGAGAGGAAGATGGCCGTGACGGAGACCCCGGCGGACGCCGGCGTTGTGCGCTCGATCCCCGAGGCCGATGGCGAGACCCGCCGCGCATTGCGCAAGGCGACGGTGCGCCTGCTTCCCTTTCTCGGCCTGCTCTACTTCATCTCCTTCCTCGATCGCGTGAACGTGGGCTTCGCCGCGCTGACGATGAACGCCGATCTCGGCCTCACCGCGGTCGCCTATGGCGCGGGCACCGGGATCTTCTTCCTCGGCTATTTCCTGTTCGAGGTGCCCTCGAACCTGATCCTCGCGCGGGTCGGCGCGCGGCGCTGGATCTCGCGCATCATGGTGACCTGGGGCCTGCTGACGATCGCCTCGGCATTCGTGACGGGGCCGGTCAGCTTCTGGATCGTGCGCTTTCTGCTCGGCATTGCAGAGGCCGGCTTCTTCCCCGGCATCATCCTCTACCTCACTTACTGGTTCCCGGCGCCGATGCGCGGGCGGATCATGGGCTGGTTCCTCGTCGCGCTGCCGCTGTCGAGCGCGTTCGGCGCGCCGATCTCGACCTGGCTGCTCGACAAGCCCTTTCTCGGCCTCAGCGGCTGGCAGGGGATGTTCGTGATCGAGGGGATTCCAGCGGTGCTGCTCGGCGTGATCGTGTGGATGATCCTGCCCGACCGGCCGCGCGACGCGCGCTGGCTCGACGCCCGCGAGGCCGAGGCGATCGAGCGAGCGGTGGCCGATGAGCATCGCGGCGGCGGGCGTCACGAGCTGCCGTGGGACGCGGCGCGCAGCCCGCAGGTGTGGCACCTCGCCCTCATCTATTTCGGTATCGTCACCGGGCTCTACGGCTTCGCCTTCTGGGGCCCGCAGATGATCAAGACGCTGGCCGGCGCGACCAACCAGCAGACCGGCCTGCTGACCATGCTGCCCTATCTGCTCGCAGCGGCGGCGATCATCCTGTGGGGGCGCAGCTCGGACGCCCGGCAGGAGCGCCGCTGGCACCTTGCCATCCCGATGCTGCTCGGCGCGGCCGGGTTCGCCTGCGCCAGCGTGGTGCAGGCCAATGCCGCGCTCAGCCTGATCGCGTTCACCGCCGCGATCATGGGCGTCTATGCCGCCATTCCGATCTTCTGGACCCGGCCGGCGGCGATCCTGGCGGGTACCGGCGCCGCGGCGGGGATCGCGCTCGTCAACGCGGTCGGCAATCTCGGCGGCTATTTCGGCCCGACGGTGATCGGGCTGCTCAAGGATAGCGGCGGTTATGCGGCGGGACTCGGCTTCCTCGCGGGGGTGCTGCTCGTAGCGGCGGTGCTCGCACTCAAGCTGCCCGCGCTTCCGGTCGCGAACGCGGATTCCTGAACACATTGCCAAGCCCGGCGAAACGTCGCAGCCTCGCGCGCGAAGGCGAGACTTGATGACCGAGGCCAATCCACGATCCAGTCGCGGCGCGAGCGCGGTGTCGCTCGAGGCGCTCGACGCACGCTTCCGGGCGTCGCTCGACCGCTATTTCTCGCGCCGAGTCCGCGATCGTGGCGAGATCGAGGACCTGATCCAGGAAGTGTTCCTGCGGCTCGCCAAGCGCGGCAGCCTCGACGATGTCGACAAGATCGGCGGCTATGTGTTCGAGACCGCCAGCAATGTGCTGACCGATCGGCTGCGGCGGAAGCGCAGCCGGTTCGAGGCGGATCACGAGGCCTTCGACGGGCAGCGCCACGGCGATGTGGATTTTTCGCCCGAGCGCGTCCTATTGGGCAAGGAAGCATTGGTGCGGGCGACCGCGGTGCTCCTCGAATTGCCCGAACGGACGCGAGTGGTTTTCGTGATGCGACGCCTCGAAGGGATGCGCTATCTGGACATCGCCGCGCGGCTGGGCATTTCGGTCAGCGCGGTCGAGAAGCACATGACTCGCGCCATGACGCACCTCGTGCAGCGGATGGGCGAGCCATGATCTCGATGGCGCGCACCAACCCGACGCTGGGCATGACCGCCGACGAGGCCGCGGTCTATTGGGTGCTGCGGCGCGATCGGGATGGCCTGTCGGCCGCCGATCAGGCCGCCTTCGCCGCCTGGCTCGACGCGAGCGAAGCGCATGCCAGCGCGTTCCGCAAGGCCAATGGCGTGTGGGATGTGTTCGAGGAGAGCGACGCCGACCCGCATCTGACAGCGCTGCGCCAGGCCGCGCTCGCCACGCCCGCGCCGCGCCGGCGGTGGATCCCGGCGGCAGTGGGCGCCGGAGTCGCCGCCAGCCTCGCCGCGGCGGCGCTGCTGCTGCCGGGCCAGCTCGGGCAGACCGGCAATCCCGCACGGGCGCCCACGGCGGACGCGGTGGCGGAAACCGACGTTCAACCCGCCGCCGCCGCACGGTTCGCGACCGTCAAGGGCGAGCGCCGCACCGTGTCCCTGCCTGACGGCACGCGGGTGACGCTCAACACCGACACCGCCATCGCGCTCGCTTATACCCCCGGCACCCGCCATGTCCGCCTGCTGCGCGGTCAGGCGTTGTTCGAAGTGGCGAAGGACGCCGCCCGGCCCTTTTCGGTCGAGGCCGCGGGCCGCCGCGTGACCGCGCTCGGCACGGTGTTCGAGGTGCGTCTCGATCCCGGCCGCATGAAGGTGGTGCTGGTCGAAGGGCGCGTCGTGGTCGATCGCGCCGCGGCCGCCTCCGAATTGCCCGATCCCGCACCCACCTTGCTCAAGCCGGGACAGGCGCTGGTCGCCGAGCTCGGCGTACCGCAGCGCGTCGCGCCGGTCGATGTGGGCAGCGAGCTGATGTGGCGCGAGGGCTATGTGTCGCTCGAGGATACCCCGCTCGCCGCGGCGGTGGCGGAGATGAGCCGCTATACCGCTGCGCCGATCCGCGTGCTCGACGACGAGACGGGAAGGCTGCGCGTCAGCGGCGTGTTCCGCACCGGCGACGCCGACCGGTTCGCGGGACTCGTGCGCGAGCTGCTGCCGGTGCGGGTCGAGCGGTTCGCGGACGGGAGCCTGGGGATCGCGCGCACCGCGGATACCACGTCGACGAAAAAAACTTCGCCGGCCGATGTGGAAAACTGAGCAGCGCGCGTCCTGACCTTTTGAAGACCGGTTGAAGCCGGCTCTGCAAAGGGAGGGGAAACCATGCGCCACAATCGCCGCCACAAATCCGCGCTTCGCCTGCTGGCCTTGATCAGCATCGCGCCGATCGCCTTGTCCGCGATGCCCGCGGTCGCGCAGGCGAGCCCGCGCGCGGCGATCCGGCTGGAAGCGCAGAGCCTGTCGTCCGCGCTCACGCAGCTCGGCCGCCAGACCCGGACCGAGATCATCTTCAACCCCGCGCTGGTGCGTGGCCGGCAGGTGGCCGCGCTGCGGGGCAGCTATTCGGTCGCCGAGGCGATCGACCGCCTGATCGCCGGCCACGGCCTGCGCGCGCGGCCGACCTCCAGCGGCGCCTTCGTGATCGAGGCGCAGGCGGCGACGCCGGCGGCGCGGCCGCAGGAGATTTCGGCGGCCGAGCCGGCCGCGGCGGATGCGGAACCCACGACCGAGGATGGCGAGGTCGTCGTCACCGGCACGTTGCTGCGCGGGGTCGCGCCGACGGGCACCAACGTCGTGAGCGTGGGGCGCGAGGAGGTGGTGGCGAGCGGCGCGAGCTCGGCCAACGACCTCCTCGCCTCGATCCCCCAAGTCGGCAATTTCGGCACGGTGCCGAGCGGCAGCGGCGACATCTCGCTTCCGGTCGTGCGCCCCAACATCCGCAATCTCGGCGCGTCGGGCGGCACGACCACCTTGGTGCTGATGAACGGCCGGCGCATCGTCGGCGCGGGCGTGCTGCAGACCTCGGTCGATCCCTCGATCATCCCGCCCGACATGATCGAGCGCGTCGAGGTGGTGCCCGATGGCGGCTCGGCGATCTACGGCTCGGACGCGATCGGCGGCGTGATCAACTTCATCACGCGCAAGCGCTTCGACGGAGTCGGCGCGAACCTGCGTTATGGCTTCGCCGACGACTATCAGACGGTCGAAGGCAATCTGACCGTCGGTAAGGACTGGGGCACCGGCTCGATCTTTGCGTCCTACGCCTATGCCTGGCACGACAACATCCTGGGCATCGACCGCGACTATGTGCGCGCCGACCATCGCGACCAGGGCGGGCAGGACCTGCGCTCGACGACCTGCGCGCTGGGCAATTTCATCACGCTCAACAACGGCGTCAGCCATGCGGCGCCCGCGCTGCTGCCCAACACCCAGAACCGCTGCGACGCCACCGACTATGCTGATGTCTATCCGCGCGAGGAGCGGCACGCGATCTTCGCCGGGCTGACCCAGCAGCTCAGCGACAGCGTCGATTTCCAGGCGACCGCCTATTGGGCGCGGCGCGACACCACCCGGCTCAACGCCACGCCCGGCTTCACCGGGCAGATCCTGTTCACCAATCCCTATTTCCGGCCGATCGGCCTCCAGCCGATCCAGCAGGTCGCGATGTCCTTCGCCAGCGTGTTCGGCGAGAGCATGGAGAGCCATGCCCGCTTCGACAGCTGGGGCGTCTCGCCCAGCCTGTCGATCGGTCTCGGTGACCGCTGGGAGCTGCGCACCGAGGCGAATTACGGGCACAGCTTCTCGCAGGTGCGCGAGCCGACGATCAACGCCACCGCGGCGACGATCGCGCTCGCCGGCACGACTCTGGCGACCGCGCTCAACCCCTATGACCCCGGCGCGAGCAATCCGGCGGTGCTCGCCGCGATCCGCGATTTCGAGAATTACGGCCACGCCGATCAGGAGCTGTTCCAGACCCGCGCGATCCTCGACGGGCGGCTCGCCACGCTTCCCGGCGGCGACATCCGGCTGGCGATCGGCGCCGAGTATTTTTTCGAGAAGCTCGACTCGCTGGTCTCGCTCGACCGGCGCAACGTCTTCACCAACGCGATCGGATCGGTGACGAGCCGCCACGCCAAGTCGGTGTTCGCCGAGGCGCTGATCCCGCTCGTCGGCCCGGGAAACGCGATGCCGGGGCTGCGCGCCTTCCAGATCGCGGGCTCGATCCGCCACGACAGCTATGATGACGTCGGTGGCACCACGAATCCCAAGATCGGGTTCAATTACAAGCCGTTCGACGATCTGCTGATCCGCGGCAACTACGGCACTTCGTTCCACGCGCCGAGCCTCGCCGACACGACCAGCCTGGCCGATGCGCGCGTGCAGATCCTGCTCGTCAGCCCGCTGCGCGCGCCGGGCAGTCCGCCGACCGACTTCCTGCGCCCGACGCTCGTTCTCGCCGGCGGCAATCCGGCGCTCAAGCCCGAGGAGGCGAAGACCTGGTCGCTCGGCTTCGACTGGACGCCCAAGGCGGTTCGCGGCCTGGTGGCGAGCGCGACCTATTACAACGTCAAGTTCACCGACGCGATTTCGGTCCCGCCGGTGCTGCTGCCGATCTTCTTCACCGATCCGGGGTTCAGCAGCTTCTATACGATCAACCCCACGCTGGCTCAGGTGCGAGCGCTGGTCGGGAACACGCCGCTCAACGGCGCGCCGAGCCTGGAGAGCCTGTATCTCGGCACTTCGCCCTATGTGCTGATGGACGCGCGGCGCACCAATCTCGGCGCGATCCATGTCGACGGGATCGACTTCAACCTCGCCTATCTGCGCGAGACCGGATTCGGGTCGATCAACGCCAGTATCGCCGGCACGTACACGCTCAACCGCAAGACTCAGGCGGTCGCGGGCAGCGCGTTCGACGACAATCTCAAGAACGGCACCGGCCGCCTCGCCTTCATTGCGGCGCTCGGCGCGAAGGTCGGCGACTTCACCGCGCGCGCCACGCTCAATCACCGCAGCGGCTATCCGATCATCAGCGCGACGCAGACCGAGATCTCCGCCTTCGACACCGTCGACCTGTTCTTCGGATATGATCTGGGCGGCGTGCTCAAGAACACGATGCTGACGGTGAACGTCGACAATGTGTTCGACCGGGACCCGCCCTATCTCGACAGCTCGATCGGCTACACCAACGGCTTCACGCTGGGCCGGCTCGTTTCGTTCGGCCTGCGGACCAAGTTCTAGGACAAGCTTGCGTGCCGCGTCTCACAGCGCTCCCTCTGTCCGGAAGCGGCCACCGCATCGGCCGCTTCCGGATTCTTGTGGGCGCGATGCTCCTGCTCGTGCTGGCGCCCGCCCGAGCCGCGGACCCGGCCCGCGCGCCGGACGCGTTGCGCGTCGAATATGCGGAGGCACCGCTCGGCCTGGACGAGCCCGCGCCGCGGCTCGCCTGGCGCTCGCCGGTCGCGCGGCAAAGCGCGTATCGCATCCAAGTCGCGGGCTCGCCCGAGGCGCTCGCGGCGGGCGAACTCGTCTGGGACAGCGGCAAGGTCGCTTCGGACGCCAGCATCCAGGTCGCCTATGCCGGTCCGCCGCTCGCCTCGCGCCGGCGTTACTGGTGGCGCGTCCAGGCATGGGATGCAGCGGATCGCGCGAGCGGCTGGAGCGCGCCGGGCTGGTGGGAGATGGGGCTGCTTGTCCCCGCCGATTGGCAGGCACAGTGGATCGGCGGGCGTGAGCCGCTGGCGCATGACTGGCGCGACTTCACGCTCGACATCGAGCTGACGCTGACCGGCAAGGCCGTGGACGTGCTGTTCCGCGCGCTGCCGCACGGCAAGACCTATGGCGACGCCTATGTCTGGACGCTGAGCGACGGCGCCGACGGCGCGGCGCTGACCGCGAGCGTGCGCCGCTATCCCGGCGGGAGCAGCGCAGCGGTCAAGACCGATATGCTGAAACGCGTGCCGCTCCGCGCATCGCTCAAGGGCGCGCGCCATCGGCTGAGGATCCGCGCGGAGGGTTCGCGCATCGTGACCATCCTCGACGGCAACCCGGTCGACACGCTGGAGGACGCGAGCCATGCGCACGGCACGATCGGCTTCGCCGCGGCGGAGGCGCAGGCCGCGAGGATCCATTCGGTCGCCGTCTCCGGCACCGGAAGCGCACCGTTCCGCACCAGCTTCGCGCGCAATGACAACCCCTTCAGCGGAGGCGCGGTCGAGGCGGACGGGCTGGCGATCCCGGCCGGCGTGCCGCGCGTCGCATTCGTCCTGCCGCTCGAGAAGCCGGCGCCGCTGGTCCGCCGCGCGTTCGACGTGGCGCGCAAGCCGATCGTCCGCGCCCGGCTCTATCATGCGGGCGCGGGGATGCCGCGCGTCGTGCTCAACGGCACGCAGGTCGGAT
>NZ_JBCNMA010000006.1:0-71763 GCF_039595165.1 Sphingomonas sp.
CCGGCGCACCTGCGGGCCGCGAAATCCCATAGCCGCGTCCAGTCGGGATCGGCCTTGGTGCCGCTCGGCGAGCCGTCGAACAGGCAGATGGTCGTGCCGCTGAGCAGCCCGCCGACCTGGATGTTCCACATCACCCAGCCGCTGGCGCTATACCAATGGAAGCGGTCGCCGAGATTGTTGGCGCAGTAGCTGGGGCCGAGGTCGAAATGCAGCCGGCCAGCGGCGGTGGCGAGGACGATGCCGCCATGACCATGCACGATTGCCTTGGGCAGACCGGTGGTGCCGCTGGAGTAGAGGATCCAGAGCGGGTGATCGAAGGGCAGCCATTCCGGCTCGAACGCCGCGACCGCGCCGTCATCGCGTGCGATTGCAGTCGCGAAGTCGACGGCATCGGGCACCTCGGCGTCGCTGCAGCCGCTGGCGACGAGGAAGAGCGTTTCGATGCAGGGCAGTTGCTCGCGGATTTCGGCCACCGCGGCACTCCGGTCCAGGGCCTTGCCCGCATAGGAGATGCCGTCGACCGCGATCAGCGCCTTGGGCGCGGTCTGCCGCCACCGGTCCAGCACAGCATTGGTGCCCATGTCGGGCGAGCAGAGCGTCCAGACCGCGCCGAGGCTGGCGCAAGCGAGCAGCCCGACCACCGCCGCCGGGACATTCGGGAGATAGGCGGCAACGCGATCCCCCGGCGCGATCCCGCGCGCGCGGAGCTCGAGCGCGAGCGACGCCGCCTGGCGCTGCAACTCCGCCCAGCCGAGCGTCAGCCTGCCCCCGCGCTCATCCATGGCGACGATCGCAGGCTGACCCGCTTGGTCGGCCGCCGTGACGTGCCGGAACACCTGCCGCGCATAATTGACCTGGGCCCCGTCGAACCAGCGCGCGCCGGGCATCCGATCTTCGTTCAGGACGGCGGCGAAGGGCGTCGGGGAGACGATCCCGTCAAAGTCCCATATGCTGCGCCAGAAGCCGTTGAGATCCTCCACCGACCAGCGGCGCAGCGCCTCATAGGTCGAGAATTCATTCCGATGCGTGGCGCTCAGCCAGTCGCGATAGAGGCGGATCTGCGGAATGGGGGTCGAGAAGTCCGGGCTGTTACTGGCACGGGTCATTGAATGGCGAACCTTGGCTGATTTTCAGTTGGTTGTGCATGCCGGGATGGGCGGGCGGCGCTCCCGTTGGAGGAGCGCCGCAGCCATCGTTCAGAATGAGCTCCGCAGGCTCATCGCCGCATAGCGGCCGATCGGGTTATAGGCGCCGCCGATGCCGTCGGTGCCCGGGAAGAAGGGCGGAGTCGCGTCGAACAGGTCGTTCACCTGCAAGCCGAGCTCCAGGCCCTTGGCGAAGGCGAGATCGGGCAGCCGCACCGACAGTCGAAGATCGACCGTGGTGTAGCCTTCCGATTGGTAGAGGCTCGAGCCGGTCGGCGTCGCATAGGATGCGGTGACGCCGGTGCGATGGTTGACGAAATTGACGAAGGTAACCGGACCCGCCGTGACGCCCAGCGTCGTGCGCAGCGTGGCGCGGGGAATGCCGGCGTCGAGCGAATTGCTCTCGACCGAGGTCGGCGACAGCTGGTTGCGGTAGTTCAGGATGTAGTTACCGGCGACCCCCCCAAAGATCGTGCCGAAGGCCGCGGACTGCCGGTAGCGAACGTCGAAGTCGATTCCGCTGGTCTTGCGAACGCCGAAATTGCCCTGACGCAGATCCAGGATGTTGCCGATCGCCGGGATGGCCGAGAAGGTGTAGAAGAACGGCACGGTGTCCGTGATCGCCGCGCTCAGCTGCGCTGCGGTCGGATCGCGAATGACTCGTGACGCGAAGGTCGGGTCGCTGAACAGCAGCGCGCCAAGGCCCGACGGCGTGCCGATCACATCGTCATATTTGATGTCGTAGAAGGTCGCGCTCGCGGTGAGGTTGGGCGCGAATTTGGGCCGGAGGTCGATGCCGAACGAATAGGTGCGCGCGGTTTCCGGCGTCAGCGCCGCGTTGCCGCCGAACAGCAGGATCGTGTTGACCTGCGCCGCGCCGCGCGACGGGTCGCGGGCACCGAAGGCGTCGACGAGCGCGGCGGCGGAATAATAGGAGCCGACGGTCGAGCCGAGGTCGCGGAGGCCCGGGGCGCGGAACGAGCGGCCGAAGCTGCCGCGCAGGTTCACGCCGTCGACGGGCTCCCAGGTCAGGCCGACCTTGGGATTCGTGGTCGAGCCGAAATCGCTATAGTGATCGTAGCGCCCCGACAGCGACAGGGTCAGGCTGCGGGCCAGCGGCCCGGCATTGCCTTCGCCGAAGAGCGGCACGAACAGTTCGCCGTAGAGCGAGCGGACATTGCGCTCGAGGTCCTCGGGAAATCCGACCCCTCCGCTCGAGCCGCGCTGCATGTAGGTCTCGCGGCGATATTCGGCGCCGAGCGCGATCTTCACCTCGCCGCCCGGGAGCCGGGCCAGCGGGCCGTCGATCTTGATCGCACCGATCCGTGTGCGCTGGCGATTGGTGAAGTCGGTGGGATTGTCGAGGATGGCGGCGACCACCGCCGGGTTGGTCCGCGTACCGAAGGGGTCGAGCGCGGTCGCCGCCGTGGTTCCGGCCGCGGCGGCGGTCAGGGCGGTGGTGTTGATGCCGGGCTGGAAGGTGTCGTTGCGCGACCAGTTGTAGCTGCCGTAGACGCTTGCCTTGAAGTCGCCGGGCAGGTCGATGTCGATCCCCGCCGTCGCATTGCCGGTGCGTACCCGGAAGCTCTGGTCGAAATGATCGGCGCCGACCAGCCGGTCGGGCCGGAAGTCGAAATAGCCGAACAGCGACCCCGTCCCCGGCGGCGCCCGGAAAAAGGGGTTGGCGGCGGTGATCAGGACGAACGTCTGCCCCGGCAAGGCGGCCTGCACGATATCCTCCCGGTCCGAATAGAGGAGATCGGCCCACAAGGTCACGTTGCTCGACAGTTGCTGGCGAGCCGACACCAGCGCGCTGTGCGTGCGGTTCTGCGGCATAAGGTCGACCGGGCCGCGCGGATCGCAGGTGTTCAGGCCCGGCGCGAGGTCCGGCGCAGCGTAGATCGTCCCGGCGAACAGGTTGACGTTCGCATCGGGGCAGACGGCGGAGCGGGTGTCGATGCCGCCGGCCGCCCGGAAGTCGAGCGTGCGGTAGCGGCGGTCGGCGCCGGTGATGTTGCTGTTTTCCTGGTACTGATAGGCGACGATGAGCGAGCCGCCGGCCCAGTCCTGGCCGAAGATGCCGCCGGCGTTGAAGGCGTGATAGTCGTCCGCCATGCCGTACCGGACGATGGCCTCGAGGCCGGAGACGCGCTTGCGGGTGATGAAGTTGACGACGCCGGCGACCGCATCCGACCCGTAGATCGCCGACGCGCCGTCGGCGACGATCTCGACGCGTTCGATCGCCAGTTCCGGGATGAACGGAAAGTCGGGATTGGTCTGCTGGGTGCTGCCGGAGATCAGGCGATGCCCGTTCATCAGCGGCAGGGTGGCGGCGGTCGGCAGTCCGCGCAGGCCCGGCGCGAAGGAGCCGAGACCGGCATTGCTCGTGCGCGGGGCGGTGTTGAAGCTGTTGAGCTGGGGCACCGTGGCCAGCAGTTCGGGGGTGCTCGCGGCGCCGATCAGCTTGGCGTCCTCCCGCGACACGCTGATCAGCCCGGATCCGGTCGGCGGGATGCCGCGGATGCTGGTGCCGGTGATGACGATGTCGGCCTCCGCCTCGGCCTCCGCAGCGTCCTGCTCGGCGCGATCGCTCGCCTCGGCGCTCTGGGCCTGAGCCGCGATCGGCAGGCCCAGCGCCGCCAGCGCGAGCGCGGTACGGCACAGCAGCCGCGCACGATGTCCCATGCGAATGGCTCGGATCGACATGACGTTCTCCCCTCCTGGATGTGTCTTGGTCGCGGACATGGCCGCTGCCGCACTTTGTCGGCTTGATGCCATGCTTATGGTCTGACACATCCTCTCGTAAGCGCATTTGCGGACATCGCTGTGTCTTTAGCGGACACGTAGGGGGAGGGTGGCAGCCATGACCATGGGGATGAAAGACGAGAGCGGACCAACCAGCCGCAGTGCCCGCGCCGGTTTCCCCTCGCTCAACCAGCGCAGTTTCGCGCCGTTCAAGATCGCCACCGTGATCGACACGGTCGCGAGCCGCGGCATCGCGCCGGAGACGGTGCTGGAGCGGACCGGGCTGACCCCGGCGGAGGTGCGCGATCCGCATACGCTGACTTCGATCGGGCAGTATCTGATCGCGTGCGAGAATATCGTCGCGGCCGGCGCGCAGTTCGCTGATGCCTTCGCGATCGGCTCGCGCCTGCACCTCTCCGCCTATGGCATGTACGGCTATGCGCTGATGTGCTCGCCGACGATGCGCGACTTCTTCGACTTCGCCGTGCGGTATCAGCCCCTCGCCACACCGACCGTGCGCCTGGAATGGCGTACCGAGGGCGACGTTGCGATCTGGCAGTTCCGCGAAATCTACCGCGACGTGATGAGCAGCGACGTGCGCACCTTCCTGATGCGGCAGCAGATGAAGATGACCTTCACGCATATTCGCGACACCGCCGGCGCCGACAATTTGCCGGTGTGCGCCCTGTTCGCCCTTCCGAAGGACGCGCACGCGGCCGGTGACGCGCTCGCGCTGTCGTGCCCCTGCCGCTACGAGCAGTCGGCGAACGAGCTCCATTATCCGGTCGGTATCCTCGAGCAGACACCGGAACTGGGCAACCGGCTGACCAGGACGATGCTGGAGGAGACGTGCGAGCGATTGATCGGACAGTCGCGACTTTCATCAGGCCTGTCGGGCGAAGTCTATCAATTGCTGCTGAATGCACCCAGCGAGTTCCCGTCGATGACGGCGGTTGCCGCACAGCTCGGCTTGCAGGAACGAACGCTTCGACGCCGCCTCGCCGCCGAAGACTCGAGCTACGGCGCGATTGCCGATGACGTGCGACGAAAGCTGGCCATCGAGTATCTGCAAACCACCCGGATGAGCGTGGACGACGTGGCCTGGAAGGTGGGCTTCAGCGACAGCGCGAATCTGCGCCGGGCGATCAGACGGTGGACCGGCAGGACGATCAACGAGGTCCGTGCAGGGAAATGGGGAATGACAACCGTTGAGCCGAACGGGCGGTCGGCCGCAGACTAGTCGAGGCCGCTGTCAACGGACCGCCGCCGATTATCCGGCCCGAACGGCATCGATCCACCTGTCTTATTCGCTGCCTACGCATCGATATGGCAATGTAATTCACACTCAAGAGAGTGAATGTTGACATGATTGATGCGATCGGCGACACCAATGCCAGGTCGACGCACGATCGACGGCATCGAGGAGAGGCAAATGAGGGGAATGCTGCTCGCGTCCGCTTGCGCGGTCGCGCTTTTTACCAGCCCTGCTGTCGCGCAAGCGCAGGATGCGGCCGATGGCGAAGCCCAGTCGCGCGAGGCGGCGGACGAGGTCATCGTCACCGCGACCCGCCGCGCCGAGCGCATCCAGGACGTGCCGCTCAGCATCTCGGCGTTCCAGCAGGAAGAGCTGACCGAGAAGGGCATCGTCGGGTTCGAGGGCATCGCCCGCGAAACGCCCGGCGTGGTGCTCAACCGTCCCACGCAGAACTTCAACAATTTCACCGCGCGCGGCATCGCCACCAATGGCTACAACGCCAATCTGCAAAGCTCGGTCGCGGTCTATATCGACGAGCTGCCGGTCTCGACGATCGGCAATACGACCGTCGTCGATCCCAACCTGTTCGATGTCGAGCGAGTCGAGTTCCTGCGTGGGCCGCAGGGCACGCTGTTCGGCTCCGGCTCGCTGTCGGGCGCGATGCGCATCCTCACCAAGAGCCCCGTCCTCGGCAGCTTCGACACGTCGGCGCTGGTCGATCTCGGCCTGACCGGCTCGGACAGTTTCCGGCAACGCTACAATCTCATGATCAACCTGCCGATCGTCTCCGACAAGCTCGCGGTCCGCGCGGTCGGCTTCTACCGGAACGAAGAAGGTTATCTCGACAATGTCGGCACCGGCGTGCACAACTCGAACACGCTGGTCGACTGGGGCGGGCGCGTGGTTGCCTTGTGGAAGCCGACCGACCGGCTCTCGATCCGGCTGCTGGGCTCGTACGAGGACAGCGATCCCAAGGACAGCTCGCTGACCAGCCCGTCGCTCGGCCGTGAGAAGCGCATCTCCGACCAGCCCGACCGCTTCACCGGCAAGCAGACCGTGATCAACGGCACGATCGAATATGAGTTCGACTTCGCCAAGCTGACCAGCTCGTCGACCTATTCCGATTTCGACCAGCGCTTCTATGTCGATCTCGCCGGCACCTTCCCGCCGGGCTCGTTCCCCGGCGCGCCGATCGCCTTCGGGCTCGACGCCGACGCCTATGACAAGGTATTCGTGCAGGAAACCCGGCTCGCCTCGTCGCTCGACGGCCCGCTCCAGTTCGTGGTCGGCGGCTTCTATCTCCACCGCCGCCGCGACGTCGACTATTTCTACCGCTCGTCGCCGGAGTTCATCCAGGCGCGCAACTATACTGGCTTCGAGGGGCAATATTACCAGAAGCTGCTGACTCACCAGGTCAACGAGGAGCTCGCCGGGTTCGGCGAGATCACCTATCGCTTCTCGCCCAAATTCTGGCTGACCGGCGGCATGCGCTATGGCCGCATCTCGGCGCAGGGCTTCACCGAGGCGGGGGGCTATCTCGCGACTGCGGCGGGCTTCAACTATTTCGACTATGCGTTGCTCGGTCTGCGCAACATCGCCTTCACGCGTACCCCATACCAGGCCGCGACCGGCGTCAAGGCGTCGGGTTCGAAGCCGTCATGGAAGGCGAGCGCGACGTTCAAGCCGAGCGAGGCGCTGACCACCTACGCCACCTTCTCGACCGGCTTCCGCGCCCCGATCGTCAACGCGCGGGCGGGCGCCCCGAGCCTTGTCGACCCCAATGACATCATCATCCCCTACGGGGCCGAGTCCGACGATCTCAAAAGCTATGAGATCGGGGCCAAGGCACGCTTCCTCGACGGCCTGGTGACGATCAACGCCGCAGCCTATCTCATCGACTGGAGCAACATCCAGGCCCAAGCCAACCGCCGCTCGGACTCGGTCCAGTTCGCGACCAATATCGGCGCCGCGCGAAGCAAGGGCGTCGAGGTCGAGCTCGGCGTCATTCCCGCCAGGGACGTGTTCATCGGGCTGAACGCGGCGTACAACGACGCCAAGATCACCAGGCTCACGGCTGAGGAGGCCGCGATCTCCGGTGCGGTGCTGGGGCACCGTCTGTCCGCGCCGCGGCTCCAGGGCGCGATCTACCTGTCCTATGGCTTCGACCTGGGAGACGACGCCAAGGCGACGCTGGCGGCGAACGCCCAATATGTCGGATCCTACAACAGCTCTTTCCCGAACACGCCGGGCAACCCCAATCTGCGCTTGTCCACCTTTGGCGAGACCGACGAATATGTGAACACCAACCTCTCGCTCGGCATCAAGCGGCGCAGCCTGTCCGCCCAATTCTATGCCGAGAACCTCTTCGACGACCATTCGGTGGTCTACATCCATCCCGAGGCGTTCCTGGTGAGCCGCTTCGGCACGTTGCGTCCGCGCACCGTGGGCATCCGCCTTGGCTACGGCCTCTGACGCAGCGGCGGTCGGCGGCGACGCCGGCCGCCCGCCCGCGGCGAACCGGTCGTGGTTCGTGCTGGCGGCGCTCACCTTCGTCTATGTCCTCAACTTCCTCGACCGGCAGCTGATCGGGATCCTCGCCAAGCCGATCCAGGATTCGCTCGGCGTCACCGACGGCCAGCTCGGGCTGATCGGGGGTCTCTATTTCGCGATGTTCTATTGCTTCATCGCGATCCCGGTCGGCTGGTTCGCGGATCGCACGAGCCGCGTCGGCGTGCTTTCGCTGGCCTGCGCGATCTGGAGTGGGGCGACGGTCGCGTGCGGCATGGCGGCCAATTACGCGCAACTCGTCGTCGCGCGCATGGCGGTCGGGTTCGGCGAGGCGGGCGGCGTGCCGCCCTCCTATGCGATCATCACCGACAGCTATCCGCCGGGCAAGCGCGCCGCGGCGCTCGGCATCTTCAATCTCGGCCCGGCGATCGGCGCGGCGATCGGCGTTGCGTTCGGGGCGGCAGTGGCGGAGCGTTTCGGGTGGCGGATGCCGTTCATCATCGTCGGCGCTGTCGGCGTCGTCACCGCGCTGCTCGTCTGGCTGCTGATCCGCGAGCCGCGGCGCGGCGCGATGGACGGTGCGCCCGCCCCCGGCGCCTCCGACAAGGCTCCGTTCTGGCCCACGGTGGGCATGTTCCTGTCCAATCCCGTGCTGATGCTCGCGGCGCTGGGCAGCGGCGCGACTCAGTTCGTGACCTATGGCCTCGGCAATTTCGCGGTGCTGTTCCTGATGCGCGAGAAGGGCATGGCGCTGGGTGACGTCGCGATCTGGTACGCGCTGGTGCTGGTGCTCGGCATGGGCGGCGGCATGGTGTTGTCGGGGCGAGTCATCGATCGCATGACGCGGCGTTCGCGCACCGGCTATGCCGTCGCGCCCGCGCTGTCGCTTGCTATCGCCATGCCCTTCTATCTCGGCTTCCTGTGGGCGCCGGGATGGGCGTTGTCGCTGGCGCTGCTCGCGGTGGTGATGGCGTTCAACTATTTCTACCTCTCGGCGTCGGTCGCGCTGGTGCAGGAGGAGGTGAAGCCCAATCAGCGCGTGCTGTCCGGCGCGCTGCTGCTGCTCATCATGAACTTCATCGGCCTCGGCCTCGGCCCGACCTGGGTCGGCTTCGCGAGCGACTGGTTCAGGGCCCAGGGCGACACCCACAGCCTGCAGTCCGCGCTCTACACGCTGACGCCCTTCTACCTGGTCGCGATCGCGCTCTTCTTCTGGCTCGCGCGCCTGCTGCGCCGCGACGCCGTCACCTTGCAGGGATCCGCATGAAACAGCTTCGCTTCGCGGCGCTCGCCGCCGCGCTCGCCGCCGGCGCGCCGGCGCTCGCCCAGTCGCCGACCGTGACCGCGCCCGCCGGTACGATGGAGGGAGCGCTGCAGGACGGCGTCCGTGTCTTCCGTGGGATTCCCTATGCGCAGCCGCCGGTCGGGCCGATGCGATGGAAGCCGCCGGCGGCGCTGCCGGCCTGGCAGGGGGTACGCAAGGCTACCGCATTCGGCCCGTCCTGTGTCCAGCCGCGGTCGGGCGGCACCAGCATCTACACCAACCCGCCCGAGCGAATGAGCGAGGATTGCCTGACCCTCAACATCTGGGCGCCGCAGACGGCGGCCAGGCTGCCGGTGATCGTGTGGATCCACGGCGGCGCGCTGGTCAACGGCTACAGCCACGAGCCGATGTACGACGGCGTTCGCATGGCACAGCGCGGCGGCGTGATCGTCGTCTCGATCAACTACCGGCTCGGCATTCTCGGCTATCTCGCGCATCCCGAGCTCAGCGCGGAATCCGGCGAGGGCGTCTCGGGCAATTACGGGCTGCGCGACCAGATCGCGGCGTTGCAGTGGGTCAGGCGCAACATCGCGGCGTTCGGCGGCGATCCCGGCAATGTCACCATCGCCGGGGAGTCGGCGGGCGCGCTCAGCGTCATGTACCTGATGGCCTCGCCGGCGGCGCGCGGCCTGTTCCACAAGGCGATCGCGCAGAGCGCCTATATGATCACCGCGCCGGAGCTGAAGCGGGGCCGTTTCGGCCTTCCCTCGGCCGAAGCGGCGGGGGCGCAGGCGATGGCGGCACTCGGCGCAACGAACCTCGCGGCGTTGCGCGCGGCCGACGCCGCGCAGCTCACCCGCGATGCCGCGGCGAAGGGCTATGGCCCGTGGGGCACGGTCGACGGCAAGCTACTGACTCGCCAGCTGGTCGAGACCTGGGACCGCGGCGAGCAAGCCCCGGTGCCGCTACTGGCCGGCTTCAACCAAGGCGAGATCCGCTCGCTGCGCATTCTGCTTCCGCCCGCGCCGGCGAATGCCGAGGCCTATGAGACGCTGATCCGCGCACGCTACGGCGATCTCGCGGCGGCATTCCTGCAGCTCTATCCGGCGCGTGACGTCGGCGAGTCGATGCTCGCGGCGACGCGCGATGCGCTCTATGGCTGGACCTCGACGCGGCTCGCGATCGGGCAGACGGCGATCGGCCAGCCGGGCTATCTCTATTTGTTCGACCATGGCTATCCCGCCGCGGACGAGAATGGCCTGCACGCCTTCCATGCCGCCGAGATTCCCTATGTTTTCGGCACGGCGGCCAATGTGCCCCCCTATTGGCCAAGGATCCCGGACGGCGTCGACGATCGCCGGCTGTCGGTGGCGATGCTGCAATATTGGACTTCGTTCGCGCGAAGCGGAACGCCCAGCGCCGAGGGGCAGCCAAGCTGGAAGCCCTATGGGCGGGACGCCAGCCATATGACGTTCGCAAAGGAACCCCGGCCCGGCACGCGACTCTATCCCGGCATGTTCGCCCTGCATGAGGCTGCGGTGTGCCGCAGGCGGGCCGCGGACCAGCCGTGGAACTGGAACACCGGGATCATCTCGCCCGTGCTTGCGAGGACGGCGGGGTGCCGATGATCGACGGGAGCATGCAGGACTATCCGCTCACGCTCGACAAGTTTCTGCTTCACGCCGCCAAATGGCATCCGCGCGCGCAGGTCGTCACCGCGCACGCGGGCAGGGTGGACCGGATCGGCTATGCCGAGCTCGCCGATCGCGCGCGCGGCGTGTCGGGCGTTCTTGCCGGGCTCGGCGTCCGGGCCGGCGACCGCGTGGCGACGCTGGCCTGGAACAGCCAGGCGCATGTCGAGGCGTGGTATGCGATCATGGGCATGGGGGCGGTGTGCCACACGCTCAATCCGCGCCTCACCGCCGCGCAGCTTGCGGCGATGACGGTGCAGTCCGAAGCGCGGCTGCTGGTGGTGAGCGCGGACCTGCTCGCGCTCGCGCTGCAGATCGCCGAACGGGCAGGGGGGATCGCGCGGATCCTGCTGATCGACGGCGGGTTGACGGGCGATCTTCCGGCCGGCACGCCCCCCGTGACGCTGCTCGAGCCGCTGATCGCCGGCGCTTCGCGCGCGGTGCCATGGGGCGAGTTTCCCGAGACCGCGCCCTCGGGCCTGTGCTTCACCTCGGGCACGACCGGCGAGCCCAAGGGCGTCACCTATACCCATCGATCGAGCTTCCTCCACACCTTGCGCGTCCTTCAGGCCGACGTGATGGCGATCTCGGCCGCGGACGCCGTGCTCACCGTGGTGCCGATGTTCCATGCCAATGCCTGGGGACTGCCCTTCGCCGTCCCCGCGGCGGGCGGCAAGCTCGTCCTGCCCGGACGGCACACGGACGGCGCGAGTCTCGCGCGGCTGATCGCGGCGGAAGGGGTCACGGTGGGAGTCGGCGTGCCGACCGTCTGGCTCGGCGTGGCTGAGCATCTCGAGGCGAGCGGCGAGACGCTGCCGAGCCTCGAGCGCGTCATCGTCGGCGGTTCGCCGCTCGCGCCGGCGCTGATGGCGCGAATCGAGGAGCGGCTGGGCGTCGCCGTCCAGACGAGCTGGGGCATGACCGAGCTCTCGCCGTCGGGCACGGTCGCGCGTCCGCACGATCCAGCGCGGCGCGCGATCGTCTCCGGGCGCCCGGCGATCGGCGTCGACTTGCTGATCACCGATGCCGAGGGGCGTGCGCTACCCGAGCAACGCGAGACCGAGGGACATTTGCGCGTGCGCGGCGCCGCGGTGATCGACCGCTATTTCGGACAGAGCGAGCCGGCCATCGACGCCGAGGGCTGGTTCACTACCGGCGATCTCGCGCGCATCGACAAGGACGGCAACCTCATCATCACCGGGCGCGCCAAGGACCTCATCAAGTCCGGCGGCGAATGGATCAATCCGGCCGAGATCGAGGCGGTGGTGGGTTCGTTGCCCGAAGTCTCGCTGGCGGCGGTGATCGGGCGCGTCGATCCCAAATGGGGCGAACGCCCGCTGCTCCTCGTCGAGATGCGCGACGACGCGTTCAGCGACGATCAGTTGCTCGAGCCGCTGCGCGGCCGGGTCGCGCCCTGGTGGATCCCCGATGCGGTGATCCGGCTCGACGCGATGCCGCTCGCCCCGACGGGCAAGATCGACAAGATTCGCTTGCGGGCACAATATGGAAACGCTTGAGCATCGGATCGGCTCGGCGCAGTCCGTCCGGACGGCGCCGGAGAATGCAGAGGAATATCGTCAAGTGCCCGATCGACCCGCTACCCGGCGACGCACCACCAAGGCGGAGCAGCGCGCCGAGACGATGGAGCAGATTCTCGACGAGGCCGAGCTGCAATTCTCCAAGCATGGGCTGCACGGCGTCACGCTCAAGGACGTGGCGAAGCGCGTCGGCGTGCATCACACGCTCCTCAACTATTATTTCGCGGACAAGAAGGCCCTGTTCGATGCCGTGTTCGCCCGCCGCGCGGTCATCACCAGCGAGCGGCGGATGCGCGCGCTCGACGATTATGACGCCGCGACCGGCGGCAAGCCGACGGTGGAAGGGGCGCTTCACGCGTTCCTCGACACCGATCTCGACCTGTATATCGAAGGCGGCGACGGTTGGAAGAACTATGGCGCGCTCGGCGCGCTCGTCGCGAACACGCCCGAATGGGGCGCCGAGCTCATGGACGAACATTTCGATCCGGTCGTGTTGCGGCTGATCGAGCTGCTCAAGAAGGCGCTGCCGCACTGTGCCGAGGCCGACATCTTCTGGGGCTATCACTTCGTGACGGGCGCCCTGATGGTCACGCTCGCGCGCACTGGCCGGATCGACAAGCTGTCGGGAGGGCTGTGTGCGTCCGACGACTTCGCCGCGGTCAAGGCGCGCATGGCCTCTTTCATGGCGGCGGGGTTTCATCAGATCTGCGGAACGTCGGGTTGAAGGCCCGCGCTCGCAGACGTGCGAATAAGATATTCACTCACTAGAGAGTTAAAGGGAGAAGCTTAATGTTGCTCGAAGGCCGGATTGCGATCGTGACAGGTGCCGGCGGCGGCCTGGGCCGTGCGCATGCGCTTTATCTGGCGAGCCAGGGGGCTAAGGTCGTGGTCAACGATCTTGCCTTGGCATCCGCTGAGGGCGTTGCCGGCGAGATCCGTGCGCACGGCGGCGATGCGATCGCGATCGCGGGTTCGGTGAGCGATGAGCGTGCGATGGCCGATATGGCCGCCACCGCCCAGGAGACCTGGGGGCGCGTCGACATCCTGGTCAACAACGCCGGCATCCTGCGCGACAAGAGCTTCGCCAAGATGAGCATCGACGATTTTCGCGCGGTGGTGGACGTGCACCTGATCGGCGCCGCGATCTGCAGCAAGGCGGTGTGGGAGATCATGCGCGAGCAGCGCTTCGGCCGGATCGTGATGACCACCTCCTCCTCGGGTCTGTGGGGCAATTTCGGGCAGGCCAATTACGGTGCCGCGAAGATGGCGCTGGTTGGGCTCATGCAGACGCTGGCGATCGAGGGCGAGAAGCACGACATCCGCGTCAACTGCCTCGCGCCGACCGCCGCGACGCAGATGACTCATGGCGTCCTGTCCGAGGCGAGCCTCGCCGCGCTCGATCCGTCGCTGGTCAGCCCGGCCTTGCTCCCCCTGGTCAGCGACGACGCGCCGAGCCGCACTATCCTCTGCGCCGGTGCCGGACATTTTGCCGCATCGCGTGTCACTTTGAGCCAAGGCTTGTATTTGGGCGCGGGCGACCACGTTGGCCCGGCATTGGTCGCTCGCTGGGATAAAGTTGGCGATCCGGAGGGCGAGCTCGCACCGAGCTATGGCTTCACCCAGGCAGAGCGCGAACTGGCGAGCGCTGGTATGATCGACCCCACCGTGGTGAATATGCGACGGCAATGAGGCTACAACGTTGCGCGCCCTATAGCGGTCTTCGACTTGCCCACCGGCGATCCCGAAGGCGCCATTGTCCAGGCGATGAGGGGGCCGGTGCCGCGATTCAGCAAGGCCGAATCCGGCTCCAAGCCAAATCAGGCAAGCTCGACCCCTTGCTCGCGCGCCCAGTCCTCCAGCGCCGCGCGCGTGTCGTGCGGCGGCAGCGCGAGGAAACCCGCCATCGCCCCGATCAGCGCGCCGCGATCGAGCGTGCGCAGCATCGCCTTGATCGGCCCGACCGCCGCCGGGGTGATCGAGAGGCGCTCGATGCCGAGGCCGATCAGCGCCATCGCCTCGAGCGGTCGGCCGCCCATCTCGCCGCACACCGCCAGCGGCACGCCCGCGGCATTGGCCTCCAGCGTCACGCGGCGCAGGAAACGGAGGATCGATGGCGAAAGCCAGTCGTAGCGCACCGCGAGCTTGGGATGTGCGCGGTCGGCGGCGAACAGGAATTGCGTCAGGTCGTTGGTGCCGATGGAGAGGAAATCGATATTGGGCAGCAGCAGGTCGAGCACCTCGGCCAACGCCGGCACCTCGAGCATCGCGCCGTAGCGGATCTGCAGCGGGAGCTTGTGCCCGCGCGCCTCCAGCCAGGCCCGCTGGCTCTCGAACAGGCTGCGCGCCTGGTCGAACTCCCACGGCTCGCTGACCATCGGGAACATGACGTTGAGCGTGCGCCCGGCGGCAGCTTCCAGCAGCGCGCGCGCCTGCACCTTCATCAGGCCTTCGCGGTCGAGCGCCAGGCGCAGTGCGCGCCAGCCCATCGCCGGATTCTCCTCCTCGCCATTCTCGTCATGGTCGAGATAGGGCAGCGCCTTGTCGCCGCCGATATCGACCGTGCGGAAGGTCACGGGCCGGTCGCCCGCCGCGTCGAGCACGTCGCGATAGAGGCGGCGCTGCCCCTCGCGCTGGGGCAGGGTGGCGGAGACGAGGAACTGGAATTCGGTGCGGAACAGCCCGATGCCGTCGGCGCCGGTCAAGTCGAGCGCCGCGACGTCGTCGCGCAGGCCGGCATTGACCATCACCGTGACGCGGTGCCCGTCCTTGGTGATCGGCGCCTCGCCCTTCAGCGCGGCAAAGGCGGCGCGGCGTTTCTGCGTGATCAGCAGCTTGGCGTCGAACGCTTCCTCCATCGCGGCCGTGGGCCGGATGATCAGCGTGTCCTCGGTCACGTCGACCAGCAGCCGGTCGCCCTCGGCGATCAGGCGGCGGATGTCCTTGACGCGGCCCAGCACCGGCACGCCCATCGCGCGCGCGACGATCGTGACGTGCGCGGTCAGCGAGCCTTCCTCGAGCACCACACCCTTGAGGCGGCGGCGGTCATATTCGAGCAGCTCGGCGGGGCCGAGGTTGCGCGCGATCAGGATCGAATCCTGCCGCAGGCCGAGCTGCGCGGCGGTGCCGAGCTGGCCCGAGACGATGCGCAGCAACCGGTTGGACAGGTCCTCCAGATCGTGCATGCGGTCGCGCAGCAGCGGGTCGTCGATCTGGCGCATGCGCATCCGCGTGCGCTGCTGGACGCGCTCGATCGCCGCCTCGGCGGTGAGGCCGGAGTCGATCGCTTCGTTGATGCGGCGCGACCAACCCTCGTCATAGGCGAACATCTTGTAGGTCTCGAGGACCTCCTCATGCTCGCCGCCGACGCCGAACTCGGCCTGGCTGGTCATGCGGTCGATCTGCTCGCGCATCTTGTCGAACGCGGCATAGACGCGGTGGCGCTCGGCCTCGATGTCCTCGGCGACGGTGTGCTCGATCGTGATGCGCGGCTGGTGGAACACCGCCGCGCCCGCCGCCATGCCCTCGACCAGCTTGAAGCCGGTGACGCGCGCGGTCGCGGTCGATTGCGGGCGAGTCGACCCGCCGCCGCCGCCGGCCGGATCGATCAGGTCGGCATTGGCGATCAGCTCGGACAGCACCATCGCGACCGTCTGCAGCGCCTCGATCTCGACTTCTTCATATTTGCGGGGATCGGCATGCTGCACCGCGAGCACGCCGACCGCGCGCTCCTTGCGGATGATCGGCACGCCGGCGAAGCTGTGGAAACGCTCCTCGCCCGTCTCGGGGCGATAGGCGAAGTCGGGATGCGCTGCCGCCTCGTCGAGGTTCAACGTCTCGACGTTCGCCGCGATCGTGCCGGTCAGGCCCTCGCCCAGGGCGAGCTTGGTGACGTGCACCGCCTCCTGCGCGAGGCCGCGCGTGGCGAACAGCTCGAGCACCCCCTCGCGCAGCAGGTAGATCGAGCAGACCTCGCTATTCAGCGCCTCGCCGATGATGTTCACGACCGAGTTGAGCTTGGCCTGCGCCGGCGCGCGCGACGCCATCACGTCGTGCAGCCGCGTCAGGATCTCGCGGGCGGAGGCGGCGGCGGAAACGGGCATGAGATCGCGCTATCAGATCGGCGCGGGCACGCCAATCGGCGTTCTCGGGAAACGGCACCGGCCCGCTCCCTCACCCGGCCAACCCATCAAGATATGCTGGCGTGGCGGCTGCGTAGGGGAGCGGCCGGTGTCGACCTCCAACAGACGCTCAGGCGGCGCGCTTCTCCAGCGCGTGCGCGGCCTCGGCGAGCAGCTGGGCGATGATCTCGGCGACCGGCTCCTCCTTGGTCACCATGCCGACCGACTGGCCCGCCATCAGCGAACCATTGTCGACATCGCCCTCGATCACCGCGCGGCGCAGCGCGCCGGCCCAATAATGCTCGATCTGCAGCTGGGCTTCCATCATCTCGACCTTGTTCTCGTCGAGCAGCTGCGCGACCTCGCGCTGCTTGGCGGTGAACAGCTCGGACGAGGCGTTCTTGAGCGCGCGCACCGGGATCACCGGCAGCCGCGGGTCGATCTGCACGCTGGCGACGGCGTCGCGGGCCGAGGCGCGGAAGAAGGCCTTCTTGAAGTTCGGATGCGCGATGCTCTCGGTCGCGCAGGCGAAGCGCGTGCCTAGCTGCACCCCCGCCGCGCCCATGTCGAGATAGCCGGCGATCGCCTCGCCGCGCCCGATCCCGCCGGCGACGAACACCGGCACTTGGCTTGCGACCTCGGGCAGAATCTCCTGCGCCAGCACGCTGGTCGAGACCGGCCCGATATGCCCGCCGGCCTCCATCCCCTCGACCACCAGCGCGTCGACGCCCGAGCGGATCAGCTTCTTGGCGAGGCTCAGCGCTGGCGCGAAGCAGATCAGCCTGGCGCCATTCCCCTTGATCGCATCGAGCGACCCCGCCGGTGGCAGTCCGCCCGCGAGCACGATATGCGTCACCTGGTGCTTCGCGCAGACCTCGATGAGATCGAACAGCTGCGGATGCATGGTGATCAGGTTCACGCCGAAAGGCTTGTCCGTCAGTGCCTTGGTCCCGGCGATCTCGGCATCGAGCAGCTCGGGGGTCATCGCGCCGCACGCGATCAGCCCGAAGCCACCCGCGTTGGAGATCGCGGCGACGAGGTTGCGCTCGCTCACCCACGACATCGCGCCGCACAGGATCGCGGTCTCGCTGCCGAGGAATTCGACGCCACGCGCCATGCGGCGCTGAAGCCGCTCTTGACCAATGCTCATGCGCGCGGGCCTAGCCGGGCGAGGCGGTTTGAGGCAAGCAGATGATATGCGGCAGGACATCGGCGAACTGGTGATCGGCACCCCGGGACAGGGGCTGCACGAATTCACGCCTGCGGTGCTGCGGTGGGTGGCGGGCACCGGCATTGCCACCGGGCTGCTCACCCTGTTCGTGCGCCACACCAGCTGCTCGCTGCTGGTGCAGGAGAATGCCGCTCCCGCCGCGCGGCGCGATCTCGAGCGCTGGCTCGCCCGCCTCGCGCCGGAAAGTGACGGCTACGAGCATGACGACGAGGGGCCGGACGACATGCCCGCCCACCTGCGCGCCGCGATCACCGCTACCTCGCTGGCGATCCCGGTGGCGAACGGCGCGCCGGTGCTCGGCACCTGGCAGGGCATCTACCTGTTCGAACACCGCCGCGCGGCTCACCGGCGGCGGGTCGCGGTGCATTTGATCGGCGGCTAAAGGGCGGCCTCAGGCCGCCTCGTCCTCCGGCGCGTCCAGCCCGTACGCCGTGTGCAGCACGCGCACCGCGAGCTCGGTCTCGTCCTCGTGGATCAGCACGCTGACCTTGATCTCGCTGGTGGTGATGGCGAGGATGTTGATGCGGCGCTCGCCCAGCGTGTCGAACATCGTCGCGGCGACGCCGGCATGGCTGCGCATGCCCACCCCGACGACGCTGATCTTGGCGATCTTGGTGTCGTGGATCAGCGCGTCATAGCCGATCGGGCCCTTCGACTTCTCGAGCACGTCGAGCGCACGGGCGAGCTCGGCCCGCGGCACGGTGAAGGTCACGTCGGTCGAGCCCGTGGCGTGCGCCACGTTCTGCACGATCATGTCGACGTTGATCCCGGCCTCGGCCAGCGGGCCGAAGATGTGCGCCACCGCGCCCGGCCGGTCGGGGACGTTGGTGAGCGTCACCTTCGCCTCGTTCTTGTCGTGCGCGATGCCGGTGATCAGCTGGCGTTCCACGTCGTCAATCTCCTCTTCGCCGACGATCAGCGTGCCGCGATGGCCGTCATCGTCGGACTTGTCCTCGAACGAGGAAAGCACGCGCACGCGCACGCCTTCCTTCATCGCCAGCCCGACCGAGCGGGTCTGGAGCACCTTGGCCCCGACGCTCGCCAGCTCCAGCATCTCCTCGTACGTCACCTTGGTCAGCTTGCGCGCCCTCGGCACGATGCGCGGATCGGTGGTGTAGACCCCGTCGACATCGGTGTAGATGTCGCAGCGGTCGGCCTTCATCGCCGCCGCCACCGCCACCGCGCTGGTGTCCGATCCGCCGCGCCCCAGCGTGGTCACGCGATTGTCGTCGGCGAGGCCCTGGAAGCCCGGGATCACCGCGACCGCGCCGTCGGCGAGGCTGGCGTTGAGCGCGTCGGTGTCGATCGTGCCGATGCGCGCGCTCGAATGCGCGCTGCTGGTATGGATCGGCAGCTGCCAGCCGAGCCACGAGCGCGCCGGCACGCCGAGCGCCTGCAATGCGATCGCCAGCAATCCGCTGGTCACCTGCTCGCCCGAGGAGACGACCACGTCATACTCGCGCAGGTCGTAGAGCGGCGAGGCCTCCTTGCAGAAGCCGACCAGCCGGTCGGTCTCGCCCGACATCGCCGAGACGACCACGGCGACCTGGTTGCCCGCTTCCCACTCGGCCTTGACGCGATTGGCGACGTTGCGAATCCGCTCGATGCCCGCCATCGACGTGCCACCGAACTTCATCACGATGCGTGCCATTTATTCGTGCCCCTTGGGAAGCTGTGGGCGCGCTGATAGGAGGGGGGGATGGCGATGACAAGCAAAGCAACCATTGACCCGCGTGAAGCTGAGCATTTCGGAAAGCTCGCGGCGGACTGGTGGAACCCCAGCGGCTCCTCGGCGATGCTCCACCGCCTCAATCCGCCGCGGCTGCGCTATATCCGCGAGGCGGTCGACGCGCATTGGGGCACCGATCCAGCCGGCTTCTCCCCGCTCGCGGGCAAGACGGCGCTCGATGTCGGTTGCGGCGCGGGGCTGCTGTGCGAGCCGCTTGCCCGGCTCGGCGCGCAGGTCACCGGAGTCGATGCCGCGCCCGAGAATGTCGGTGCGGCGCGGGCGCATGCCGACGCTTCCGGGCTGGCGATCGACTATCTCGCGGGCGAGTTCGAGCAGGTCGCCGCGGGCCGCACCTTCGACCTCGTCACCTCGATGGAGGTGATCGAGCATGTCACCGATCCCGCCGCCTTCGTCGCCGGCCTCGCCGCCGCGCTTGCCCCGGGCGGCCTCATGATCCTCTCCACCCCCAACCGCACCGCGCTGTCGCGCCTCGCGATGATCACGGTGGGCGAGGGCCTGGGCATGATCCCCAAGGGCACGCACGACCATGGCAAGTTCATCACGCCGGACGAGCTCGCGGAACTGCTCGCGGCGGCCGGCCTAGGGGTAGCCGACCGCCGCGGCCTCAGCTTCTCGCCCGCGCACGGCTTCGTGCTGAGCGAGGACCTGAGCCTCAATTACCTGCTGACCGCGCGCCAGCTCGCATAGCGGTCCGGAATCCGCGGCGAGCGGTGGATGCGGTCGAAGATGCTCCGCTCCAGTCGCTCGAGCCTGCGTGTCTCGTCGCGGGGCGGGCGCGGATCGTCCTTCATCCCGCGTCTCGCCCCGACATCCGGAACAGCGTGCCCGCGGTCACCCACAGACCGGTGAAGAAAGCGGTCAGCACGATCACGTCGCGCGGCCAGCCCCGTCCTTCGATGCCGAGATCGCCGGCCAGCGCGATCACCCCGACCGCCAGCTGCACCGCCGCGGCGACGAACAGCGTTCGCGCCAGGCCGCCTGACTTGAAGTGAGCGATGCACGCGCCGCCGATCAGGATCGTGATCACGCCGGCGAACATCAGATTGGCGGGATTGCCCTCATGGCCGATGATGCCGACCGCGAGGTTGAGCCAGATCAGCAGGAACAGCCCGAGCGTCGTCAGCACCGATGCCGCGCGATAGGCGACGCTCGGCGCGCGGCTGGCGAGGAAGTCGTATGCGCCGAGGATCGCGGCGAACAACATCCCCATCACCACGAAGTCCGATGCCGTCCAGTCGACTTCGCTGGTGTAGCGCATCGCGATCGCGGGTACGCAGAGCAGCCCCGCCGCCGCGCTCCAGCGCCCCACGCGCCACCAGTTGATCTGCCTCGTCTGCGCCGTTGCCGTCATCGCTCATGTCTCGTCTCGTTGAACCGAAGGCACATGCTTCGCGCGGCGCGGCGCTGAGCGTCATGAGCAAAGGCTGAGCGTTCGCTGAAAAGTGCCCCGCCGTTAGAACAGCCGCCCGCCGTTCGGCACCGCGACGCTGGGATGGAACAGCACGACCTTGCCCTCGGCATCGGGGAAGCCGAGCGTCAGTACTTCGGACATCATCGGCCCGATCTGCCGCGGCGGGAAGTTGACCACCGCCGCCACCTGCCGTCCGGGCAAGTCGTCGAGCGTATAATGCTCGGTGATCTGCGCCGAGGAGCGCTTGATCCCGATCACGGGCCCGAAGTCGATTGTGAGCTTGTAGGCGGGCTTGCGCGCCTCCGGAAACGGCTCGGCGGCGAGGATCGTGCCGACACGGATGTCGACCGCGAGGAACTGGTCGAAGCCGATCTCCGCCGCGGCCGGCGCCGCGGCGTCGTGGTCCATGTGCATGTGGAACTCCTTACTCATATCCTCCCCCTGGCGGGGGAGGGTTCGGGACATCTAGAGGCTCGCGCCGTCGAACTTGTGGATGGTCAGCGAATCGAGGTCGATATCGTCCGCACAGCGCAGGTTGATCGCCGCCATCGCCTTGCCGTCCGGCCCCACGCCGCCGCCATAGGGCGCGCAGCCGCAGGTCTTGCAGAAGGTGTGGCGGATATTGTGCTTGTTGAACTGGTAGACCGTCGTCGCCTCCGGGTCGCCATGCGCGGTGAACTGCTCGGCCGGCGCGAAGTGGAGGAGATAGCCCTTGCGGCGGCAGATCGAGCAGTTGCACGCCATCGCCGCGGTCGGCGTGTCGCCTTCGAGCGTATAGCTCATCTTGCCGCATTGGCAGCTTCCGGTGACGGGCATTCAGGCTCTCCCTCGTTGACAGGCTCGCCGTGGTTCGCACAGTCGCGCCCGGAAGGAAACCGCATGGCCGTGAAGCTCAATCCCGACTGGCTCGAACCGCTGCAGCGTGAGTTCGACGCGCCGTACATGGCGTCGCTCCGCCAGTTCCTGGTCGACGAGAAGGCGGCGGGCAAGCGCATCTTCCCCAAGGGCGGCGACTGGTTCCGCGCGCTCGACCTGACCCCGCCGCAGGACGTGCGCGTCGTGATCCTGGGGCAGGACCCCTATCATGGCGAGGGGCAGGCGCACGGCCTGTGCTTCTCGGTCCAGCCCGGCGTCCGCGTGCCGCCGAGCCTGGTCAACATCTACAAGGAACTGCACAGCGACCTTGGCATCCCGCCCGCGCGCCATGGCTTTCTCGAGCATTGGGCGAAGCAGGGCGTGCTGCTGCTCAACAACTGCCTGACGGTCGAGATGGGCCGCGCCGCCTCGCACCAGGGCCGCGGCTGGGAGAGGTTCACCGACGCGGTGGTGGCGCATGTCAACGCCGGCGAGAAGCCGGTGGTGTTCATGCTGTGGGGCAGCCATGCGCAGAAGAAGGCGCCGTCGGTCGATCCGCGGCATCTCGTGCTGAAGTCGGTCCACCCCTCGCCGCTGTCGGCGCATGGCGGCTTCTTCGGCTGTCGCCATTTCTCGAAGGCGAACGAGTTCCTGGAAGCGAATGGGCGAGGCAAGATCGACTGGGCGTTGCCGAGTCTTTGATGGAGAACGGCGCCAGCCCGCTCCCCCACCCGGCCACCCATCAAGATACACTGAAGTGGGTGGCCGGGTGGGGGAGCGGGCTGGTGCCGCCAGATCAGCTCAGAAGCTGATCCGCGCCGCCACGCGGATGTCGCGGCCGGTGAGCGGCACGAAGTCCTTGGTGAACGACGCATGCCGCCGCGCCTCGACGTCGAAGATGTTGTTGGCGGAGAGGATCAGCGAGGTCTCGCGCTTCTCGCCGAACGGGTGCCAGGTGAGCGAGGCGTTGACCAGGGTGAAGGCCGGGGTCTCGGTCTCGAACGCGGCGATGCGCGATTGCCTGGTGACGTGCTCGACCTCGACCCGGCCACCGAACGGACCCTGGCTGGCGTCGATCCCGGCGAGGACGCGGAACGGCGGGATGCGCGGGACGGGGCTGCCGTCCTCGAGCGTCGCGCGGACATAATCGACGACCACATTGCCGCCGAGCGTGAACTCGCCCTGGTGGATCAGCGTCGCCGACACCTCGCCCTCAATGCCGAGATAGCGCGCGTCGGCTTGCCGGTACTGGAACACCGGCAGCTCATCGATCTCCAGCCCGGTCTCGGTCTCGTAGATATAGTCGGTGAACCAGTTGGCATAGCCGGCGAGCTGGAACTTGAGGCTGCCCACCGCGCCGCGAGCATAGACTTCGCCGCCCCAGCTCTTCTCGGTGCGGAAATTCGGGTCGCCGACCTCATAGGCCTGAGTCGCGACATGCGGCCCGTTGGAGAACAGCTCCTCCGCCGATGGTGCGCGGACCGCGCGCGAGGCGTTGACGCCGACCTTGATCCGCGGCCCGAGCTCGTACGACACGCCGACCGCGCCCGAAAAGGCATCGAACCCCCGATCGACGCGGCCGACCGGCGCGTCCTCGTCGATCCCGAGCTTGACCGCGTTGGAGCTGACCCCGGTCCGCTCGTAGCGCAGCGCGCCCTCGAGCCCGAGGCCGCCGCCGAGCTTGACCTCTTGCAGCGTGAACAGGCCGTACTGGTCGGTGACGTTCGGCGGCACGAACGCCTCCTCGCCCACCGCCGAGAAATCGCGCGTGAAGCCCTGGAAGCCGACCACCCCGCGCCAGCCGCCGCGATCGGCCTGGACCAGCTCGAGCCGTCCCTCGAACCCGGTCGAGGCGAACACGGTGCCGACCTCGTCGCCCTCGAACTCGGTATGCTCGTAATCCGAATAGCCCGCGCGCACGCGGATCTTGTCGAGGAAGCCGCCATTGACGTTGACCTCGCCGCGCAGGTCGGCGCGCCACTGGTGCAGGCCGATCGTAACCGGGCCATGCTCGTGCCCGCCCTCTTCCTCATGGTCGTGCGCGCCCGGCGGCCGCTCGGGCACGCCGTAATTGGTGTCGTAATAGCCCACCGAGACGCCGAGGCTGCCGCCGTCGTTGATCAGCGCCAGCCCGCCGCCCAGCGTGTACGTGCGCGTGCCGCTGTTGGGCAGGCGGCCGCGCAGATTGGCGAGCGCGGTGGCCTCCGCCGCCTCGTCGTCATGGCCGTCCTCGATCGCGTGCTCGGCGCGATGCAACTGGTCGGCGCGCAGCTCCGGGCTCAGCACATAGCCGCCGACGCGGACGTCATCGGTCTTGCGGTAGCTGCCGTCGAAGTGAACCACGAACTGATGGTCGAGCGCGACATCCACCGCCGCGCCGCCGCTGCGCTCGTCGGCCGCCGAGCCGTAGGTGCCGACCGCGTCGACATGGACGCCATTCTCGGGTACCGCGCGCGGGATGCGGCGGTCGAGCACGTTGACCGCGCCGCCGATCGCCTGGCTGCCGAACAGCAGCACCGCGGGGCCGCGCAGCACTTCGATCCGCTCGGCCGTCAACGGGTCGATCGACACGGCATGGTCGCTCGAAGTGTTGGAAACGTCGAGCGTGCCGAGCCCGTCGCTGAGCACGCGCACGCGCTCGCCCTGGAAGCCGCGCAGCACCGGGCGCGAGGCGCCCGGGCTGAACGAGGTCGCCGAGACGCCGGGGACCTTGGTCAGCGTGTCGCCGATCTGGCCGCGGATGTCGCGCACGAGCTCGTCGCCCGACACCACCGACGCGCCCGCGAGCAGGTCGAGATCGGCGACATAGGGCGCGGTGATCACCACGTCCGCGTCGGGATCGCCATGCACCGCGCTGCGGCTGGTGGCGTCGCGCTCGGTATGGTCGGTGGTCTGCGCGAAGGCGGGGACGGTGAGGAGGGTGGTGGCGAACAGGGCGGCGGCGCTACGCTTCATGGATACGCGGTCCTCGAACTGGGATTGCGCGCCTCCCCTAAAGGCAATGTTACATCATCACAAGAGCCAATCGGATGAAAAAATCCTCATGTGCGGGTGGCTAGGGTGCGGCGACGCGATCCTCGATCACGGGCACGAAGCGCCGCCCGTCCCACAGCGACGCGGTGAAGCTGCGGCTGCCATCCGCCGCCATCGCCCAGCGCCAGCGCAGCGACCCGTCCGGCGAGCCGCCGGCGTCGCGATCCGGTTCGGAGCTTGCAGGAATCGAAGCGGTCGCAGGGACGCACGACGCGCGGCGCACCTTGGGTTGCTCGGGCAGGGGACGCGGCGCCTTGAGCTCGTCGCCGCCGTCATAGATCCATTTCCACCCGCCATCGGCCTGGCGCACCCACACCGTGGTGAAATAGCCCGAGCCGCCCGGCCGCACCCACGGGCCGGTGTTGACCGCGACCTTGCCGTCGCACGAGACATAGCTCTCGGCGGGCCACCATTGCACCGCGATCGGCGGGTCCTTGCGGTCCTTGAGGAAGGCCTGGGCATTGCCCGGCCCAGGCACGAACATCACCGCCTCATCGGTCGCGTAGCGGCGGAAGGCGGTCCATTGGCCTTCGGTCTGCGCGGCACGGTTGAAGTCGCGCTCGGCCTCCACCGCCGTCCCCGCCTGTGCCAGAAGCAGGGCGGCGAGGATCACAGCGCGGCCAGGTCGAGCGCCAGCCCCTCGCGGCGGTGCGCGGCGACCAGCGTGTTGCGCAGCAGGCAGGCGATCGTCATCGGCCCGACCCCGCCCGGCACCGGGGTGATCGCGCCCGCGACCGAGGCCGCGCTGTCGAACTCGACATCGCCGGTCAGCGCGCCGTCGACTCGGTTGATGCCGACATCGATCACCGTCGCGCCGGGCTTGAGCCACTCGCCCTTGACGAAGCCGGCGCGCCCGACCGCCGCGACGACGATGTCGGCGCGCGCGACATGGCCGGGCAGGTCCCGGGTCCGCGAATGCGCCAGCGTCACGGTGCAGCTCGCCTGCGTGAGCAGCGCCGCCATCGGCTTGCCGACGATGTTCGAGCGGCCGATCACCACCGCGTCGAGCCCCGACAGGTCGCCGAGCTGGTCCTTGAGCAGCATCAGGCAGCCGAGCGGGGTGCACGGCACGAAGCCCTCGATCCCGGTCGCCAGCCGCCCGGCGTTGACCGGGTGGAAGCCGTCGACGTCCTTGTCGGGATCGATGCGCAGCAGCACCGCCTGCTCGTCGAGCTGCGCGGGCAGGGGCAGCTGGACGAGGATGCCGTCGACCGCCGGGTCGGCATTGAGCTGGTCGACCAGCGCGATCAGCGTCGCCTGGTCGGTGTCGGCGGGCAGGCGGTGCTCGAAGCTCGCCATGTTGGCGGCGAGCGTCGCCTTGCCCTTGCTGCGGACATAGACCGAGGAGGCGGGGTCCTCGCCGACCAGCACCACCGCGAGTCCGGCCTTGCGCCCCGCCTGCGCCGCGAATGCCGCCGCCGCCTCGCCCACGCGCGCGCGCAGGCCGGCCGCGAACGCCTTGCCGTCGATGATCTCAGCCGTCATGCGACGCCCCATAGAACGTCGCGGCAATCGCCGCCAGCGCCGAAGCGTCGCCCGCGATCGCCAGCCGCTTGAGCCGCGAGGTCTCGCCGCTGGTCAGGACCACGTCGCGCTTGGGGACGCCGAAGGTCCTGGCCGCCAGCTCGAGCAGCGCCGCATTGGCCGCGCCGTCCACGGGCGGCGCGGCGAGCCGGGCGGAGAAATGGTCCGCAGTGCCGGCCGCGAATGCATCCCTGGAGGCCCGAGGCGTCACCCGGACCGCGATGCGGATGCCGTCCTCGGTCTCCTGCCAGGGGACGGTCAGACCGAGCTGCCGATCAACGCCCTGGCGACGTTCGGCAGGACCGCATCCTGCAGGATCCAGATGATGATGAGCACGACGAACGGCGCGAAATCCATGGGCCCGGTGTCGGGCAGGATGCGGCGGATCGGGCGGTAGATCGGCTCGGTCAACGTGTTGAGCCCACGCCACAACGAGCTGACGAAATCATTATAGGTGTTGATCACGTTGAACGCGATCAGTGTCGACAGGATCGCCTGAACGACGACGATCCACCACAGCACGGTCAGCAGAATCTGGGCGATCGAGAAGGTGATATCGAGGAAGGTGTCCAACAGGTGCCTCCGGAGTTTTCACCGCTTCTACCGGAAAGCCCGGCGCAGCGGCAACCGTGTTAGCTATATAGTACGCCTCAGCGGTGAACCAAGGTGCCCGCGCCCTGCGTGGTGAAGATCTCGAGCAGCATCGAATGCGGCACGCGCCCGTCGAGGATGACCGCGGCATCGACCCCGGCATCGACCGCGGCGACGCAGGTCTCGACCTTGGGGATCATCCCGCCGCTGATCGTGCCGTCGGCCATCAATGCCGCGATCCGGCCGGGATCGAGGTCGGTGAGCAGTTCCTTGTCCTTGCTCAGCACGCCCGGCACGTCGGTGAGCAGGAAGAAGCGCGACGCGCCGAGCGCCCCGGCGATCGCGCCGGCCATGGTGTCGGCGTTGATGTTGTAGGTGTGGCCGTCGGCGCCGAGCGCGATCGGCGCCACCACCGGGATGAAGCCCTGCGCCGACAATGTCGTGAGCACGCTCGCATCGACCGCCACGGGCTCGCCGACGAAGCCGAGGTCGACATGGCGCTCGATCCCCTGCAGCGGATCGGCCGCGCTGCGCGACACCTTCTTGGCGGTGACCAGGCCCGAATCCTTGCCGGAGATGCCGATCGCCTTGCCGCCGGCGGCGCCGATCCAGCTGACGATCTCCTTGTTGATCGATCCGGCGAGGACCATCTCCGCGATCCGCGCGGTCTCCGCGTCGGTGACGCGCAGCCCGCCGACGAACTGCGATTCGACGCCGAGGCGCTTGAGCATCTGCCCGATCTGCGGCCCGCCGCCATGCACCACCACCGGGTTGATGCCGACCGCCTTGAGCAGCACCACGTCCTCGGCGAAGTTGCGCGCCAGCTCGGGATCGCCCATCGCGTGGCCGCCATATTTGACCACGAAGGTCTTGCCCGCGTAGCGCTGCATGTAGGGCAGCGCGTCGGTCAGCGTCTCCGCCTTGGCGAGCATCTTGGGATCGGGGGCATGGTCGGTCATGCCGCGCGCATTAGCGTGAGTTGCCGGGATGCGAAAGCGGCGGAGGGCGGCGGGAAGTTGACAAAGTTACGCGCAACGCGGTTCATTCTGTCAACTTGGCCGCCTTTGTCGGACGCGGGTTCGGCAGCACCGTCCTGCCGTGTGGATCGACGAAATCAAAGAGCGGTGCCTGGCACCGAACGACCCAAGCAAATGAATTCCAACATTGCAAGGGTCCGCTATTGGGTGGCTAGCGGACATCAGGACTGTCGAACCAATTCTGCGACTGCCGCGTCTAAATGGTAAAAGCGATCTTCCTCAGACACCCGTTCTACCGCTGATTGCAGAAAAATTTTCGTCCGCTCGTCTAAGAGGAGCTTGGCAACTTCTCGACGCGCGTCTTCACTCACTTCTTCCCAGAAGGAGCGCATGACTTCTCCATGCTTACAAAGGTGCTTCAATTCAGATATGATGAAGCTCGCCATATTGAGCGCAGCGTTCGCTGAGGTTGACGAGCGCCAGCGCTCGAAGGGAGGCGTCACTGGTTCGCCTAAGGTCGCGATGCCACAGAACCACTCAGCAGCTTCGGAAGGCCATTGATCCGGATGCCTTTCAATCATCGCATCGAAGGCAGCGTGGAAGAAGCGCAGAACTGCAGATTGCTGATCGGCTGGCCAAGTTCCCCATGTCGCCATCTTTAGTCTACTCGCGATAACGGGCGGCTCCGTTCCAAGCCAAACGGGATTCGTGACGGCAAGCTCGAAGATGCGCGGCAGAAAGTGCCGGTAATCGCGGTCGTTACCAACTGTCGTGATTGCCCAGCCTGAATAAGGTCCGATTTGCCCGCCGCCCAACTCTCGCAACGGTGCAGAGGTGAGCGCTCGTAGAATCTCGTTCCCATTCCGCAGGCGTGACGTTTCGAGTTCGCGCGGACAGGGCATGCCCGCAAACACTATGTAGCTATGCTCGATGGCGTCACGAAGATTTGCTTCTGCCTCAGTCATGTTTCGAACCTAGCGGCCGGACGAACGGCCGCAAATGGGATCGTTTGCTGCACGTCCGCTTTCAGCGCGGCGTTGTCACCGCGGATCGGCTGAAAATGGGTGGCTAGAGGCCATCGAGGGCGTGATCGACGCGTATGTTGGGAAAGGCTTTCGAGAGGCACGCTGTCACGTCGGGCAAAGATCGCTGAGACCGAAAAATGATCTTGGCCCCTCCATCGGTCCATTGCTCATAACGAGGCTCAGTGCCTCCACATTTCAAGATCAACGGAGGGATGACAGACTTTCCGTTTGCGATGAAGTCTGGAGCTTCCTTGGGTGGATTATGGGGCGGTAACAGATACCGGCTTTCCCCAAAAGTCGCCTCAAAACGGATGGCTGGTGCCACGGCTTTATTCGATGGTTCCTCCGAACAGCTCGCGACCAACACGCAAAGGAACAGTGCTGAATGAGGCGGCCGCATGTGGCGAAGATGAGTCAAGACGCGCGCGTCCGCAATGGGGTCGTTATCGGTTCGTCCGCTATTGGCGCGGCCTCCGCACCTGCGAACGGATTCAAACGGGTGGAAAGCTACCGCTTCTGATTTATGCTGATGTGATGGGAAGCGTGGGCGCACTACGAAAGCGGGTTCTGGCAATGGTTCATAACGCCGCCGTCGTCAGCGACGCTTTGGAAGCGAACGGCGTGGTCTCTTTGGATCACGCCGACGATCTTGCTTTCACACTTACTACTGCCAATCCTTGAGCCTTCTTCGATTCCCAATATCCTCGCAGCTCATTGGGACATTTATCTCATGTTCTTTGGGACTTCCTTTGCATTGGGCGCATATTGTTGGCGTCGCGGCGGTCGAGCGGATCTCGACATCTAGGAAACACCGGAACCGCAGCCGCCAATCATATCCACCGTCTGCAAGTGGGTGGGAAGCTGCCGTTAGGGCTTACGAGCGGACTGCTCGCATTCGTCCTCGCTCTGCACCAGCTTCGTTGATTTGATCACGGTGAACACGAACGTCGTCCGGTCGGTGGGGCCGAGCCGAGACCGATCTTCGTATCCTTCAGCGGTGACGCAAAAGCTAGGAGTGTCTCGCGTGATTTCCGGCGGCAGAGTATCAAAGTGCTTGGTGCGCCATTTCTCGTCCCTAATGTCGATCTCAAATACGCGCTCTTTAGGGCCGTCCTGCCGGACGAAGTGCGGATACTCCCAATGCAAGACCATCACCCCACGCACGCTTTCGATTGGAAAGCTTTGAGGCAGTGGCATCGATAACTGCGCGGTCGCCAATGCGCTCAAAACCATCCGCGCACTGATCAGAATGGAGTAGGTCATGCTGATTGGTGACAGCGAAGCCGGGCGTCCGCAATGGGGTCGTTTGCCGTCCGACCGCTTTTAGGACGCCGCCGTCAGGGCAGGAGCGTCTAAAACTGGGTGGTTAGCTGCCGAAGTGATTGAGCAAGCGCGTGAGCCAACTTGGCTTTCGTTCGATGATCTCACCCGTGCCCCATACCGGATTTGCATGTTCGGGATCGAGATAGCCGTTGATGCGAATAAGGATCGGGCCGTTCACCTGCTTTTTCCAATCGGCGTCCCACGTCACTGCCATGTATGGGCCTTCGCTTTCGGGCCTGACGTAGGTTCGGCCAATCGGCAATCGCTCGGCTAAATCAGTCCAAGCGAACTTCCCCACCTCATATGCGACATCGCTGACGCGAAGTTCGAGTTCCCTATCGTCGTCTGACTGTGTCACCATGATGGAGACAGTTTATAAGGCAAAGCGCGACGGCAGCTATGGGGTCGTTAGCGGCCGTACCCGCCCGCGTCATCCCGGCTCTGTGCCGGGATCCATGGCGTCTCGGGCGGTGCGCTGGAGCCCCGTGCTTCCTGGTCGCCTCCCGGTGGATCCCGGCCAAGGCCGGGATGACGGTCCAAGTGCGGTATCGCACCGACCGTCCGCCAAGCCTTGCTCAGGCGCTGCGGTCCAGGCTCCGCCCGATCGCCACGAAGCCCGCGATCAGGGCCGGGATCAGCACGATCGACAGCACCACCTTGGCCAGCATCTGCCCCATCAGCAGGTGGCCGATCGGGAACTCGCCGTAGAAGGCGACGGTGATGAAGATCAGCGTGTCGACGATCTGGCTCAGCACGCCGGCGATCGCGCCGCGCAGCCACATCATCTTGCCGCCCTCGCGCTTCAAGGCGCTGAAGATCGTGACGTTGAGCAATTGCGACGCGCCATAGGCGGTGATCCCGCCGAGCCAGATACGCCAGGTGCCGCCCATCATCATGTCGAACGCGGCGCGGCGCTCGGCCGGCATGTCGGCGGCGGGGGGGAGGGTCAGCACCAACGCGGTCAGCGCGATCGAGGCGAGCAGCGGGATGAAGCCGAGCAGCACCAGCCGGTTCGCCACCGCGCGCCCGTGCAGCTCGGCGACCGCGCTCGACACCGCGACCAGCAGCAGGAAGGCGAAGATCCCCGCCTCGACCGCGAGCGGTCCCAGCGCCACCTGCTTGTTGCCCAGCACGCCCGCGATGCAGACCATGCCGCCGTAGAAGATCGAAAGGGTGAAGAGCGAGCGCGAAAGCGGGGCCGGTGTGGTCATGGCCGTTGCTAGCCCGGTTTCCCTGGATACGGAAGCACCTAGCGATGCGCGAATCGTGCGCTATGCTGCGGCCCCGTACGCCGTGCGACAGACGCGGCTCTTGGGGGCTTTCCAGTTGAACAATCTTCCGATCGGCATTCTCGGCATCGCCGCGATCATCGGCATCGCGGTGCTGCTCTCGTCCAACCGCCGCGCGATCCGGCTGCGCGTCGTCGGCGCCGCCTTCGCGCTCCAGGCCGGTATCGCCGTGCTCGTGCTCTACGTCCCCGCCGGCCGGTCGGTGATCGAGGGGATGGCGCGGGGAGTCTCGGCACTGCTCGGCTATGCCCAGGCTGGCACCGACTTCATCTTCGGCCCGCTCGCCAAGCCCGAGATGGGCGGCCACAGCTTCGCGATCGCCGCGCTGCCGGTGATCATCTTCTTCGCCAGCCTGGTCTCGATCCTCTATTATCTGCGCATCATGCC
The DNA here is from genome assembly GCF_039595165.1 of Sphingomonas sp. Taxonomy (GTDB): domain Bacteria; phylum Pseudomonadota; class Alphaproteobacteria; order Sphingomonadales; family Sphingomonadaceae; genus Sphingomonas. The sequence continues at coordinate 31,661 of NZ_JBCNMA010000006.1, forward strand.
GCTGGTGATCCGGTGGATCGGCGGGGCGATCGAGAAGGTGACCGGGGTGAGCAAGGTCGAGTCGCTGTGCTCGGCCGCCAACATCTTCGTCGGGCAGAGCGAATCGCCGCTGGTCATCCGTCCCTATCTCGCGAGCCTCACGCCGGCGCAGCTGTTCGCGGTGATGAGCGTCGGCATGGCCGGGGTCGCGGGCACGATCCTCGCCGCCTATGCCGCGATGGGGGTCGGCATCCAGTATCTCCTCGCAGCATCCTTCATGGCCGCGCCGGGCGGCTTGCTGATGGCCAAGATCATCATGCCCGACGAGCCGGCGAGGCAGGCCGAACTCCCGCTCGAGGGCGAAGCGCCGGTCGATCCCGAGGAGGCCGCGATCCGCGCGGTCGAGAAGGACCTCGACGAGGAACGCCCCGCCAACATCATCATGGCCGCGGCGATGGGCGCGCAGATCGGCGTCAAGATCGCGGTCGCGGTGGGCGCGATGGTGCTCGCCTTCGTCGCTTTGGTCGCGCTCGCCAACGGCCTGCTCGGCGTGGTCGGCGGGTGGTTCGGCTATCCCGCGCTGACCTTCCAGGGGGTGATCGGGACGGTGTTCGCGCCGATCATGTTCCTGATCGGCATCCCCTGGGCCGAGACCGGCGCGGCGGGCAGCCTGTTCGGCACCAAGATGGTGCTCAACGAGTTCGTCGCCTTCCTCAACCTCGGCACGACGCCGGGGCTGAGCCAGCGCAGCGTCGCGATCATCACCTTTGCCCTGTGCGGCTTCGCCAATTTCAGCTCGATCGCGATCCAGATGGCGGCGACCGGCAGCCTCGCGCCCAACCAGCGCCCGATGATCGCCAAGCTCGGCATCAAGGCGCTGATCGCAGGCAGCCTCGCCAATTTGATGAGCGCCGCGCTGGCGGGGTTGCTGCTGCCTTAGCGGGTCGGCACCGGCTCCGCGCCCGAATAGTCGTAGAAGCCGCGCCCGGTCTTCCGCCCGTACCAGCCGGCCTCGACATATTTGACGAGCAGCGGGGCGGGGCGGAACTTGGGGTCGCCGGTGCCCTCGAACAGCACCCTGGTGATCTCGAGGCAGGTGTCGAGGCCGATGAAGTCGGCGAGGGTGAACGGCCCCATCGGGTGGTTGAGGCCGAGCTGGATCGCGGCGTCGATGTCGGGGATCGTCGCCACGCCCTCGCCGAGCGCGAAGCACGCCTCGTTGAGGAAGGGCATCAGCACGCGGTTGACGATGAAGCCGGGCGCATCGTTGGCGTGGACGATGCGCTTGTTCAGCGTCCTGCCATAGGCTTCGACCGCCGCGACCGTCGCGTCGCTGGTGGCGAGGCCGCGGATCAGCTCGATCAGGCCCATCACCGGCACCGGGTTGAAGAAATGCACCCCCATGAAGCGCGCCGGATCGGGCGAGGCCTGCGCGAGGCGCGTGATCGGGATCGACGAGGTGTTGCTGGCGAGGATCGCGTCCTTGCCCAGCACCTTGCCGACAGCGGCGAAGATCTCGCGCTTGATCTCTTCGCGCTCGGTCGCGGCTTCGATCACCAGGTCGCAGGGGCCGAACGCGCCGGTGCCGGCGACGCACTCGATGTTGGCCAGCGCCGCATCCATCGCCTCGCTGGTGATCTTCTCCTTCTCGACCGCCCGCGCGAGCTGCCTGGCGATGCCCGCCTTGCCCTTCTCGGCGCGCGCCTGGTCGATGTCGGACAGCAGTACGCGATAGCCCGCCTGCGCCGAAACCTGGGCGATGCCCGCTCCCATCTGCCCCGCGCCGATCACGCCAACCGTCTGCATGCCTGTTCTCCGAAATCTGATATGCAGGCGTCCTACCGACTCGCTCGCGAAACGGCTAGAAGGGGGTTTCATGCTGACGATCGCGCTGCTCGCCTGGGCCCAGGCGGCCGCTCCGCAACCCGCTCCGGTCAAGGTGTTCGGCGCCTGGGCCGTGGGCTGCGACAACGCCAGGCGTTGCGAGATGACTTCGATCTGGCCCGACGACAACCAGCCCGAGGAAGGCTCCCCTTACGATCAGGTCTCGGTCTCGATCGATCGCGCGGCGGGGCCGGCGGGCGGCTTCACGGTCGAGATTCAGCTTCCGGGCAATTCGGGCAGCGACCGGGTGCGGGTGAGCACCGAGCGCGGCTTCTCGATCTGGGCCGTGCCCAGGAACGACCTGCTCCGCTTCACCGGCGCGCAGGCGGCGCAGATCATCGCCGCGATGGTCGACGGCACCGACCTGCGGGTCGGCGACGAAACCTCGGTGAGCGGCATGGCCTCGCTCAAGGGCTCGTCGGCGGCGCTGCGCTTCATCGATGCCGAGCAGGGCCGCGCCGGCACGGTGACCGCGGCGGCGGCGAAGGGCGCCAAGCCGGCGAGCACCGTGCCCGCGCCGCCCGCGCTGCCGCAGATCGGCTATGTTCGGCCCGCCGGCGCCGCCGCGCCCTTCACCCCGGCGATGCGCAAGGCGCTCGACAAGTCGAGCGAGTGCGGCAGCGTCTATGAAGGCGGCACCGGCGAATTGCCGGGCGTCGAGACCCATGCGCTCGGCGGCGGCAAGACGCTGGTCCTGCTGCCGTGCGGGAGCGGCGCCTATAATTTCTCGACCGCGCCCTACATCCTGTCGGGCAAGGGCGCGCCGGTGCGCGCGCGCTTCGACGTTTCGCCGGGGATGATCGCCGAGGGACCGCAGGAGCTGGTCAATGCGAGCTTCGACGCCAAGACCGGGCGCCTCGAAAGCTACAGCAAGGCGCGCGGTATCGGCGATTGCGGCGGCGCCGAGACCTATGTCTGGGACGGCGCCATGTTCCGCCTGGTCGAGGCGCGCTCGATGCCCGAATGCCGCGGATCGATCGACTGGCTCACCACCTGGCGCGCGCAGGCGGTGCCGAAGTAAGCGCTACCGCGCCGGCCAGGCCCAGTCCGGACGGCCGGCCTGATCGACGATCGTCTCGCCCAATTCCTTGCGAAGCTCGATGCGGAAGGTTTCGGCATGCCGGTCGAGCGCGTCCACCAGCCTCGAGGCGTGCGAAACGACGATGACCTGGCACCGCTCGGATGCCTTGACCAGCAGCCGCGCGAGCGGATCGAGAAGGTCGGGATGGAGACTCGATTCGGGTTCGTTCAGGATCATCAATTCCGGCGGGCGAGGCGAGAGCAGCGCGGCGGCGAGCAGCACGTAGCGAAGCGTCCCGTCGGACAGTTCCGACGCGAGCAACGGGCGAAGAAGCCCATATTGCCGCATCTCGACCTCGAACCGCTCGCCGACCGACAGGGTCGCGCCGTCGAAGGCATCGGCGATCGCGTTCTCCAGGCTGTCGACGTCGCCGATCTCGATGATCGTCTGCAGGGCGGCGCCGATGTTCGATCCGTCGCCCGCCAGGACCGGGGTGAAGGTTCCCACCTGTGCCCGGCGCGCCGGGGCGTCGCGGTCGGTGCGGAGATCGTCGTAGAAGCGCCAGCCGCGCATGCGCTCGCGCAGGAGCAGCAACTCGAGCCCGTCGGCTGCATCGGCGCAATGCGTCATCATGCTGTCGAAGGCGGAGAGATTGCCGAAGCCGTCGCGCCAGACCCCCGATTCGCCGCTTCGAACGCGGACCAGCGGACCATGGCGATCCGCGAGCAGGTTGGCCCGGCCCAGCGTCGGGCCGGTCCACAACGCCTCCACCTTGATCTGGGGGTCATGGCCGAACCGGGTGCGCGACGGGATCGGCAAGCCGAGGTCGATGGCGTAGCCGAGGTCTTCGGTGGCGAAGCCCAGTTTGAGACTGACCGGCCCGCTCCGCACCGTTCCCTGAACCGGCCGCGTGCCGCTGCGCATCTCCCGGCTGAACTTCTCCGGCCCTGCCCACAGCGTCGACCCCAGGCCCCCTTCCGCCGCCAGCGAAGCGATGGCGCGGCCTTGCGCGACCTCGGTGAGCAGTCGCAATGCCCGGTACAGGCTCGATTTTCCGCTGCCGTTCGCTCCGGTGACGACATTGAGCCGCCCCAATGCCAGCGTCACCTCGCGAAGCGAGCGATAGCCGGACACGGCGAGGCTGGTGATCATCCGGCGCCGCCGCTCGCCTCGGGCAGTGCGATCTCGAACAGCTGCGGCCAGCGCTTGCCGGTGACGTAGAGCTTCCGGACCCTGGCGTCATAGGCGATGCCGTTGAGCACCGACTCGCTGTCCGGCACCTTGACCGACGCGGCGACCGCACGGAGGTCGATCACGCCCTTGATCACGCCCGTCGCCGGGTCGATCCGCGCGATCAGGTCGCTATGCCAGATGTTCGCGAGGATCTCGCGGCGGGCATATTCGAGCTCGTTGAGCTGACTCACCGCCCGCCCGCGCCAGGTGACGGTGATGCGGCGGCGTTCGGCAAAGGTGGCGGGATCGAGGAAGCGCAATTCGCTGCTGCCGTCGGACAGGATCAGGCTCTCGCCGTCCTGAGCCAGCCCCCAGCCTTCGCCGGAATAGGTGAACTCGCCGAGCTTGCGGAAGCTGTCGCGATCCCAGCGGAAGCCCTTGCCGTGCTTCCAGGTCAGGCTGACGATCGTCTTGCCCCAGGCTGTGCTGCCCTCGCCGAAATATTGGGCGGGCAAGCGTGTTTCGCGGATGACCTTGCCGGTCTTGAGATCGACTTCGCGGATCGCCGATTCGCCATGCTGGCCGGTGCTCTCGAACAGCCGCCCGTCGCTGAAGAACAGTCCCTGGGTGAAGGCGCCCGCATCGTGCGGATAGGTCGCCACCACCTCCGCCGCCTCGATCCGCTCCAGCGGCGAGGCGGCCGGCGTCTCCGCCGTTTGCGGTGCGGAGGAAGGGGGAGGGGCAGAAACAACCGGGGCCGCCCCGGCCAGCATGGCCAAGGCGACCCCCATTGTCGCTCCGCGCCCGGCCGCGATCAGCCGGAGCATGGCGCGCGTTCCGTTACTGCGCCGGCTGCAGGTTCACCGCGGCATACTTGCCGCGACGGTCCACCTCGAGCTCGAACTCGAGCCGGTCGCCTTCGTTGAGCGTCGGCATGCCGGCACGCTCGACGGCCGAGATGTGCACGAATGCGTCGGGCTGGCCGTCGTCGCGCTGAATGAAGCCGAAGCCCTTCATCGCGTTGAAGAACTTGACCGTGCCGGTCGCCTTCTCGCCGGTCAACTGGCGCTGCGGGCCACCCGCACCGCCGGCGCCGCGCGGACCGTCACGGTCGCGCGGGGGGCCGCGGTCCTCGACCGGAAGCGGCTCGCCGTCGATCTTGAGCTCGGTCGCGCTGATGCGCCCGCCGCGATCGACCAGCGTGAAGCCCAGCGGCTGGCCCTCGGCCAGGCCGGTGAGGCCGGCCTGCTCGACCGCGCTGATATGCACGAACACGTCCTCGCCGCCATCGTCACGGACGACGAAGCCGAAGCCCTTCTGGCTGTTGAAGAACTTGACCACGCCGGTGCCTTCGCCGACGACCTGCGGGGGCATGCCGCGGCCGCCGCCACCACCGCCGCCGAAGCCACCGCCGCCACCGCCGCCGCCGAAGCCGCCACCACCGCCACGATAGCCACCGCCACCGCCGCCGAAGCCACCACCGCCGAAGCCGCCACGATCACCGAAACCGCCGCCGCCGAAGCCGCCGCGATCGCCATAGCTGCTGCCGCCGAAATCGTCGCCGCCGAAACCGTCGCGCTTGTCTCTGCCGCGCCCGCCGCGATCCCCGCGGCGCCCTCGATCAAAACTCATTGCCCTGTTCGTCTTCCCGGTCGCCCAACTCGATCTTGAAAGCCGTGCGCCGGACGAAGACGCAGACATTCCGGCGCTCTAACGACACGCCCATGGAATCGGGTCATAACCGAGAACGGGACAATAGGCGAACGATTTCGTCGCGATTCCAGCACTGGTCCAGCGCATACTTGCGCATGCGTCGCAGGGACGGCAGAGCAAATGTCCATGGATATCGCCGCTTTGCTCGCCGACCCGGCCGCCTGGGCCGCCCTGCTCACCCTGATCGTGATGGAGGTGGTGCTCGGCATCGACAACCTCATCTTCATCTCGATCCTCACCAACAAGCTGCCCGAGCACCAGCAGCAGCGCGCGCGCCGAATCGGCATCGGCCTCGCGCTGGTGATGCGCATCGTGCTGCTCTCGATGATCTGGGTGATCGTCTCGCTGACCACGCCGGTGTTCGATCTCGGGCTGCAGGGCGCGCCCGGCGCGCATGGCGAGCCGAGCTTCGAGACGGCGTTCTCGTGGCGCGACCTGATCCTGATCGCGGGCGGGCTGTTCCTGGTGTGGAAGGCGACCAAGGAAATCCACCACACGATCGATCCGGTGCCCTCCGAAGACGAGATCCTCGACAAGAAGCAGGTCGCGACCCTCAACTTCGGCGGCGCGATTTTCCAGATCATCCTGCTCGACATGGTGTTCTCGGTCGATTCGATCCTGACCGCGGTCGGCATGACCGACGAGATCGCGATCATGGTGACGGCGGTGATCGTCACCGTCGGCGTGATGCTGGTCGCGGCCGACCCGCTGGCGAACTTCATCAAGCGCAATCCCACGGTGGTGATGCTCGCGCTCGGCTTCCTGCTGATGATCGGCGCCGTGCTGATCGCCGACGGCTTCGGCGTGCACGTGCCCAAGGGCTATATCTATGCCGCGATGGCCTTTTCGGCGCTGGTCGAAATCCTCAACATGGTGGCGCGCAAGTCCAAGACGAAGCGCGACGCCGCCGGCGACCGGCCTGCAGGCCATTGAGCGTTCAGGCTTAAACGGCTAGGCGGACGCATGGCCGTTTTCCTGCACGAAGAAGATATTCCCCAAGGCATCTTCGCCCCGGGCGTCGACATCGCCGTCGATACCGAGACGATGGGGCTGATCACGCCGCGCGACCGGCTGTGCGTCGTCCAGCTTTCCGCCGGCGGGGAGGACGAGCATCTCGTCCGCTTCTCGCCAGGCAGCGACTATGCCGCGCCCAATTTGCGCGCGCTGCTCGCCGATCCTGCGCGGGTGAAGCTCTACCACTTCGCGCGCTTCGATCTCGCCGCGATCCGCCATTATCTCGGCGTCACCGCGGCGCCGGTCTATTGCACCAAGACCGCCTCGCGGCTGGTGCGTACCTATACCGACCGCCACGGCCTCAAGGACCTGGTGCGCGAGCTGCTCGGGCAGGAGATCTCGAAGCAGCAGCAATCGTCCGACTGGGGCGGGCCGGTGCTGAGCGACGCGCAGAAGGACTATGCCGCCTCGGACGTGCGCTTCCTCCACGCAATGCGCGAGGAGCTCGACCGCCGCCTCGCGCGCGAGGGACGGGTCGCGCTGGCGCAGGCCTGCTTCGACTTCCTGCCGCACCGCGCCGAGCTGGATCTCGCCGGCTGGCCCGAAGTGGATATCTTCGCGCATGTTTGAAATCGTGCCGCACCAGCCCGCTCCCCCACCCGGCCACCCATTGAGTGTACCGTGTGGGTGGCCGGGTGGGGGAGGGGGCTGGTGCCGCTCTCTCGGCGAGAACGCGCATGTCTGAGATCGCCGTCCAGGAACGCTCGCGCCGCAAGCGCTGGGCGCGCCCGGGCAGCAGCCATGATCATATCATCCGCACGATGCTGCTGGTCCTTCCCGCAGGCATCGGCGTGCTCGGCGCCTTCCTGGTGATGGCGCCCTTGTTCATGGGGGGCGACGTCTCCTTCGTGCTCGACAAGAACAAGGTCGATGTCGCGAGCGAGCGGCTGCGCATCCAGTCGGCGCGCTATCGCGGCGAGGACGCCAAGGGTCAGCCTTTCGTATTGCGCGCGGGATCGGCGGTGCAGAAGAGCTCGGCCGAGCCGGTGGTCCAGCTCAACGACCTCGCCGCCGGCATCCGCCTCTCCGACGGTCCGGCCGAGGTGCGCGCCGAGCGCGGCCGCTACGACATGGACAGCGAGCAGGTCGCGGTCGACGGCCCGATCACCTTCCGCAGCGCCGACGGCTACCAGCTCGACACGCGCGATTCGACGATCGACCTCAAGAGCCGCCGCCTGACCGGCACCGGGCAGATCGACGGGCGCACGCCGCTCGGCACCTTTAGCGGCAACAAGATGACCGCCGATCTCGACAAGCGAACCGTGCGGATCGAGGGCAATGCCCGCTTGCGGATCGATCCCAAGCGCGCAAATAGGTGATCATGGCCCGCCCGCTCCTCATCCTCGCGCTCGCCGCCACCGCCACCACCGGGGTGCTCGCCACCTCGGCGCTGGGCCAGGCGCGCCACGACTCGAACGCGCCGATCGATTTCGCCGCGCAGAGCATCGACCTGCAGGACCGGGCGAACCGCGCGATCCTGTCGGGCGGGGTGCGAATCACCCAGGCGAACATGACGCTGACCGCGGCGCGTGTCACCGTCACCTATACCGGCCAGATCACCGACGGCTCGCCCTCGGTGTCGCGCTTCGACGCGTCGGGCGGCGTCACCGTCACCCGGCCCGACCAGACCGCGCGCGCGCAATATGGCGTCTACGACATCAACCGGCGCGTGATCACGATGCTCGGCAACGTCACCCTGACCCAGGGCAGCAACCGCGTGAGCGGCGGGCGGCTGACGATCAACCTCGACACCGGCCGCGCGTCGATCGACGGCTCGGGCGTCGGCACGACCAAGGCGCCCGACGGCAGCGTGATCAAGTCGGGCGGGCGCGTCACCGGGCGCTTCACCGTTCCCAAGCGCGATTGACCGCAGGCGGGGTTTACACCGCCGGGTTCCATCCTAACTTCGCGCCGTGGCTCGTCATGCATGAAACTTGCCAAGTGACTGCGCGGCAAGGAATCGCTAAGCATCGCCTGCGACCAGGAAGGGCATGATGGCAGACGTCGAAACGCTGGAACCGGTAACCGCCGCCGATACGGGCAGCCCGCCTTCATCGGGCCTGGCCGTGGTGTCGATCGCCAAATCCTACGACAAGCGCGTCGTGCTGTCCGACGTGTCGCTGTCGGTCGGCAAGGGCGAGGTGGTCGGGCTGCTCGGGCCCAACGGCGCCGGCAAGACGACCTGCTTCTACTCGGTGATGGGGCTGGTCAAGCCCGACGCCGGGCGCATCATGCTCGACGGACAGGACATCACGCCGCTGCCGATGTACCGCCGCGCGATCCTCGGCCTCGGCTATCTGCCGCAGGAAACCTCGATTTTCCGCGGGCTCACCGTCGCCAAGAACATCTCCGCCGTGCTCGAGCTCGCCGAGCCCGATCGCGCGGCGCGCGAGGCGCGGCTCGAGCAGCTGCTCGAGGAGTTCGGGCTGACGCGGTTGCGCGACGCGCCGGCGATGGCGCTGTCGGGCGGCGAGCGGCGCCGCGCCGAGATCGCCCGCGCGCTCGCCGCCGATCCTTCGATCATGCTGCTAGACGAGCCGTTCGCGGGCATCGACCCGATCTCGATCGCCGACATCCGCGACCTGGTGAAGGAGCTCAAGACGCGCAACATCGGCGTGCTCATCACCGACCACAACGTCCGCGAGACGCTCGACATCGTCGACCGCGCCTCGATCATCTATGACGGCCGCGTGCTGTTCGCGGGCTCGCCGGCGGACCTCGTCGCCGACGCCAACGTCCGCCGCCTCTATCTCGGCGAGGGCTTCTCGCTCTAGGACATGTCGCGCCGCCTCCTCCCCCTCCGTCGCCCCAGCGCAAGCCGGGGTCTCGCGGTTTCGGAGCGCGAGCTTGCCGCACGAGACCCCAGCTTTCGCTGGGGTGACGGGCAACATCCATGAGCCTCGCTCCGCGCCTCGACCTGCGGCAGTCCCAATCGCTGGTGATGACGCCGCAGCTGCAGCAGGCGATCAAGCTGCTGGCGCTGTCCAACCTCGAGATCGAGACCTTCATCGCCGAGGAGATCGAGAAGAACCCGCTGCTCGACGCCGGCGCCGGCGAGGAGCGCGAGCCGGCCGACGCGCCGGAGCCCGAGTTGCTGGCCGAGCGCGAAGGGCCGGCGGATGCCGCCGAGCTGCTCGATGCCGGCGCGGCGACCGGCGAAGCCTCGCTCGACGTCGATTTCACCGCCGAGACCTTCCATCACGACAGCCCCTCGGACTCGATCGGCGGGCTCGACGGCGGGCTGGGGCTGGCGGGCACGGGGTCGGGCGGCGCCGGCGATGACGGTCCCGACTTCGACAGCTTCTCGGCACCCGATCTCAGCCTCGCCGATCACTTGCTCGCCCAGGCCGGCGCGGCGGTCGACGGCGCGGACCTGTTCATCGCCCAGCACCTGATCGACCAGATCGACGAGGCGGGTTATCTCACCGTCTCGCTGCTCGACGTGGCGACGCGGCTCGGCGTGCCGCTGGCGCGTGTCGAGGCGGTGCTGGCCGTCATCCAGACCTTCGACCCCACCGGCGTCGGCGCGCGCGACCTCGCCGAATGCATCGCGCTGCAGGCCAAGGAGGCCGACCGCTACGATCCGTGCATGGCCGCGCTGATCGCCAATCTCGACTTGCTCGCGCGCGGCGAGCTGGCGCGCCTGAAACGCATCTGCGGGGTCGACGACGAGGACATGGCCGACATGATCCGCGAGCTGCGCGGCTATGATCCCAAGCCCGGCTGCCGCTTCGGCGGCGAGCCCATGCTGGCCGTCACCCCCGACATCTTCGTCGCGCCGCGCGGGCAGGGCTGGGCGGTCGAATTGAACGGCGCGACGTTGCCGCGCGTGCTCGTCAACCGCGCTTATTATGCCGAGGTATCGGCGGGCCCGCAGGACAAGTCGAGCAAGGCCTGGCTCAGCGACATGCTCGCCAGCGCCAACTGGCTGGTCAAGGCGCTCGACCAGCGCCAGCGCACGATCATCAAGGTCGCGTCGGAGATCGTGAAGCAGCAGGAGGCATTCTTCCGCCACGGCGTCTCGCACCTCAAGCCGCTGACCCTGCGCCAGATCGCCGACGCGATCGAGATGCACGAATCGACCGTCAGCCGCGTGACGTCGAACAAGTACCTGTCCTGCGCGCGCGGGCTGTTCGAGCTGAAGTATTTCTTCACCTCGGCGATCCAGTCCGCCGATGGCGGCGACGCGGTCTCGGCCGAGGCGGTCAAGAGCGCGATCCGTGCGCTGATCCAGGCCGAGGATCCGCGCAAGATCCTGTCGGACGATACGCTGGTCGAGATGCTCAACGCGAAGGGCTTCGACATCGCCCGCCGCACCGTCGCCAAATATCGCGAGGCGATGGGCATCGGCAGCTCGGTCCAGCGGCGGCGGCAGAAGGCGCTCGAGGGCGCCTGAGACTCGTCTTGAGATGCGCGAAAGTGCGCATTCTGACACGGTACCGGCCCGCTCCCCCGCCCGGCCACCCACGCCAGTGTATCTTGATGGATGGCCGGGCGGGGGAGCGCGCCGTGCCGCAATGCGCCGACAGGCGCATTCTCAAAAAGAAAAGCGCTGTTGCGCTCGCCGTCATCCGTGTCAAAGCAGCGGCCATGACCAGCATCGGCATCTACGGCAGCCTCGGCCGCATGGGCGTGGCGATCCGCGACATCCTGGCGGAGCAGGGCGTTGGCTTTGCGGGCGGCGCCGATGCCGGCGACGATCCCGCCGCGGTCGCGGCTGCGGCGGATGCGCTGGTCGATTTCTCAACCCCCGTCGCGCTGGAAGCGCACCTCGCCGCAGCGCGCGCGGCCGGGACCCCGATCGTGATCGGCACCACCGGGCTCAACGCGCAGCACCACGCGCTGATCGACGATGCCGCGCGCGACATCGCGGTGCTGCAGACCGGCAACACTTCGCTGGGCGTCGTGCTGCTGGCGCGGCTGGTACGCGAGGCGGCGGCTCGGCTGGGGCCCGACTGGGACATCGAGATCGCCGAGATGCACCACCGCCAGAAGGTCGACGCGCCGTCGGGCACCGCGCTGATGCTGGGCGAGGCGGCGGCGGCGGGGCGCGAGGTCGCGCTGGGCGAAGTCCGCGTCGCCGACCGTGCGGGCCTCACCGGCGCGCGTGCGGAAGGGACGATCGGTTTCGCCTCGCTGCGCGGCGGCACGGTCGTCGGCGATCACCTGGTCGTGCTTGCCGGAACCGGCGAGCGGATCGAGCTCGCCCATCGCGCGGGGGATCGCGCGATCTTCGCGCGCGGGGCGGTCAGGGCGGCGCTGTGGCTCGCGGGCAAACCCGCCGGCCGCTACACGATGGATGCGGTGCTCGGCCTTTGAAGAAGGCCGACATCTTCCACTTCTTCGAGCGGCTGGCTGAAGCCAATCCGCATCCCGAGACCGAGCTCGAATCGGTCAACGACTACACGCTGCTCGTCGCCGTGGTGCTCTCGGCGCAGGCGACCGACGCCGGCGTCAACAAGGCGACGCGGCGGCTGTTCGCGCAGGTCGACACGCCCGAGAAGATGGTCGCGCTCGGCGAGGAGGGCTTGAAGCAGCACATCAAGACGATCGGCCTGTTCAACAGCAAGGCCAAGAACGTCATCGCCCTTTCGCACGCGCTGATCGCCGAGCATGGCAGCCGGGTGCCCGCCGATCGCGACGCGCTCGAGAAACTCCCCGGCGTGGGGCGCAAGACCGCCAATGTGGTGATGAATGTCGCGTTCGGGCAGGAGACCTTCGCGGTCGACACGCACATCTTCCGCGTCGGCAACCGCACCGGCCTCGCCCCCGGCAAGACGCCGCTCGCGGTCGAGAAGCAGCTGGAGAAGAAGGTGCCGCAGCCCTTCCGCCTGCACGCGCATCACTGGCTGATCCTGCACGGCCGCTATGTCTGCAAGGCGCGCACGCCCGAATGCTGGCGCTGCATCGTCGCCGATCTGTGCGCCTACAGGCCCAAGACCCCGCCGCCGAAGGGCTGGGACCCGGCCGCCGTTTAGCGCTGGCGCGGCGGCTTTTGCTTTGCTAGGCGCTGCAACCCACGCACCCGTAGCTCAGCTGGATAGAGCGCTGCCCTCCGAAGGCAGAGGCCACAGGTTCGAATCCTGTCGGGTGCGCCAAGGACCTCCGCCACTTTCGTCACTTGACGCACGCTTGCTCCCAGCGACTTTCCGGTCGGGCAGCGGAACATCGCCGCGTGCTCCGACTCGCGCACCCTGGCTCGTCGAACGCGCCGTGCGACGCGATCCGCAAATCACTTGGCGCGCCATCATGCTCCGGCTACATCTCATGCCCAATAATGATGCATGATCCCATTAAATGGGATTGGAGTGAGGATGGGCGAAATGCCAAGCGTGCTGAACCACAGGATCGTGCGGGCAACCACCGCCGTATCGCTCGCGCTGGCGCTGCTCGCCCAGACCTCGCCGACCACCGCGCCGCCGCCCCCGCTCGCCCGCGACGGTACCCCGCAAATCTTCATCGCCAGCGATTCGACCGCGCAGAGCTATGATGCGGCGCGCTATCCGCAGACCGGCTGGGGCCAGATGTTCGCTTGCGCGCTTCGCAAGGGTATCGGGCTGCAGAACCGGGCGATCGGCGGACGCAGTACCAAGAGCTTCCTCGCCGAAGGCCGCTGGGAGCGGCTGCGCGCCGACCTCCGCAAGGGCGACGTCGTGCTCATCCAGTTCGCGCACAACGATGCCAATCTGAAGCCCGAACGCTATGCGCCGGCGGAGACCGTCTATCGCGCCAATCTCGAGCGCTTCGTCACCGAGGCGCGGGCGGCGGGGGCGACGCCCGTCCTCGTCACGCCGATCGCGCAGCGCATGTTCGAGCCCGGCGGCCGCACCAAGGCGGGCTTCGCCGCCTATTCCGCCGTCGTGCGCGATGTGGCGAAGCGCGAGCGGGTGAAGGTCGTCGACCTCGAATCGCTCAGCCGGAGCTGGATCGACCGCGCCGGCGCCGAACGCGCCAAGGCATTCTACCTCCACTTGAAGCCCGAAGACGGATTCCAGGCCTTTCCGAACGGGATCGCCGACGACACGCATCTGAGCGAGCTCGGCGCGCGCGGTGCGGCCGCGCTGGTCGCGAGAGAGTATCGCCGCTTGCGGCTACCGCACTGGCAAAGGATCGACGCTGAGGTTCCGGCGCTGCTGCGCCGCGAACCGCTGGGGCGCCGCGGCTGCGTCTGACGCTAGCGGCCCTCGCGCTCGAGCAGCTCCTCGCGGATGTGCACTGCCTGAAGCGACAGGCGCACTTCGACCAGAAAGGCGATCAGCCCCGCCGTCAGCAGGAGCATCGAGGCGATGAAGGTCACCGCGACGATTCCACCGATGTCGAGATGAGTCAGCGTCGCGCTGAACATCAGCGCGACGACCAGGCAGATCAGGATCGCACTCGCGACGCACAGCCAGATCGAGGTGTTGATCACCGACAGCCGCCGGTCGATCAGCCGCAGCTCCCATACGTGCCGGTCGTGCTCGGCCCCCCGCGACACCGGGTGGAGCTGCTCGATCTTGCGCGAGCGATCGACCACGCGCGCCATGCGCCCGATCAGCACGTTGAGGAAGCCGGCGACGCCCGCGAGCAGGAAGACGGGCGCGATCGAGACCTGGATGGTCTGGGCGACGGTGGAGAGCATCAGCGGCTGCATTCGCCCCACTCTATGGCGCACGTGCCGCGCCGCCAAGCGGCTTGCACCGGTTGGTAACGCATTCGCGTTATCGCGCGGGACATGACCAGGCCGATGCCGCTCGCCGAGTTCACCCGCTTGCCCCCGCTGCTCGCCGCGAGCATCGGCGACGGCCTTGCCAGCGCGCTCGACACGGTCGCGGACCATGCCGCGCCGACGCACCGCTTCCTGCGCTATGGCTGGTTCGCCGCGGCGCTCGCGGCCTATGGCGGCGCGGCGCGCACGCTGACCGTGGCGCGCGAGGGCGTGCCGGTGCTGGCGCTGCCGCTCGTCCCGCTCGGCCCATCCTTCCTGCGCCTCGCCGCGGTGCCCGGCTGCTACTGGCCGTTCCGCAGCTTCCCCGCCGCGGCCGACGCCGGCGCCGAAGCCTTCGAGCTGCTGCTCGACCAGCTCGGGCGCGAGGCGAACGCGCTGCGCATCGGGCCGGTCTATGACGGCGACCCGGCGCTCGAGGGCCTGCGCGCCGCCGCCGCGGCCAAAGGCTGGGTCGCGCTCGATCGCTTCGTGGCGGAGAGCTTCCTGCTCGACATGACCGCGCTGCGCGGCGAGGGGACGTGGCCGCGCAACTCGACGCTGCGCAAGAACCGCTTCCACGAGAAGCATCTCGCCGAGCATGGCGCGCTCGACTGGAGCTTCGTCGCGGGCGCGGACTGGACCCAAGCGGCGTTCGACGACCTCGCCGCGATCGAGCGCAAGAGCTGGATCGCCTCACGCACCGACGGCAGCGACGCCAAGTTCACGAGCGACGGGCACGGCGCCTTCTGGCGCGCCGCCGCCAGCGATCCGGTGATCGCGGAGATGATGTGGGCGGCGCTGCTCCGCATCGACGGCGAGCCCGCGGCCTTCTCGTTCGACATGAATGCCGGCACGCTCAAATACGCCATCGCCAACAGCTACGATCCGCGCGTCGCCAAACATTCGCCGGGCAAGCTGCTGTACTATCGCAATCTCGTCCGCGCGCTCGACGACGGCATCGCGACCGTCGACTGGGGCGCTGGTGACAGCGGCTACAAGCGCGTGATCGGCGCCGATGCCGGACCCGCGATCCGCGACTGGCTGTTCGTGCGGCCCGGCTTCCCGGCGCTGGCGGGCCGCCTGCTACGCGGCTGGTGGCGGCGCAGCGGCCACGCCGCACCGGCCGAGTCTAGACCTGGCGAGGCGGCGGCCGAGTGAAGCTCGGCGGGAAGGGCGCGCCGGGCGTGCCCTTGGGACTGCGCAGCACGTTGCGTTCGCCTGAATCCGCGCTCAGCGGGATCTGCATCCCGTCGGTGTCCTCCAGCAGCTTGAACAGCTTGGCGCTCATCCGCTCCGCCAGCGCCTCATGCCCAGGCCGCGCGAGCAGATTGTCGTTCTCCTGCGGGTCGGCCTCGAGGTCGTAGAGCTCGTCGAGATCCCAGATGCCGTGGAAGCGGATGTACTTGTAGCGGTCCTCGCGCAGCGCGTGGACGGTCGGGGTCTGCGGAAAATTGCGCTCCCAATAATATTCGTAGACCAGCTCCTCGCGCCACGGCACCTTTTCACCCCGCGCCAGCGGAAGCATGTTCGCGCCCGCCATCCCCGCCGGCGCGGCGAGACCCGCCGCCGCGAGCATGGTCGGCGCGACATCGATATTGGCGACGACCTGTTCGACCGTGCCCGCCCCGAACAGCGCCGGGCAGCGCGCGATCATCGGCACGCGCATCGATTCCTCGTATGCGGCGCGCTTGTCGATCAGCCCGTGCTCGCCGAACATGAAGCCGTTGTCGCCCATGTAGAGGATCAGTGTGTCGTCGAGCTCGCCGCGCTCGGCCAGCAGGTCCATGATCCGCGCCAGCCCTTCGTCGACCGCGAGCAATGTCTCCATATAGGCCTTGTAGTAATCGGCGATGTCGAGCGTGCCGTGATAGGCGTACTCGACGCCGTGCCAGCTGTTGCGCTGGTTCTCGACCCACATCGGCCGCCCGGGCATGCCGGGCTTCATGTTGTCGGGGTAGCGGAACCTGGCATCCTTGTAGCGTCCGGCATGGCGCGGCGCAGGGATGAACTCGGAATGCACGGCCTTGTGCGCGAGGTGCATCATCCATGGCCGCTTGCGGTCGCGCTTGCCGATCCAGTCGAGCGCGTATTCGGTGAGCTCGTCGGTGATATAGCCTTTTTGCGGCACCTTGTTGCCGTTGACGTTGAGCCCGTCGGGATGGGGCAAATAATGGCCCTGGCCCTTGAAGCTAACCCAATGGTCGAAGCCCGGCTGCGGCGTATCGGTCTCGGCGCCCATATGCCACTTGCCGATGAACGCGGTCTCGTAGCCGGCACGCTGGAGATATTCGGGATAGTAAGTGAGGCCGGGCGGGATCGGATGGTTGTTGTCGACCACGCGGTGCTGGTGGGCATAGAGCCCGGTGAAGATCGAGGCGCGCGATGGCGAGCAGAGCGCGGTGGTGACGAAGGCGTTGCGGAAATGCACGCCCTCGCGCGCCAGGCGGTCGAGCGTCGGGGTCTCGCCGAAATCCTGCGCTTTCATGAACCCCATCGCGTCGTAGCGATGGTCGTCGGTCAGCACGACCAGGATGTTGCGCGGCCGCGTCCCGGAGAGGTGCTTGAGCGTGAGGTTCTTCTTCCGTGGATTCGCCGCCGCCGCCCAGCTGTACAGGCCGAACGCCCCGCCGCTGCCGGCCAGCAGCACGCCGCGCCGGTCGATCTCGTTGCTCATTCCCGTCCGCCCAGATGCTGGTCGAAGAAGCGTGCGATGACGCGATAGGCCTCGGTCGATTCCGGCATGTCGGGCCAGACGAAGAAGGCATGCGGCAATCCGTCGAACAGGAACAATTGGCTCGCTACCCCGGCTTGCGCCAACCGCCGGTGCGCCAGCGTCAGCGCGCTCGCCGCGAAGTCGCGGCTGCCCGCGAGCAGCAAGGTCGGCGGGAATGACTCGATCTCGGCTTCGGACAGCAGCGGGTAGGCAGCGGCATCGTCGGCCGCCACCCCCGCCATGTAGGGCGTCTGCAACAGGGGCGGCAGCGGCCCGGCCGGGGGCGCGGTGCCTTCGGCGCTCGGCCCGGCAAGATAGGCGCTGTCGCCGCCGAAGCCCGCCGCGGTTCCGCAGAAGGTGCCGAGCGCGCCGGGACGCGGCAGCCCCTGCCTGCGGATCCACGCGACCGACTGGGCGGCGATGATCCCGCCCGCGGAACAGCCATAGATACCGATCTGCTCCGGCCGGTAGTGCTCGAGCAGGGCGCGATAGACTGCGCTCACATCCTCCGACGCCGCGGGATAGCGGTGCTCCGGGGTCAGCCGGTAATCGACCGTGACGACCTTGATCCGCGCCGTCGCGGCGATCGGAATCGCCTCGACCAGCGCACCGCTGCCCGCTCCCCACATGAACGCGCCGCCATGGACGTTGATCAGCACGCGATCATGGTTGCGCGGATCGATTCCCGCCTCGGGCGTGACGATGTCGACCGCCACGCCGCCCAGCGACGCGCGTTCCTCGCGGGTGCGGAAGTGCCGCCGCATCTCCGCCAGCCGATCGTCATTGTATTTCTGGTAGAAGGCGCGCTGCTTCGCTAGGTCGCCCCCGAGATCCGGCGCCCGCGCCGTGCGCATGCGCAGAAGCACCGCCTTCGCCTCCTCGCTCAGCTGGTCCGAAGGCGGCAGCGTGAAGGCGGGTATGTCGACCGCGGCGGGGCTTTGCTGCGCCGGCGCCGGAGCGGCTGCGAGCAGCGCGAGCAGCGCGACGATGGTCTTCATGCGCTCGCGGCCTCTCATTAGTGACTCAGATGCGAATAGGGATCGGTCTGCCCCGCGAGCCACGGATCGCGGGTCGCCTTGCGCATTTCAAGCAGCCGCCCCCGCAGTGCGTCACGCACCGTCGCGTACGCCGGATCGGCGGCGAGGTTGACCAGCTCGTCGGGATCGCGCGTCAGGTCGTACAGCTCCTCCGCCGGGCGATTGCGATACGCCGCCTGGCTGCGCTTCCCGAGCGGGATCGCGGGATCCGCGGCGATCGCCTGCCAGCTCGGCGAGCCCGCGACGTCGCCCGCTATGGGATAGTCGAGCGGGTGGGCGAGGTTGAGGATGTAGCTGTGCGTCCGCGTCCGCACCGCGCGCATCGGGTAGTACTGGTTGATCTCATGGAATTCGTGGCTCGCGAACACCGCGTCGCGCGCCGGGTCGTCGGCCTTGCCGAGGATCGGCAGCAGCGACTTGCCCGGCAGTGGATAGTCGGGCGGCGCCACGTTCGCCCATTCGAGCACGGTCGGCGCGATATCGATCCAGCTGACCATCGCGTCGTTGACAGCCGCG
This sequence comes from Sphingomonas sp., assembly GCF_039595165.1. Lineage (GTDB taxonomy): Bacteria > Pseudomonadota > Alphaproteobacteria > Sphingomonadales > Sphingomonadaceae > Sphingomonas. The sequence continues at coordinate 50,398 of NZ_JBCNMA010000006.1, forward strand.
CCCATGTCCGGCGCGCGGACGATCAGCGGGAGGTGCAGCCCCGGCGCGTAGAGGTTGGTCTTCGCGCCGGGGAAAGGCCGGCCATTGTCGCTGAGGAAGATCACCAACGTATCGTCCGCACGCCCGCTCTCGCCGAGCAGGTCGAGCAGCATGCCGACCCCGCTGTCGAGCCGGCTCAGCGATTCATAATATTCGGCAAGGTCGCGCCGCACGGCGGGCAAGTCGGGCAGATGCGAAGGGATATGCACCTTGGCGGGATCGTAGCGGACCGGCTTCACCCCGGGCCAGGGCCGGTCGTTGCCGTAATCGGTCGCGGCGCGGTGCGGGTCGCTGTACGCGACGGTCACGAAGAAGGGCCGGTCGCTCGTCGAGCGGATGAAGCTCGCCGCCGCGGTCGCCATCTCGCGGACGTCGCGGATGCCCGAGCGTTCGGGCACCAGCTCGGCTTCGAACGGGAAGGCGCTGTCGGGGCCGATATGCTTCTTGCCGATCAGCGCCACGGCATAGCCGGCGCGGCGCAGCAGCGACGGCAGCGTTTCGATCCCGTCGAGCAGCGACTGGTGGTGTACGTCGTGCTGCAGCCCGTACATGCCGTTCTGGTGGCCGTAGAGCCCGCTATGGATCACCGCGCGGCTCGGGCTGCACGACGAGACCGCGGCGAAGGCGTTTGCAAAGCGCGTGCCCTCGCGCGCCAGCCGGTCGAGCCGCGGCGTCGCCACCGGCACGCCGTAGCAGCCGAGGTCGAGCCCCTGGTCGTCGGAGATCAGCAGCAGCACGTTGCGCTGCCGCTTGCCGGGCTGCGCAGCCCGCGCGGTGCCTGCCGAGACCGCCGCCGCCCCCGCCATCCCCTTGAGCAGCGTACGGCGGTGCATGGGCGGATCTCCCGCTGAGAGGAAAGGGTCCCGGACCGGGAAGGGGAAGGGGGCCTTCGGTCCGGGAGAGGAGGGGTTCTAGAACTTCACCGCGGCGCTGAAGCGGAACGAGCGGCCGAGGATCGGACGCGCCAGGATCGCGCCCGATCCCTGCCCGCCGATGATGCGCGGATTGCCCTCGGTCAGCCCGATCTCGTCAGTGAGGTTGTTGCCCGTCACCGCCAGGGTCACATGCTCGCCGACATCGACCGTGATGCCCGCGTCGAGCTGGTAGAAATTGGGCAGCACCTGCGCGTTCTCGGGGTCCGAGAAACGGTCGCCGGTATATTGCAGCGTGGCGAACACCGCCGGCCTCACCCCGCCGAGGTCAACTTCATAGGCCGGGGTCACGCGCCACGCCCAGCGCGGCTGGCGCTGCACCTGGTTGCCGGTGTTGTCGACCGTCCCGCCGGTGAAGAAACCCTCATAGCTCGCGTCGAGCCAAGTGCCGCCCGCGGTGATGCTGAAGCCGCGGAACGGCCGCACCGCTCCTTCGATCTCGACGCCGGTGGTCTTGGCGCCGCCGACTTCCGGGATCGGCACGTTGTTGACGAGGCGCGACGATGCGAGGCCATCGAACTTGTTGTGGAACAGCGTGGCATAGAGGCTGATCAGCGGCGTCGAGACCTTGAGGCCACCCTCATAGGTGTCGACCTCGGCGATCTGGGTCAGCCCCTCGCGCAGATTGTCGAACTGCGGGAAGCTGTTGCCGCGGCTGTAGCGCGCGAACACGCCGATCTCGCTGGTGAAGTCATAATTGACGCCGACGGTCCACGACCAGGCCGAGTCCGAATAGTGGAGCTGGCGCGGGCCGCCGAGCACGGTGACCGAATTGTCGTAGAGCGTGTTGGGGTTGCCATCCAGGTTGACATTGCCGCCCTCCGCCGCGCCGCGCGGAGTGCGCAGCGTGGCGTCGACCACGTGGCGCTGCCAGCGCACACCGCCATCGATGCGCAGCTCGGGCGTGATCTGGAATTCGTCGACCGCGTAGAAGGCGTAGTCGGTGCCCTTGTAGAAGGCATCGACCTGGAAGCCGGGGCCGCTGGTGAAGCCGTTCAGCGTCGCCGTGCGTCCGCCGTTCAGCGTCAGGTTGAGCAGCCGCGCATTGGGCTCGGCGGTGAGCAGCACCTGGTTGCCGAGCACCCATTTGTCGCGTGAGCTATAGTCGGCGAAATAGAAGCCGCCGGTGAACTTGTTGTTGCCCGCGGTCCACTCGAACGCCGAATCCGACACGAAGGACGAGATCTTCTTGCGCACTTCCCAGATGCCGGCGCGCATCACCTGCGCGTTGGCGCCGCCGGTAACCGCCTGCCCGCCATTCACATAGGTGAGGCTGGAGACGGTCGATCCGGCGCCGCCCAGCGCGACCGCCACATCGGCGGCCGAGCGCGGCGGGCCCTCGGGGACCATGCCGATCGTGTCGGCATTGCCGCCGAGATAGCTCAACCGCTCGCGCAGGCGCAGGCCCTCGGCGACTTCATAGTCGAACGCGATGCCGGTGTTGATCACATCGGCGCCGCGGCCCTGGGCCAGGTCGATGGTGCGGCCGACGATATTGGTGGTCACGCGCGTCTCGCGCCCAGGCAGCGTGCCGGTGCCGGCGTCGAAGCCGGGATAGGCCGAGATCTCGCCATTGTTCGACATCACCGGGATCGGCAGCAGCCACTGGCCGCGGTCGTTGAGGTAGCGCGCATAGATCTCGACCGATCCGCGATTGTCGAACTCGTGGCGGATGTTGGCGGTGATCTGCCCGCCCTTCTCGGCGCGGAACTGCGGATCGCGCACGCCATTGCCCTGGGCGTAGTAGCCGCCGACCATGAAGCCGGTATTCTCGCCGAGCGGGCCCGACACCCAGGCGTCGCCGCGGATCTCGCCATAATCGGTGTAGCTGACCTTGCCGAAGCCCTCGAAGTTGCTGCCGCCGGTGCGCGGCACGACGTTGACGGTGAGGCCCGGCTGGCCGTTCGAGAAGAGCGAGCCGGTGCCGCCGCGTACCGCCTCGACGCGCTTGACCGTCTCGTCGAGGCGGATCAGCTGCGAGTTTTCGAGGAACGAGAGCGTCGCCGGCGGGAAGATCGGCACGCCGCCGAGCTGGAAGGTGACGAACTGCGCGTCGCCGCCCGAGGGATAGCCGCGCACGAAGATGTTGGCGCCGTTCTGGCCGCCCGAGCTCTCCGCCATCACGCCCGGCACGCTGCGCAGGATGTCGGCGGTGCTGGTCGGCGCGGCGCGGTCGAGCGCTTCCTCGCTCAGCGTCGTGACCGCGAACGCCGCGTCCTGGCGGCGCGTGCCGCCGCCAGCGGTACCGACCACGACGATCTCTTCGGTCGTCTCGGCTTCGTCCTGCGGCGCGGCGGCCGTGTCAGTCGTCTGAGCGTGAGCTGCGGTGGCGAGCAGCGCCAGCGGCGCCGCCCCGAGCATGAACATGGCACTGCGAAGCATAAATCCTCCCCATCGAGCGTGCGTCGGCACATTTGCCTTCCAGGGGATAATGCTATGCATATCTGAAATGCTTTTCAAGGGGTCGTTTCACCGCTGGATGCACAGACGGCTTGCGGCCCATGCTGCCGCGCCCTACCAACGTCGCGATGGGCAGGGAGCCGAAGAGTAAGCGCGGGGGCGCATCGCGGCTGACGATGCAGGACATCGCGCGCCTCGCGAACGTCTCGACCCCGACCGTGTCGCGCGTGCTCAACGGTAGCCCGCTGGTGACCGAGGAGACGCGCGAGCGCGTGCTCGAGGTGGCGCGCGCGCATGGCTATGCCGTCAACCGCAATGCGCAGAAGCTCCGCCACGCGCGTACCAACACCGTCGCGGTGGTGCTCGATTTCGGATCGCACCGCCATGGCGCGATCGGCGACCCGTTCATCTTCGAGCTACTCGCCGGCGTGTCGGAAGCGCTGTCGATCCGCAACCAGGACCTGCTGCTCTCGCCCCCGGGGCTCGACGACGCGCGTGCCTTTCGCGACTTCTTCCAGGCGCGCGGCGCGGACGGGTTCATCGTGCTCGGCCAGGGCACGCGTGACGCGATGCTGCGCAGCCTTGCGCGCGAGAATCTGCCGCTGGTGGTGTGGGGGGCGGTGGCGTCCGACGCCGGCTATTGCGCCGTCGGCAGCGACAATCTCGCCGGCGGCAAGCTCGCCGCGCAGCATTTCCTGGCGCAGGGCCGCAAGCGCTGGCTGTTCCTCGGCGACACAAGGCATGAGGAATTGCGGCTGCGCTACGAGGGGTTGAAGCTCGGCGCGGCGGGCCATTCCGACGTGTCGATCGAGCTGCTCTCGATCCCGTCGATGGCCTTCACCGCGACCGGCGATGCGGTGACGTCCTATCTCGCGCAGGGCGGCGGGCCCGATGCGGTGTTCGCCTTCTCCGACACCGCGGCGATGGCCGCGATCGGCTCGTTCCGCGCGCGCGGGCTCACGGCGCCGAAGGATTTCTCGCTGGTCGGCTACAACAACATCCCGCCGACCGCGCATTTCAGCCCGGCGATCACCACGATCGACCAGAAGACCGACGTCGCCGGCGCGCTGCTGGTCGAGAAGCTGATGCAGCGGATCGATGGCGGGCGGCCGCAATCGGTGACGCTGCCGACACGGATGGTGGTGCGCGAGACCTGACCCACCCGAAACATTTGGGTACCCTCGCGCATCCGCTCTTGAAATCGATATCAAAGGTCCGTTATCCCCGACTCCGAACTGGAGAGGAGCCGGCCGTTGGGGGCCCATCGCAACCATCGGGGCGAAGCCCTGCAATTCGGGAATGACGGCTGGACCGTCGGAATCGCGGGCGACGATCCGGCATGCGAGGGCTGGGCCGCGACGTTGCTCGCGCTGTCCAACGGCGCGCTCGGCGTGCGCGGCGCGATCGAGGAGCGCGCGCGGGCGACCACCTTCCTGGCGCAGGCCTATGAGACCACGCCGATCCATTATCACGAGCGGCTGAGCGGCTTTGCCGAACAGTCGGACTCGCGGGTGCCGGTCGCCGAGCCGCTCGGGCTGCGCGTGCTGGTCGACGGCACCGAGGTCGATTTCGCCGCGGCGCGGATCGTGGAGACTCTGCGCACGCTCGACCTGCGCAGCGGCCTGCTCACGCGGCGCACGCGCTGGACGCTCGCCGGCGGGCGATCGCTCGAGATCGTCGCCGAGCGGCTTGTCCCGATCGACGGCAGCCCTGTGCTGCTGCGCCGCCTGCGCGCCGACGCGGGCGGCGCGCGAGTCACGCTCGAGCCTTACCTGGCCGCCGCGCCGCGGCCCGAGGGCCAGTCCGACGATCCGCGGATCGGCGTCAATCTCGGCTCGGGCGGCTTCGTCACCGAGCAGGCTGACGAAGACCAGGTGATCGAGCGGCTCCAAGGCAGCGGGATCGGCGTCGCCGCGACGCAGCGGGTGCGCGGCGATGGGGAAGCGACCTTCGCCGTCACCGGCTTCGCCGTGGGCAAGGCCGAGTCCGCCACGCTCGCCACGCAGGCGGCGCAGCTCGCCGACGCGCACCTCGCCGCCGGCTTCGACGCCGCGCTCGAAACGCAGCGCACCGCCTTCGCCGCCTTCTGGGACCGCGCCGACATCACCATCGATGGCGATGCGCGCACCACCGCGGCGCTTCGCCTCAACCTCTATCATCTGTACTGCTCGGCCGGGCGCGACGGCGATTCGACCGCGGCGGCCAAGGGCCTCACCGGCGAGGGCTATGAGGGTCATTATTTCTGGGACACCGAGGCGTTCATGCTCCCGGTGCTGGCGGTCCTCGCACCCGAGGTGGCGCGCGCGATGCTCGTCTATCGCTATCGCACGCTCGACGCGGCCAAGGCCAATGCGCGCGCGCTCAACCATGAAGCTGGCGCGCTCTACGCCTGGCGCACGATCGGCGGGCGCGAATGCTCGGCGCACTATCCGAGCGGCTCCGCGCAGTACCACATCAACGCCGCCATCGCCTTCGCGATCGGCCTCTATGCCGATGCGACCGGCGACGAAGCCTTCCTCGCCGAAATGGGCGCCGAGATGCTGGTCGAGACCGCGCGGCTGTGGCTCGCGCTCGGCGACTGGCGCGAAGGGCGCTTCCATCTCCACGGCGTCACCGGGCCCGACGAATACACCACGCTGATCGACGACAATTGGTACACCAACCGCATGGCGCAGAAGCATCTGCGGCTGGCGTGCGAGGTCGCCGGCCGGATCGCGAGCGGCGCGCCCGAGGCCTGGGCTGAGCTCGCCGCCAGGGTCGGCCTGGGCGAGGACGAGCTCACCGCCTTCGCCGCCGCCGCCGATGCGATGCACCTCCCGTTCGACGCGAACCTGGGCATCGATGCGCAGGATGCGAGCTTCCTCGGCAAGCCGCGCTGGGACGTCGCCGGCACGCCGCGCGAGCGGTTCCCGCTGCTGCTCCACTACCACCCGATGACGCTCTACCGGCATCAGGTGAGCAAGCAGGCCGACCTGATCCTCGGCATGGTGCTCGGCGGCGAGGACGTGCCGCTCGAGCGCAAGCGCCGCGCCTTCGACTATTACGAGCCGCTCACCACGCATGATTCGACGCTGTCGGCCTCGACCTTCGCGATCCTGGCGAGCGAGATCGGCTATTCCGACCAGGCGCTCCGCTTCTTCCAGGCGACGAGCTTCGTCGATGTCGAGGATCAGCACGGCAACACCAGCCATGGCGTGCACATGGCTTCGCTCGCCGGATCCTGGCTGGCGCTGGTGTGGGGTTTCGCGGGTTTCCGTCCGGCCGAGAGCGGCTTCGGCTTCCGTCCGACCCTGCCCGACGCCTGGCAGGGCTATCGCTTCGGCCTCAGCTGGCGCGGCAGCGAGCTGCGCGTCGAAGTCAACCGCGACGGTGCGCATTACCGCCTCGCGTCGGGCGCGCCGCTCGCTTTCCGCCATGGCGACGCCGAGGTCCGCATCGCCGCGGGCCAGAGCTGGACCGGGCCGCTCGCATGAGCGTCTTTCCCCGTCCGCTCGATGCGGTGGCGTTCGACCTCGACGGTGTGCTGACCGACACCGCGCGTGCGCATTATCGCGCGTGGAAGCGGCTCGCCGACAGCCTCGCCATTCCGTTCGACGAGGCCGCGAACGAGGCGCTCAAGGGCGTCGACCGGATGGGCAGCCTGGCACTGATCCTGGGCGACCGGCCCGGCTATGACGACGCTCGGCGCGCCGACCTCGCGGCGCGCAAGAACGACTGGTATCTCGAAGAGATCGCGCATTTCGGTCCCGCCGACCTCTTCCCCGGCGCGCGCGAAGCGGTCGAGGAATGCCGCGCCGCCGGCCTCAAGGTCGCGCTCGCCTCGGCCAGCCGCAATGCGCCGTTGCTGCTCGCGCGGATGGAGATCGACGCGCTGTTCGACGTGGTCGTCGATCCCGCCTCGGTCGCGGCGGGCAAGCCCGCGCCCGACATCTTCCTCGCCGCCGCCGCGGCGGTCGGCGCTGCGCCCGCCCGCACGCTCGGCGTCGAGGATTCGCAGGCGGGGATCGTCGCGATCCATGCCGCCGGCATGCCCGCGCTCGGCGTCGGTGAGCCCACCGCGCTGCCCGATGCCGACCATGTCATCGCGACGATCGCCGAGTTCCGCATCGCCGACTATCTCGCCTAGGCGGCCTGGCTCGCGCTACGCCGCGTGATCCGGTCGAGCTGCCACAGCGCGATCCCGATCAGCACGATCGGCACCAGCACGAGGTAGAAGGCGGTCTGGCCCGAGAAGCGGTCGAACACGATCCCCGTGATCATCGACCCGATCGTGCCGCCGAGCGCCGAGAAGATCACCATCAGCCCCACCATCGCGGCGTGCTTCGCCTGGGGCAGCGCGCTCAGCACCACCGACGACACGATCGGGTAGATCGGCGCCATGAACACCCCGATCAGCGGGAAGATGTACGCCGCGAGCGGCGCGCTGAACCAGGTCACGTCGGGCCGCAAGGTCAGCCCGCGCGTGCTCGGCAAGGTCAGCAGCACCAAGGCCGCCATCGCCGCGAGGCAGATCAGCAGCAGCCTCAGCCAGCCGAGCTTCGCCACCAGCCAGCTCGCGCTGACCCGGCCGAGCGCCAGCGCGGCGATGAAGATGCTCGACGCCTGCACGCTCATCGCGCTCGGCAGATGCAGCACCTGGTTGTTGAAGGTCGGCAACCACGTGCCGATGCTCTGCTCGACCAGCACATAGAGGAAGATCGCGGCGAGGAAGGCGATGGTCGAGGGCAGGATGGCGAGCGCGAGCATGTCGCGCCGGCTCGCCGCGGGCGCGCCGTCGGCCGCGACGTTGCGGCTCTCGTCCAGCGGCGCGAGCCACCACAGCAAGGCCGATCCCGCGGCGAGCGCGGCGATCACGTGGTAGACGTCGAGCCAGTCCTCGCCGGTGCGGTCGCGGCCGATGAACCAGCCGAACATCCAGATGCCGGCGAGGATGCCGACCATGAACACGCCCTCGACCAGGCTGGTCAGCCCGGCATGCCGCTCGCGCTCGGGGCGCAGCAAGCCGATCGAGGCATAGGTCGCGACCTTGGCGATGCCGAAGCACAGGCCGGTGAGCACGAAGAACAATTGCGTCGCGAGGAAGCTGTTGGCGACCGGCATCAGCAGCGCACCCGCCGCGATCGCCAGCATCACCCCGATCTGCGCGCGGCGGAAGCCAAAGCGCGGCAGCGACACCGCGAACAGGAACGAGGCGGCCACCACCGACAGGTCCTTGCACGCCTCGAGCGTCGCGGCCTGTGGCTTGGACACGCCGTAATGCGCGATCGACTGGAGGATCACCGTGCCCACGCTGTTCATCAGCAGGCCGAGCACCGCATAGCTGGTGACGAGTGCAACGATCGCCAGCGCCGGTCGCGCCATAACCCCTCCCATGAGCTTGTCGGAGGTCAGCCTAGAGCGGTGAAAGATGAAATGGAATGCTTTTCATTGCGCGGACAGGCGCGTGTTCCACTGACACGAAAAGGCCCGGCCTGTCGCCAGGCCGGGCCTTCCGCTACCCCCGCTATTCGCGGGCTCAGAACTTGACCGCGACGCCCGCGCTGAACTTGCGGCCGCTATAGGTGCTGTAGAGCGAGTCCTGCCTGACCGAATCCTGATAGAAGCCGAGCTCCTGGTTGGTCAGGTTCTGCGCCTCGAGCCGGATCTGGACCTGCGGCGTGATCTGGTAGGATGCGGTCGCATCCACGAACAGGGCGTCCATGTTGCCCTGAACGTCGCTGCCCGCGCGGCCCGACGGCACGCGGAGCAGGAACTTGTCGCGCCACGACGCGCTGGCGCGGATGCTGAACTTGCTGTCCTCGTAATAGATCGTGCCGTTCGCCGTGTACTTCGACAGGTTCACCAGCGTCGCCTCGATCGGGTTGAGGCACGCCGCATTGTCGCAATACGAGATATTGGAGTCGGCATAGGTGAAGTTCGCGAGCGCGCCGAAGTTCGAGAGGAACCCCGGCAGGAAGTCGAAGCCCGACTGGACGTTGACTTCGACCCCCTTGAGCGTGCCGCCCGGCGTGTTGTTCTTGGTCGAGAAGGTGAAGACCGTGTTGGCATCGACGCCGACCACGCCCGCGATCAGCGAGAGCGGGAGGCCGGTCTCGATGAACGGCACGTTGCTCTGGCGCGTCTGGATGAAGCTGTCGATGTCCTTGTAGAACCCGCCGATCGCGATGAGTCCGCTCCGGCCGAAATAATATTCCAGGCTGACATCGGCGGTCTTGGCGCGGATCGGGTTGAGCAGGAAGTTGCCGGCCGAGACGGTGCGCGTGTTCTGCGCGATCGAGACGTTGCCGGGGATCAGGTCGCCCAGTTCCGGCCGTGTCATCACCTTTGCCGCGGCGAGGCGGAAGATCAGGTTGCTGGACAGGTCGAATGTCAGCGTCGCCGATGGCAGCCAGTCCTCATAGGTGCGGGTCAGCGTGGTCGGGACGCCATTGATCGCGCCGAAGCCGACCTGCGTGGTGTGGACATAGCGGACGCCCAGATTGCCGCGCAGCGGTACCGTGAAGGCATCGCCATTGAAATCGAGCATGGCATAGCCGCCCTTCACCGTCTCCTTGAGCGACCCCAATTGCGGGGGGTTCAGCGCATAAGCGCCGGTCTGGCTCTCGAAGTTGAAGACCGACTGGAACTTGGCATAGTCCGGCGCCGCCCAGCTGCTGATGGTCGAGACCGGCAGCGACTTGCCGAAATCGCCGATCGGCGTGGTCAGCTGCGAAATCGGCACGGTCGCGGTCGGCGCGAGATTCTGCGTCACGCGGTCGCGGCTCCAGCGCTCGTAATCCGACTGGCGGTACGACCCGCCGATACGCAGCTTGACCTCCTGCGTCAGATCGAGCGAGCCGTTGAGCTCAGCGTTGAGGTTGTTGGACTCGTCGCGGCTGCGTTGCATGGCGAGCGTGCCGTTCACCGTGGCATCGGCGGACGGTGGGCCGAACACGAAGTTGGACGGGTTGTTGACGTCGATACCCCAGTCGATCGTCGGGAAGCGCCGGTCACCCCGGAAATCGAACGAGAAGCCATTAATGTTGTTCGCAAAAGTCGCGATCTGCGTGCGCACCGGCTTGTCGTAGATGGTGCGCGACATGCCGATGTAGCCGTCGAGCCGGAACCCGCCGAAATCGTGCGAGCCGCTCAGGTTGATCTGGCCGAACGTGGTCGTGTATTTGCTGTAAGTCAGGTCGTTGGTGATATCGACGCCGTTGAACCTGCCGTAGAGCAACGTCCCGTTGGGATCTCGCACGGCCTCCAGCACCGAGGTTTCGGCGCTGCCATGCTGGCCGGCGTTGCGCGAGAAGGAGAGCGCGGTGATCGTCTGGTCGCTGCGTGTCACGTCGTAGCGCGAGAACAGCCCGTCGAGCGCGAACCGGGTGTTGTCGCTCGGCCGTGCTTCCAGCGTCAGCGTCGCCCCGAAGCGGGTATAGTCCTGGTCCGAACGGATCAGGCGCGGGCTGCGCGGGATGAAGGTGCCGGTGCTGTCGACCAGTTCGTAATTGGCGACATTGGTCGGCGTGTTGGGCAGACGCGGATTACCGGTCGAGCAGTTCGCTGCGGTCGTGCCGTTCGTCGCGCTGTTACCGGGGCTTTGTGGCGCATAGCCGACCGGCGAGCAGAAGCGGTTGAGACGGCCCTGGATGACGTCGACCGCCGACCAGCCCTCTTCGCGGGTGTGGCGCTTGGTCCAAGCGACCGAGGCGGCGATGCCGAAGGTGTCGTCGAGGAACTTCTTCGAGATGAGCCCGGTCACACGCGGGCTGACCTTGCCGCGCAGGTCGTCATAGGTACCCTGCGCACTGACCGCGAGCGTGAAGTCCTGGGAATAGGAGAGGGGGCGCGGCGTCTGCAGGTCGACGGTCGCGCCGAGGGAGCCTTCCTCGACATCGGCCGAACTGGTCTTGCGAACGGTCAGTTCGCTGAACAGCTCCGAGGCAAAGGTGCTGAAGTCGAACGAGCGCGAGGAGACATAGCCCGAACGGATATCGGACGAGCCGGCCGAGCTGGCGCCTTCCATGCCGTTGAGCCGCACGCGCGTGAACTGCGCGCCGAGGCCGCGGACCGAGATCGTCTTGCCTTCGCCACCGTCGCCGCGCGTGATCGCGACGCCGGGCAGGCGCTGCATCGACTCGGCCAGGTTCGAATCGGGGAATTTGCCGACGTCTTCGGCCGTGATCGTATCGACGACGCCGGTTTCGCTGCGCTTGGCGAGGAGCGAGTCGCTGAGCGATTTGCGGAAGCCGGTGACCGTGACTTCCGTGCCGTCGTCGCTGGTCTCCGCAGCAGGCGCAGGCGCGTCTTGCGCCGCGGCCGGCGCGACCCATGACAGGCCGACCGCCAATGCGACGACCGACAGATTCAATCCGCGATTCCGAAATTTTGCCATTTCAACCTCCCCGTACAGCAGCCTTTGGCTTGCTTGACGTCAAACCTGTAAGACAGATATACCTGTATGACAAGTGATGAATCACATGACCTGCGAAGCTGAATCCAGCAAAATCGATCGGGAGAGGGGTGCAAGAATGGGAACACGTCGGGACTTTCTGGCGCATGGGACGACGCTGGGGCTGCTCGCTTTGCCCGCTTGTCCCGCGCTCGCCCGCCAACGCGTCGTCGATATCCGCACCTATGGCGCGATCGGCGACGGCAGGACGCTCAACACCAAGGCGATCCAGCGGGCGATCGACGCCTGCGCCCGGGCCGGCGGCGGGATGATCGCGGTCCCCGCCGGCGTGTTCGTCAGCGGCTCGATCTGGCTCAAGCCCGGCGTCGGGCTGGAGCTTCGCAAGGGCGCGGTGCTGCGCGGCTCGCCCAACCTTTCGGACTATCCGCTGGTCCTGCGCCGCTTCGTCGAGGCGTTTCCGGAGGCGCTGCGTCTCGGCCTCATCAACGCGCAGCACAATCACGGCCTGCGCATCGTCGGCCCCGGCACGATCGACGGCGGCGGCGACCCGTTCTGGCGGATGTTCTTCAGCGCGCCCGACGAGAGCGTGCAGGGGGTCAAGGTCCAGTATCATTTCCCCCAGCTCTGTTCGATCGAGGATTGCGACGACGTGCTGGTCAGCGGCGTCACGTTCAAGGACGCCGCCTTCTGGAACCTGCACATGTATCGCTGCCGCCGCTCGGTGATCGAGGATTGCAGCTTCGAGGTGCCGCACGAGATCCGCGCGCCGAGCTCGGATGCGATCGACCTCGACAGCTGCCAGGACATCGTCGTGCGCCGCTGCCGCTTCTCGGTCGACGACGATTGCATTGCGCTCAAGGGCACGCAGGGGCCGGGCGCCGCGGCGTACAAGGAAGCGCCGCCGGTCGAGCGCATCCACATCCATGACTGCGTGTTCGTCCACGGCCTGGGCTGCGTCACCTATGGCAGCAACGCGACGATCGTGCGCGACGTGCGGGTCGACCGGATCACCAATGTCGGCGACATCCCGACGATCCGCTTCAAGGTGCGCCCCGACACGCCGGGGCAGGTCTATGAGAAGCTCCGCGTGAAGGGCGTACGCCTCGCCGAGGCGCCGACGCCTTACGGTCCCAGCTGGCACAATGGCGAGGTCTTCTACGGCTATGGCAAGCCCAATTTCGGCGCCGACGATCCCGCGGTCGGGCTGATCGTCAACGCCCGCCTGGTGCACGGCACCAAGGTCGAGCCGCGCATGCCCGGTGCGATCATCCGCGACGTCGTGATCGAGGACGTGACCGGCACCACGCGCCGGTTCGGCAACATCTCGGGCAACCCGACCACGGCGATCTCGGATTTCCTGCTCAAGGACATCGACGTGCGCTTGACCGACCCCGGCGAGCGCCAGAAGCTGATCGCCCGCCACACCCGCAACATCCGAATGGAGAATGTCCGCGTGAACGGCGCGCCGGGCGAGATCGTCACCTGACCTAACGCCGTCGCTAACTCAACTCGTCACCCCGGCCTTGAGCCGGGGCAGGGCTGCCTTTTATCCGCCGGAAGAAGCCCGGCCCCGGGTCAAGCCCGGGGTGACGACAGCTTGCAATGTTGGAATTCAGTTGCGAGCCTCACGCGGCTCTTTCTCATCGTCAACCCGGGTCGGACCCCACTCCCCCGCGCACGCGTAGCAGTGTGACTCTTGTGACCTTCCGGTATCCGGATACCGCTCAAAGCCGGTACGCCTGCCGCACCAGATTGTACGCCAGGTCCTGCGCGACCGCGAACGCCTCGTCCTTCTCCAGCCGGTGCTCCGCCACCAGCCGCGCGAGGAACGAACAGTCCACCCGCCGGCTCATGTCGTGCCGCGACGGGATCGACAGGAAGGCCCGGGTGTCGTCGTTGAAGCCCACGGTGTTGTAGAAGCCGCCGGTCTCGGTCACCTGCTCGCGGAAGCGGCGCATGCCCTCGGGACTGTCGTGGAACCACCATGCCGGGCCGATGCGCAGCGCCGGATAATGGCCGGCGAGCGGCGCGATCTCGCGCGCGTAATTGCTCTCGTCGAGCGTGAACAGGATGATCGTCAGGTCGCGCTCATTGCCATAGGCGTTGAGCAAGGGCTTGAGGGCATTCACATATTCGGTACGCGACGGCCAGTCGTCGCCCTTGGCCTCGCCGAACACGTCGGTCACCGCCGGGTTCTGGCTGCGCAGCGCGCCGGGATGGATCTGCATGACGAGGCCGTCGTCCAGGCTCATCCGCGCCATCTCGGTCAGCATCTGCCCGCGGAAGCGCTCGGCGTCATGGGCGTCGCCCTCGCCGCGGACGATGCGGCCGAACAGCGCGGCTGCCTCTTCCCGGGGGAGATTCTCGGTATGCGCGGTCGGGTGGCCATGGTCGGTCGAGGTGCAGCCGCCATGCTCGATGAAGTAGCGGCGGCGATCGCGCAACGCGGCGAGATAGCCGTCCCAGGTGCCGACATCCTCGCCGGTGATCCGGCCCAGTTCGGGCAGCGCCTCGCGGAAACGCGGATGGTCGGGATCGGTGACGTTGTCGGGGCGGAAGGCGGTGACGACGCGGCCGCTCCAGCCGCTCGCCGCGATCGCACGGTGGTGGCGGAGGTCGTCGAGCGGGTCCTCGGTGGTCGCGAGCAGCTCGATCCCGAACCGCTCGAACAGCGCGCGCGGGCGGAATGCGTCGGTCTTCAGCTTGGCGTCGATCTGGTCGTAGATGCGGTCGGCATTGGCGGGCGAGAGCCGCTCGGTGATGCCGAGGATCGCGTGGAACGCATGGTCGAGCCACATCCGGCTCGGCGTGCCGCGCAGCAGGTGGAAATGCTCGGCGAAGCGGCGCCAGATCTTGCGCGGGTCGCTCTCGGTCCAGCCGCCGTCGATCCGCGGCACGCCCAGCTCTTCCAGCGGCACGCCCTGCGAGTAGAGCATGCGGAAGATGTAGTGATCGGGGATGATGAACAGCGCCGCCGGGTTGGCGAAGGGTTCGTCGCTCGCGAACCAGGACGGGTCGGTATGGCCGTGCGGGCTGACGATCGGCAGGTCCTTGACCGAAGCGTAGAGCTCGCGCGCGATCGCGCGGGTCTCGGGATCGGCGGGGAACAGGCGGTCGGGGTGCAGCGAGAGCGGCATCGAGTCGGTCATTGCGGATCAGAACCCTTGGGAAGCGCCGCCGTCGACGGGCAGCAGGACGCCGGTGACGAAGCGCGCGGCGGGGGAGCAGAGATAGACCGCGGCCAGCCCGATATCCTCGGCCTCGCCGAAGCGGCCCATCGGGGTGCGCTGGAGGATGCGGTTCGAGCGCGCCGGATCGCCGTCGAGCGCTTTCCGCAGCATCGGCGATTCGATCCAGCCCGGGGCGATCGCGTTGACGCGCACACCCTGGCCCGAAACCTCGGTCGCCAGCGCGCGGACCATGCCGACATAGGCCGACTTGGCCGCGGAATAGGCGATCACCTGCGGCATGCCGAGCAGCGAGGTCATCGACGCGGTGAACAGGATGCTGCCGTGCTGCGCCGCGAGCATGGCGGGCAGCGCCAGCCGGGTCAGGTTGTGCGCGGCAAGGACATGCGTGTCGAGCATGCCGGCGAAGTCCTCGACGCTGGTGTCGACCGCCAGCTTCTTGAAATTGTGCCCGGCATTGTTGGCGAGGATCGTGATCTCGCCGGCCTTCGCCCGAACCCGCTCGAGCATCGCCGGCATCGTGTCGAACGCGGTGACGTCGGCGGCTTCCCAGAATGCGCCGTCGCCGAGCTCGGCCGCGGCCGCCTCGACCATGTCGGGGCGGCGGCCGACCAGCACCACCTTGGCGCCCGCAGCATGCATCGCCTTGGCCATGCCGAGGCCGAGGCCGCTGCCCCCGCCGGTGATCAGCGCGACTTCGCCGTCGAGCCGGAACGCCTGTGCGGGATCAAGCTGCACTGCGGCACCCCCGGTCCAGCTCCGGCGTGTCCTGGTGCTTGTACATCACGAAATACTCCCGATGCCCGAGCGCCTCGGGCTTGCTTGGTTGGCCGCTCGCGACGTCGGCGACCATCGCGCCGAGCTCATCGGCGGCCGCGTCGAGCGTCAGCTCGCCCGCCAGCACCCGCCCCGCGTCGAAGTCCATGTCCTCCTGCATCCGCGCATAGGTGCGGCTGTTGCCGGTGACCTTGATCAGCGGCGCGATCGGCGATCCGATCACGCTGCCGCGCCCGGTGACGAACAGCACGATCTGGCTGCCGCCCGAGATCAGGTCCATGATCCCCTCGGTGTCGTTGGGGTTGGTGTAGCCGAACTGCATGAAGTGCGGGTCGGGCACCGAATCCATCACCCACAGGCCGGGCCAGGGCGGCGCCTCGCCGACCTTGATCACGCCCTGGATCGGGCGCGATCCGCTCTTGGCGAAGGCGCCCATGCTCTTCTCTTCGATCGTGGTCAGCCCGCCCGCGAAATTGCCCGGCGCGACCGAATATTGCCGCACCTCGCGGCAATAACGCTCGGCCTTGGCATAAGCGGCGGCGAGCTCGGCGCGGGCGCGGTCGTCCACGGCACGGGCGAGGATCGTCTCCTCGAGCCCGATCATCTCGACGATCTCCTCGACGATCGCCGAGCCGCCAGCATCCACCACGCGGTCGAACAGGCGCCCGACCGCGGGATTGCCGACGAGGCCGCTGGTGCCGTCCGATCCGCCGCATTCGGCGCCGAGCGTGAGGTCGCCAAAGCTCATCGGTTCGCGCGGCGTCTCGCGATGGATCCGGTCGCGCAGCTCGCGCACGATCGCCTTGCCCTTCTCGGTCGAGGAGCGCGTGCCGCCGGCATCCTGGATGAAGAAGGACGCGGCCGGGCGTCCGCTCTTCTCCACCGCCTCGGCGATCCGTGCCGGCTGGGTATATTCGCAGCCGAGCCCGACCGAGAGCACCGCGCCGACATTGGGATGCCGCGCTAGGCTCAGCACCAGCCGGATGGCGTACTGGTTGTCGTAGCAGCCCGGGAAGCCGATGACCTGCACGTCCTCCTCGCCCGCGGCGATGGCGTGCGCGACATGCGCGGCGCACTGCACGGTGTAGATGACGAGGACGAGGTTGCGGATGCCCTTGCGCCCGTCCGGACGCAGCCAGCCGGTCCATTGGCGGTCGAAAGTCTCAGTCATACGCCATGTCCTTGCCCGCGCCGGTGACGACGTCGAATGCGCCCGAGCGCTCGTCGAAACGGCTCGCGCAATTGTGGAGATGCACCCAGTCGCCCCTACGGATCGCGGCGCCGGCACGGCCGATCGGGATGCCGAACTTCACCACCGCGTCCCCCTGGGCGATGTCCGCCATCGCGACCTTGTGCCCCAGCGCGATCGCCTGGTTGAGGGCGATCTCGCCTTCGCCGATGACGGTCACCGTGTCGTCGGCGTCGCCGAGCAGCGTCGCGACATTGTCATCGGGGTGGATGCGGAAAGCGGTCGTCATCGGCGGCTCACAATATCCCGTATTTGGCGAAGGCCTGGCTGCTCGACATGCCCGCCTCGATTTCCTGGCGCACCAGCTTTTCGCCGCGCACCTTCTCCAGCGCGCGCTCGATCACCTCGGCCTCGTGCGCGCGCGGAATGACCACCACGCCGTCGAGGTCGCCGAACACCAGGTCGCCCGGCTGCACCGTAACCGGCCCCACCTCGATCGGGCAGCGGTAATCGACAACTTGCGTGCGCACGCTCGAATCCTGCGCGAAGCGGCCGCGGCTGAACACCGGCCAGTCCTGCGACAGGATCTGCGGCGTGTCGCGGTGGAAGCCGTTGACCACCGCGCCATTGGCGCCGCGTGCGCGCGCGGTCGCCGTCAGGATCTCGCCCCAATAGGCGCAGCGCATCTCGCCGCCGCTGGCGAGGTAGATGTCGCCCGGCTCGAGCTGGTCGAGCGCTTCGGTGAGCTTGCCGAACGGCCGCGCCTGCGGGCCATAGACGTCGATCATCAGCACCGGCATCGCGCGGCCGATCAGCTTCATCTCGGTCAGCATCGGCTGGATCGGCTGAGGGAGGAACTGGTGGACGCAGCCCAGCGTGTCGAGGATGTCGCCCACCACGGGCGTGTACAGCTCGGCGCGGAACAGGTCGAAGATATCGGTGTCGGTCATCATGGCTCCGGGGTGATTTGGGGCGTGCGCGGACGGCGCAGGATCAGCGCCATCGCCAGCACGGCGAGCGGATAGGCGAGCGCGGCGCCGAGGAAGAGCACGGCATAGTTGCCGCCGGTGGCATCGAGGATGCGGCCGACCGCCATCGCGACGAACATCCCCATGATGCCGGCCGCGAAGCCGCCGATGCCGATCACCGAGCTCACGCCGCGCGACGGCACGGTGTCCGACGCCAGCGTGTAGAGGTTCGCCGACATGCCCTGATGCCCGGCCGCCGCGAGCGCGATCAGCATGACGGCGGGCCACAGGCTCGAGACGCCGGCGATGAAGGCGACGGGGATCGGGCACAGCGCCATCAGCAGCATCGTCGCGAGCCGCGCCGGCACCGGGCGCATCCCGCTCTTGATCATCCGCGACGACAGCCAGCCACCAAGGATGCTGCCGACATCCGCGATCAGGTAGATCGCCACCAGCGGTCCGATCGAGCCCATCATGTCGATGCCGAAGCGGTCGTGGAGGAAGCCCGGCACCCAGTTGAGGTAGAACCACCACACCGGGCTGGTCATCAGCATGCCGACGACATAGGCCCAGGTGCCGCGATAGCGCAGCAGCGAAACCCATTTCACCGGTTCGGCCGGCGTGTCGTCGCCCTGCCTGATGTAAGCGAGCTCCTCGGTGGAAAGGCGCCGCTGCCGCTCGGGCAGCTCGTAGAAGCGCAGCCACAGCACGAGCCAGATCAGGCCGAGCGTGCCCGCGATCAGGAACGCCGCGCGCCAGCCGACCAGGGCGACAATGAAGGGCAGCGAGATCGGCGTGACGATCGCGCCGATATTGCTCCCCGCGTTGAAGATGCCGGTGGCGAAGGCGCGTTCCTGCGGCGGGAACCACTCGCGCACCGCCTTGATCGAGGCGGGGAAGTTACCCCCTTCGGCGAGGCCGAGCGCGCCGCGCGCGATCTTGAAGCCGAGCACGGTGGACATGAGGCCATGCGCCGCCGCGGCGAGGCTCCAGCCGAACACCGCGATGCCGAGGCCCGCGCGCACCCCGATCCGGTCCATCAGCCGCCCGCCGAGCAGATAGCCGAAGGCGTACATCAGCGAGAAGGCGGCGATGATGTCGCCATAGGCGGTCTCGGACCAGCCGAATTGCGCGTCGAGCGTCGGCTTGAGCAGTCCGAAGATCTGGCGGTCGATATAGCAGATGGTGGTCGAGGCGAAGAGCAGCGCACAGACGATCCAGCGATAGCGGCCCCGCGGCGGCGCGGACGCGCCGGGCGCCTCGCCGGGTTCAGCAAATTTGGTCGTCATCGCATCCTCAACGGCGCGCCTTGACAGTGCGCTCGATCGCTTGAATCCTGTATGACAGGTTACTAGCGGTTTGCATGGCGAAGGCAAGCGTGTTTGTTAAGGGCATGGCGCGACTGCCGAAGCGGCGGCGCAGCACAGGGGAATCGGGTTGGAAACCAAGTCGGACGAAATGGCGGGCGGCGGCGCGAAGACCAGCGGCCTCGTCGACCATGTCATCGATTACATTTACCGCCACGTCGCCGACGAAAGGCTGCGCCCGGGCGCGCGCCTGCCGAGCGAGACCACGATCAGCGTGACCCTGGGTGTCAGCCGCCCGGTGGTGCGCGAGGCGATGCGCACGCTCGCCGCGACGGGGCTGGTCGAGATGGCGGTGGGCAAGCGCGCGACGATCGTGCCGGTCGACGGCGAGATGCTGTCGCGTGTGATCGGCAACGCGCTGGTGACCGGCCAGGCCGACACGCGCAACATCCTCGAGATGCGGCGCGGGATCGAGATCACGATGGTCGCGCTCGCCGCCGAGCGTCGCAGCGATGCCGACGCCGCCGAGCTCCAGGGAATCGTGCGCGAGATGGCGACCGTGCTGGGCAACGCCTCGCGCTATGCCGAGCTCGACCTGCAGCTCCACGCGCGGCTGGCGCGTGCGACCGGCAACCCGCTCTACACGCTGCTGATCGACGCTTTCCGCCAGCTGATCGCCGCCTCGATGCAGGAGGGGATCGAGCGCTGGTCGGCAAGCCCGGAACTGAAACGCGTGCAGGATCTGCACGAGAATATCGTGGCGGCGGTGGTGGCGCGCGATCCGGCGGCGGCGGCCGGCGCGATGGCGCAGCATTTCGATGACGCGCTGATCAAGATCCTGGCGCCGATCGTTGCGGGCGAACCTGTGGCTTGAGCTTGCCAGCGACCCTGCCGCAGCCTATCCTGTAAGACAGCTTTGGATTGCGAGGAGAGGCGCCGCGATGCGTATCGAGAAGTTCGAGACCTGGATGTGCAAGCGGCCGAAGGGGCTGTTCGACGAGGAACGTGAAGGCGCCGCGCCGATGCCCTGGGCCTATGGCGTCGGGCGCATCACCACCTCGGACGGGATCGAGGGGATCGCGACCTTCTGGGCGGCGCGCTCGGCGGCGGTGACCGACGCCTATCTGTCCGACGTCATCGCGCCGGTGATCCTCGGCCGCTCGATCCATGACCGCGAGCGCATCTGGCAGGATTTCTGGAACATCGACCGGCACGGCGCTTTCTTCCCGGTGTTCCTGCCGGGCCCGATCGACGTGGCATTGTGGGACGCGGCGGCGCGTACCGCGGGGCTGCCGCTGCACCGGTATCTCGGCAGCTACCGCACCAGCCTGCCGGTCTATGCCTCCAGCCTGTGGCTGCCCGACGTCGACGCCTATGTGCGCGAGGCGCTCGCCTACAAGGAGCGCGGGTTCAAGGCGTACAAGGTGCATCCCTGTGGGCCGAGCGCGCTCGACATGGAGATCCACCAGGCGGTGCGCGACGCGGTCGGGCCCGAGATGGTGCTGATGACTGACCCGGTCGCCGAATATTCGCTGCACGAGGCGATCAAGGTCGCGCGGCATCTGGAGCAGCTCAACTATTACTGGTTCGAGGAGCCGTTCCGCGATTACGAGCTCGACAAATATGCCAAGCTCGCCGCGGCTGTGGACATCCCGATCGTCGGCACCGAGACCACGCGCGGCGGCCCATGGGGCGTGGCGCAGGCGATCAAGTGCGACGCGCTCGACATGGTTCGCGCCGACGTGTCGTGGAAGGGCGGCATCACCGGCACGCTCAAGGTCTGCCACTTGGCGGAAGCGCACGGCATGAACTGCGAGCTGCATACCACGACGATGGGGCCGATGGACGTCGCCAACATCCACGTCGCCTGTGCGGTGCGCAATTCCGAATATTTCGAGCTGTTCGTGCCCGAGGACACCTTCCAGCTGCCGATGAAGCAGAGCCTGCGCGACCTGATGGACGAAGAGGGCGACATCCACGTGCCCGAGGGCCCGGGCCTGGGCATCGATATCGACTGGGACCTGGTCGAGGACAATTGCACGTCGAAGCGGGTGTTTGTGGCGTAGGGCGCACCGCTCGGATCAATGCTGGCTCCGTTCTTCCCCTTGCAATGTTGGAATTCGCCTGCTGCACTTGTGCCGCCGGCCCCCCCCCCCCCCGCCGCGCGAACCTGT
>NZ_JBCNMA010000007.1:0-67421 GCF_039595165.1 Sphingomonas sp.
CGCCGGGCCATTGCGCATCGAGCCGGGCGAGCGCGTGGTGCGCGGCATTGGGCTCGACGGTCGAGAGCCTGGCGCGGCGTTCGTCGTAGAAGCGGTGGACCAGCTCGGCGTCGCGGGCGAGCGCTTCGGGCGTGCAGACATCCTCGACGCGATGCCCTTCCCAGAGGCCGCCGGGGCCGCGGAAGGTGGCGACGCCGCTCTCGGCCGAGACGCCGGCGCCGGTGAGCACGACGATGTTGCGGATGTCAGGCACTGGCGCTCCTCGGGCCGAACAGGATGATCGCGGTGCCGGCGAGCGCGACCGCGCCGCCGACCAGGTCCCAGCGGTCGGGCCGCGCGCTCTCGACCGCCCACAGCCACATGATCGCGGCGGTGATGTAGACCCCGCCATAGGCGGCATAGGCGCGGCCGGCATGGCCTGCGGGGATCAGGGTGAGCAACCAGGCGAAGGCGACCAGCGAGGCGAGACCGGGGAGCGTCCACCACACCGACCTGCCGAGCCGCAGCCACGCCCAGAAGGCGAAGCATCCGGCGATCTCGGCAAGCGCGGCGAGGGCATAGGCGGCGAGGGTCATACCGCCTGCGCGCCATTGGCGAAGTTGACGAAGTTTCGCGAAACGCGCGTCAAACTGTCGTCTTTGCCAGCTTCGTCAGGCGTCATGTGCGAGCGTCTGGGCGGCGTGGTGCGCATGCCGGAACGCAAGCAAATCAGTTCCAACATTACAAGGCGCTAATCGTCCTCGTCCTCATAGCCCGCGAGTTCGAGCGCGCGGGCCTTGATCTGGCGTTCGCGGCACCAGTGGACCAGCGCATCCTCGCGTCCGTGGGTGACCCAGACTTCGCGCGGCGCGATCTCGCGGATCGTGCGGGTGAGCTCGTCCCAGTCGGCATGGTCGGAGAGGATCAGCGGCAGCTCGACGTTGCGCTGGCGGGCGCGCTGGCGGACGGTCATCCAGCCGCTCGCCATCGCGGTGACCGGATCCGGCAGGCGGCGCGACCAGCGGTCGTTGAGCGCGCCGGGCGGGCAGAGGATGATGCGGCCCTGCAGCTCCTTCCTGGGTACGCCGGTGGCGGGGCGCAGCTCGCCCAGCGCGACGCCGTGCTCGGCATAGAGATCGCATAGTCGCTGGAGCGCGCCGTGGATGTAGATCGGATCGTCGAAGCCCATCGCGCGCAATTCGGTGATCACGCGCTGCGCCTTGCCCAGCGCATAGGCGCCGACGAGGACGCAACGCTCGGGCTCGGCGCGGAGCGCGGCGAGCAGCTTGTCGATCTCGTCGCTGGTCTCGGGGTGGCGAAAGACCGGGAGCGCGAACGTCGCCTCGGTGACGAACACGTCGCATTTGACCGGGCGGAAGGGTTCGCAAGTGGGATCGGGGCGGCGCTTATAGTCGCCCGACACGACGATACGCTCGTCGGCGTGGTCGAGCACGATCTGGGCGGAGCCGAGGACATGGCCGGCGGGGACGAAGCCGATCTCGACTCCGTCGATCGTCACGGTCTCGCCATAGGCGACGGGGCGGCCGTTCTGGGGGCCGTAGCGCGCCTCCATGATCGCCAGCGTCTCGGGGGTCGCCCAGACCTCGCCATGGCCGCCGCGGGCATGATCGGCATGGCCGTGGGTGATGAAGGCGCGCGGCTTGGGCTGCGACGGATCGATCCAGATGTCCGCGGCGGGCACATGGATTCCCTCGGGGTGCGGCGTGATCCAGCGTCCCAATGCCATGCGCAAGATATGCGCCCGGCGCCTGCTTGGTTCCAGCCGGATCGATTCCCGCGCCGCTTTCGTTGGAACGGCAACGAAGGAGACGACAAATGATCGATCTTGGCGGCGGCTTGTGGGGCGCAATGACGATCCTGGGCCCGATCGTACTGGCCGCGGTGATCCTGTGGGCGATGCTGCACAATCGCACCAGCAAGCGCCAAAAGGAGCGGACCGAGGAAGCGACGCGGCGCAACTATGACGCGCAGAGCGCCGAGGATACGCGACGCGAGCCGTGAGCGTCGCTAAGACGCGAGCGTGGACAGCGGCGGACTTCCCCGACAACTGAGCGAGTGGTTCGAGTCGCGCGGCTGGGCGCTGCGGCGGCACCAGCTCGACATGCTCGCCGCGGGGCGCGCGGGGCGGCATGCGCTGCTGGTCGCCGCGACCGGGGCGGGCAAGACGCTGGCGGGGTTCCTGCCGACGCTGAGCGAGCTGACCCTTCGACAGGCTCAGGGTGATCGGGCCGATGGACTGCACACACTCTACATCTCGCCCTTGAAGGCGCTGGCGGTGGACGTGCAGCGCAACCTGCTCACCCCGATCGAGGAGATGGGGCTCGACATCCGGGTCGAGACGCGCACCGGCGACACGCCGCACGAGCGGAAAATGCGCCAGCGCGCGCGGCCGCCGCAGATCCTGCTGACCACGCCCGAATCCTTGAGCCTGCTGCTGTCGTACGAGGACAGCTTCCTGATGTTCGCGGGCCTCAGGACGGTGGTGGTCGACGAGGTCCATGCCTTCGCCACCGGCAAGCGCGGCGACCTGCTGGCGCTGGCGCTGGCGCGGCTGCAGACGCTGGCGCCGGGGATGCGGCGCGTCGCGCTGTCGGCGACGGTGGCCGATCCCGACGGCTATCGCGCCTGGCTCGCGCCGCACGGCGACATCGATACGGTCGAGCTGGTGACGGGCGAGAAGGGCGCCGATCCCGACATCGCGATCCTGCTGCCCGAGGGGCGCGTGCCGTGGTCCGGCCATTCTGGCATCTATGCGATCCCGCAGGTGATGGCGGAAATCGAGACGCACAACACCACCATCATCTTCTGCAACACGCGCGGGCTGGCCGAGCTGGTGTTCCAGAATCTGTGGAAGGTGAACGAGCTCAAGCTGCCGATCGGGGTGCATCACGGCAGCCTCAGCCTCGAGGCGCGGCGGCGCGCCGAACAGGCGATGGCGGATGGCAAGCTCCGCGCGCTGGTGGCGACCGCGAGCCTCGACCTCGGCGTCGACTGGGGCGATGTCGATTGCGTGATCCAGATGGGCGCGCCGAAGGGCTCGTCGCGCCTGCTGCAGCGGATCGGTCGCGCCAACCACCGGCTCGACGAGCCGAGCGAGGCGGTGCTCGTGCCGGGCAACCGCTTCGAATATCTCGAGGCGCGCGCTGCATTGGACGCGGTGGAGGCGGGCGAGCTCGACCCCGATGTCTTCCGGCCCGGCGCGCTCGACGTGCTGGCGCAGCATGTGATGGGGGTGGGGTGCGCGGCGCCGTTCGATGCTGCGGATTTGCTGCAGGAGGTGCGTGGCGCGCTGCCCTATTCGGCGCTGACCGAAGACGTGTTCGAGCGGGTGCTGAGCTTCATCGCCGATGGCGGCTATTCGCTGCGCGCCTATGACCGGTTCAAGCGGCTGACGCGCGACAAGGACGGCCTCTGGCGGGTGACCAAGCCGGCGTTCGTCGCGCAGCATCGCCTCAACGCCGGGATCATCGTCGAGGCGCCGATGCTCGAGGTGCGCTTCAAGAACGGGCGGCGGCTGGGCAAGGTCGAGGAAGCGTTCGGCGCGAGCCTGTCGCCCGGCGACACCTTCACCTTCGCGGGCATGGCGCTGGAGGTCGAGCGCGTCGAGCTGACCGACATCATCGTGCGCGCGACGGCGAAGAATGCGCGCTTCGTCTCGTACATGGGCGCGCGGCTGGCGATCACCTCGACACTGGCCGACCGCGTGCGGCGCTTCTTCGCGGATCCGGAGGAGTGGCGGCGCTTTCCGGCGGACGTGCGCGAATGGCTGGAGGTGCAGGCCTATCGCTCGCGCCTGCCCGCGCCGGGCAAGCTGCTGGTCGAGACCTTCCCGCACGAGGGGCGGCACCACATGGTGGTGTACAGCTTCGAGGGCTGGAACGCGCACCAGTCGCTGGGCATGCTGGTGACGCGGCGGATGGAGGCGCTGGGGCTCAAGCCGATCGGGTTCGTGGCGAACGACTATGCGCTGGCGGTGTACGGGCTCGAGAAGATCGCCGATCCGGCGCCGTTGTTCTCGCCCGATATCCTCGAGCACGAGTTCGTCGACTGGGTACAGGGCTCGGCGCTCCTGAAGCGCGCGTTCCGCGAGGTGGCGATCATCGGCGGGCTGGTCGAGCGCCAGCAGCCGGGCAAGAAGAAGACAGGGCGCCAGGTCACCTTCTCGACCGACCTGATCTACGACGTGCTGCGCAAGTACGAGCCCGATCACCTGCTGCTCAAGGC
The DNA here is from genome assembly GCF_039595165.1 of Sphingomonas sp. GTDB lineage: Bacteria > Pseudomonadota > Alphaproteobacteria > Sphingomonadales > Sphingomonadaceae > Sphingomonas. The sequence continues at coordinate 4,225 of NZ_JBCNMA010000007.1, forward strand.
CGCCTGGGCGGATGCGCGGGCGCGGATGACCGATGTCGGGCGGCTCGCGCGGCTGCTCGACACCGCGGCGGACAGACTCGAGCATGTCGACCTGCCCCGGGTCAGCCCGATGGCGGTGCCGGTGCTGATCATGATCGGGCGCGAGACGGTGGCGCAGGGCGCGGTCGAGGACGAGATGCTGATCGAGGCCGAAGCGCTGGCGGCGGAGGCGATGCGGCTCGACTAACGTCAGATTCTTGCCGCTCAACGGCAATTGCTGCGCAGCATGAACAGGCGTATCATGGTTGCGCCATGCAGCTGCGCCTGTTGATGCCTTTGCTGATCGCGTTCGCCGCCGCCCCCGCCGCGACACAGGAGACGGCGACGCCCGCAGCCGCCCCGGGTGCGCCGGCCGCGGCGGACGACGCCAACACGCTGGCCCTGGGCATGGTGGCCGATCGCATGACCGTGCCGGTCTCGATCAACGGCAGCGCGCCGCAGCCCTTCATCATCGACACCGGCGCCGAGCGCTCCGTCGTCTCGCGTCAGCTCGCCGGCAATTTGCGGCTTTCGCCGGGCCCGCAGATCACGCTGACGACGATGACCGGCAGTACCAGGGTGCCGACCGTGGTCGTCCCTTCGCTCAGCATGGGGCCGGTGCGCGACCAGCAGGCGTTCAACGCACCCGCGCTGGAAGCGACTCATATGGGCGCGCACGGGCTGGTGGGAATCGAGCAGCTGCGCACGCACATGGTGTCGATCGATTTCGACAAGCGGCGAATGGCGGTACGCCCGTCGCGCCGGGCCGGCGGAAAGCGCAGCGCGATCCCGGTCGGCGCCGACGAGATCGTGATCACCGCGAAGAACCGCTTCGGCCAGCTGATCGTGACCGAGGCGAGCTTCGAGGGGGCGAAGGTCACCGTCGTGCTCGACACCGGATCGCAGATCAGCATCGGCAACATGGCGCTGCAGCGGAAGATGCGGAGCGCGCGGCTCAAGGGGCCGATCGTGATGACAAGCGTGACCGGCGAGAAATTGACGGTGAACTATCATATCGCCGATCGCGTGCAGATCGGCGGCGTTGCTCTGCGCGGCGTGCCCGTGGCGTTCGCCGACATTCCGCCGTTCGAGCATTTCGGCTTGTCCGACGAGCCCGCGCTGATGCTCGGCATGGATGCGCTGCACGCCTTCCGCCGGGTTGAGATCGATTTTCCGGACCGCAAGGTGCGGTTCCTGCTGCCGCGCCAGAGCGGAGTCGCGAGCCGGCTCGGTTGACGCGCGCGCCGCGCGCGGCGATAGCGGCGTCATGGTTCCCTTTTCGTTCGCCGGTCACGAGTTGCGCGCGCTGCCCGAGGGCGCGCTCTACTGGCCTGCGCGGCGGGCGCTGATCGTCGCCGACCTGCATTTCGAGAAGGCGAGCTGGTTCGCGCTCAAGGGCCAGATGCTGCCGCCCTATGATTCGATGGCGACGCTCGCCGCGCTGACGGCGCTGGCCGAACGGACGCAGGCGCGCGAGCTGTGGTGCCTGGGCGACAGCTTCCATGATTCGGCGGGGTGCGAGCGCCTGCCCGCCGCGGCGCGCGACGCGCTGACGGCGCTCACCGGCTCGTTGCGCTGGGTGTGGATCACCGGCAACCACGATGCCGGGCTGATCGACCATTGCGGGGGCGAGATCGTCGAGGAGATCGAGGTCGACGGGCTGCTGCTCCGGCACGAGGCCGAGCCAGGGGAACCGCGGCCCGAGCTGTCCGGGCATTTCCACCCCAAGCTGCGCGTGCGGTTGCGCGGGCGGCAGGTCGCGCGGCGGTGCTTCGTCGCGACCGGCACCAAGCTGATCCTGCCGGCGTTCGGCGCGCTGACCGGCGGGCTCGACGCGCATCATCCGGAGATCGTCCGCGCGGTCGGGCGCGGGGCGGAAGCGCTGGTGGCGCTGGAGGACCGGTTGCTGCGCTTCCCGATCGCGGCCTGAGTCGGCCTAGCGCCGCTCGGCCTTGCTCCCGCAGCTCGCCGGACCGGGGCCGGCGATCTTGCACGCGGCATTGCCCGCGACGCGCACCGCGCCGGTGCCGAGCACGGAGAGTGCGGCGGTGAAGCGCGCGGTGAAGCTGGCGTCGCCGGCGCTCTGCGAATGGACGGTGAGGTCGTTGACGGCGAGGCCCGTGGCGTCGATCGAGCCCGCGCCATAGTTCATGAACCGCGCGGTGCGCGCGGTGCCCGCGCCGAGCTTGATCAGGCCGGTGCCGGTCAGCGTGGTGACGAGCTGGTCGGCGGCGATCTGCGCCACGTTCAGCGATCCCGCCCCGTTGACGCCGAGCTCGACGCGCTGGCCCTCGATCCGATCGATCTCGAGCTTGCCCCCGCCGTTGATGTTGGCGGTGCGCAGCCGCGGCACCGCGACGGTGACGGTGGCCAGTGCCTCGTTTCCGCTCCAGCCGTCCGAAGTCTGGATGTTGCGCGAGACCACCAGCACCCCGCCCTGGTTGCGCACGCTCACCCGTTCGACCGCGCGACGATCGCCGCTGACCGTGGCGGCGGGCGAGCCCGCGACGACATGCACCGCGAACGGTCCGTCGACGCGGATCCGATCGAAGCCGGTGAGCAGGACACGGCGCTCCTCGGGCGCCGGAGCGGCCCCGGCGGCGAAAAGGGCGAGCGGGATCAGCAGGACGGCGCGCATGGGCGAGGCATCGCACCGATGCCCCGTCCTGCGCAAGCGATCAGCTGCCCGCCTACGCGCGCCGGCGCGGCGAATCAGCTACAACGCGCCTCGCCCGAGCCCATCTTGCTGACCGAGCATTTGGCGCCGCCGGTGAGCTCGACATCGCCCGAGCCGACGATCGAGATGTCGGCCTCGCCGCTCACCTGGGCGCGCATGTTGCCCGAGCCGGCGATCGAGAGGTCGGCGCGCTGTGCCTTGAGGCCGGCGGCATCGATATCGCCCGAGCCCGCGATCGACGCATCGATCGCGCCGGCCTGCCCGCGCAGGATCCGCAGGTCGCCCGATCCGGAGATCGACAGCTCGGTCTTGCCGGCGTTGAGGTCGGCGATCGTCATGTTGCCCGAGCCCGAGATCGCGCCGTCGAAATCGCCTTCGGCGCGATCGACGGTCATGTTGCCCGAACCGGCCACGCCGGCCTTGACGAGCCTCGGCATGGTGACGGTGATCTTCGCGCTCTTGCCGCGGCCCCAGTTCCAGGCGTCCTCCTTGCGGCCGACGCGCAGCACGTCGCCGTCCTTGCGGATTTCGAGCTTGTCGAGCAGGTCGGCGTCGCCGGTCGCGGTGACCGAGAACTGCGCGCCGCTCCGGATCTCGATATCGTCGGATCCGCGCAGCGAGACGCCGGTGAAATCGGCGACCTGGAAGCTGCGCGTGCCGCCCGATCCGCTCGGCTGGACGACATCGCCGCTCATCCCGTTGGCGAAGTTGCAGGCGGCGAGCGGCAGCACCGCGGCGGCGAGCGCAAGAGCGAGTTTCATCACGACTCTCCTATGTGTGTTGCGCGTCTAATACACTCGCCGCGAAGGCGACGCAAACAAAAAGGGCGGCCGTCGCGGACCGCCCTCTTCGGTTCGACGCGGACCCGGCTCAGGCCGGCGCCTTGTCCTTGTTGTAGATCGCCGCGGCCTTGCGCAGGATGTCGAGGATCTTCTCGAGCGCGGCCTTCTCGTCGATCTCCTCCATCGCGGCGAGCTCGCGCGCGAGGCGCGAGGCGGCGGCCTCGAAGATCTGGCGCTCGGAATAGCTCTGCTCGGGCTGATCGTCGGCGCGGAACAGGTCGCGGACCACCTCGGCGATCGACACGAGGTCGCCCGAGTTGATCTTCGCCTCATATTCCTGCGCGCGGCGCGACCACATGGTGCGCTTGACCTTGGGCTTGCCCTTGAGCGTGTCGAGCGCTTCCTTGAGCGTCTTGTCGCTCGACAGCTTGCGCATGCCGACGCTCTCCGCCTTGTTGGTCGGAACGCGCAGCGTCATCTTCTCTTTTTCGAAGCGGAGCACGTACAGCTCGAGCTGCATGCCCGCGATTTCCTGCTTCTGGAGCTCGATCACACGGCCCACGCCGTGCTTGGGGTAAACGACATAATCGCCGACATCGAAGGACAGCGCCTTGGCAGCCATTTGGGGGAAGCCTTTCTAATCCACGTGGCCCCTTTGGGATTGCGTCGGCCGCCCGGTGCGTTTACCGGGGAGATGACGCCGATCGGGGCAAATCAACAACGGTCTCCAGTACCGAAACGCGAATCCTCGCGTCCGACGCGTTGTTTAACACAGATGAAATAAAATTACCACCCCGGAATCCTGTGGATAGACGGATGGTGCGTTGCGGCACGCCTTGCCGCAATCGATTTCAGCCCGGGCGCGCGCGCTCAGTCGCCCGAGCCGGGTTCGGGCGAGAAATATTTGTCGTACTTGCCCTCTTCGCCCTTGTGCGCGTCGGCGTCGGCCGGGGTCTGACCGGCGTTGCGCGTGACGTTGGGCCATTGCGCCGAGAAGGTGTTGTTGAGCTCGAGCCATTGCTCGAGGCCGCTCTCGGTATCGGGCAGGATCGCCTCGGCCGGGCATTCGGGCTCGCACACGCCGCAGTCGATGCACTCGTTGGGGTTGATGACGAGCATGTTCTCGCCCTCGTAGAAGCAGTCGACCGGACAAACCTCGACGCAATCCATATACTTGCAGCGGATGCAGGCATCGGTGACGACATAGGTCATAGCGGTTTCAGGCCCCTAGAGCGCCCTTGCGGGCGGTGAACCCCTTCCTGCTATGCCCGCGTTCCGGGCGCGTCAATCAAGAGACGCTTTCTGCGATACGTTCTTAGAGTTTGTGCGTTTCCGCGGGCGCCGTGGGACCGGGGAGCAATTCCAGGTAGAGCGCGGCGGCTTCGGGCGCCGGGCCACGGCGGCGCGGCAGCGCCTCGACACGCAGCACGCGAACCTTGCCGCGCAGCGGGAAGGCGATCACCGAGCCGATCCGGACCTGCGCCGAGGAGCGCTCGATCCGGCGCCCGTCGAGCCGCAGCGTCCCCGCCTCGGCCATGTCCTGTGCGGCATTGCGCGTCTTGACCAGGCGCGCGAACCACAGGAAGCGGTCGAGCCGCATCGCGCCCTCACTCATCGGCAAGCTCCGCGAGCGCGGCGAAGGCGCGGCCCATCGAGGTGTCGCGCGGCGGCGCCTTGGGCTTGGCGAGCGGGGTGAGGCCCTTCCACACCCAGCGCTGCGGCTCGCTTCTGGGGGTGCGCACGCCCTGGAAGCCGATCTGCGCCATCAGCCGCGCCAGCGTGTCAGGCGTGAGGCCCATCGAGGTCGCGAGCGCGGGATCGGGGGCGAAGGGGGTGCGGCCCTTGCGCGCGTCATGCGCGGCGCGCGCGATGCGCTCGGCGAGGTCGATGCGCACCGCCTGGGCGCCGAACGGACGGAAGCCATGGTCGAGCTCGGCACCGGGCGCGGCGCGGGGCAGCACGGTGGCGCCCTCGGGCGGCGCGCCGTCGAGGCCGAGCAGCGCGCGGCGCGCGGCGGCGGGACGCGGCTTGAGCAGGGCGGGCGCGAAGATGTCGAGCGTGCCGATCGTCACCCCGGCCTTGCGCAGCCGCTTGCGATCGTTCGGGTCGAGCGTTTCGACCAGCGCGCCGGCGGCGCGGCGCGGGAGCAGGCCGCCGGCCTCGACCAGCAGCCCGGCGAGCGCGCGGACGCGGCCGCCGGCACCGGTATCGCGGCTGAGCGCGTCGAGCGTGGCGAGATCGGGGAGGTCGGCCGCGATGCGATCGGCGAACCAGCGCTCGATCCGCGCCTGGGCGGCGGCGCGGATGCGGGCGTCGAGCACGTCGAGCGCGCGATCCAGCCGGATGCGCGGGCGGACCGGGTTCCCGGTGGGCTCGAGCGTGGCGATCGGCACGCCGCGCCATTCGATGTTCCCCGGCGAAGGCCGGGGCCCGGTCTCGGTCGGTTCGTCGCTGGGCCCCGGCCTTCGCCGGGGAACGAGGAGAAGTTCTTCGTCCGCGGCGGCCACCAGCGCGTCGCCGCGGCGGCGCAGCTCCCCCGCGAGGCCCTTCTCGGCGGCGGCGAGCAGCATGCGCTTGTCGGCGGCGCGCGCGCCGGGCTCGACCACGAAGCGGAAGCCGTGGAGATGGCCGAGGACATGCTCCTCGACGCTGACCTCGCCCTCCGGCCCGACCACCACGGGCAAGTGCGCGGCGCCGGCGCCGATCTGGCGCAGCAACACCGTGGTGCGCTTGTCGACGAAGCGCTGAGTCAGGCTGGCGTGGAGCGCGTCGGAGAGCTTCTCCTCGAGCGACTGGGTGCGTTCGGCCCAGAGCGCGGGGTCGGCGAGCCAGTCGGCGCGCTGCGCGATATAGGCCCAGCTGCGCGCGGCGGCGATGCGCCCGGCGATCGTCTCGACATCGCCGTCCATGCGGTCGAGCCGGGCGATCTCGTCGGCGAACCATTGGTGCGGGATATGGCCGGTGCCTTCGCTGAGGTGCCGGAACACGCGCGCGACGAAGCGGGCATGCGGATCGGCGCCGAGCTTGCGGAAATCGGGCAGGCCGCACGCCGCCCAGAGCCGCGCGACGGCCTTGGGAGCACGCACGCGATCGCGCACCCAATCCTCGCCCGCGAGCCGCTTGAGCACGCCCAGATCGACCGCTTCGGGCGCGGCGCGCAGCACGGGGGAGTCGGGCTTGCGCTCGAGGCTCGCGATCAGCGCGTCGATGCCGGAAAGGTCGGGCTCGCCCTCGCGCCAGAACAGGTGATCCAGCGCCGGCACGCTGTGATCCTCGATCGCCTGGATCTCTTCGGGGAGGAAGGCGCCGGGCCCTTCCTCGACCAGCGCGCCGAAGGTGCCGTCGCGCTGGTGGCGCCCGGCGCGGCCGGCGATCTGCGACATTTCGGCGATGGTCAGGCGGCGCTGGCGCTTGCCGTCGAACTTTGAGAGCGAGGCGAAGGCGACATGGCCGACATCGAGGTTGAGCCCCATGCCGATCGCGTCGGTGGCGACGAGATAGTCGACCTCGCCCGACTGGAACATCGCGACCTGGGCGTTGCGGGTACGCGGCGACAGCGCGCCCATCACCACCGCCGCGCCGCCGCGCAGGCGGCGCAGCGCCTCGGCCACGGCATAGACTTCCTCGGCCGAGAAGGCGACGATCGCCGAGCGCTTGGGCAAGCGCGAAAGCTTCTTGGCGCCGGCATAGCGCAGGGTCGAGAAGCGCGGGCGCGAGACGATCTCGGCGTCGGGCACGAGCTTGCGCAGCACGGGGCGGAGCGAATCCGAGCCCAGGATCATCGTCTCGTCGCGGCCGCGGGCGCGCAGGATGCGGTCGGTGAAGACATGGCCGCGCTCGGGATCGGCGCCGAGCTGGCCCTCGTCGATTGCGACGAAGCCCACGTCTTTGTCGGCCGGCATGGATTCGGCCGTGCACAGGAACCAGCGCGCGCCGGGCGGGACGATGCGCTCCTCGCCGGTGACCAGCGCCACCTCCTTCGGCCCCTTCACCGCGACGACGCGATCATAGACCTCGCGCGCGAGCAGGCGCAGCGGAAAGCCGATCATCCCGCTCGAATGGCCCATGAGCCGCTCGATCGCGAGATGCGTCTTGCCGGTATTGGTCGGCCCGAGCACCGCAGTGACCGGGCTGTTGGAGAAACGGCTCATTTCATCGCCAAGATCGGGCGGGCGCGCCAAGCGCGCAAGTGCCTGTGTTAGTCGTTCCGGAGACAGGAAGGGGGCTCGCACGACCCACCCCCGCCGCCGCACGATTCGCCGCAACTACTCATATCGAGCGGCCTGCTTAATTTGACTTTAGGGACTTGGTTCCACAGTGATTCTCCCGGTGCCGGGGGTCGGCGCACAGTATTGACTTGGGGGGCGGCGCACCTTGTTCTTGCGCGGCGATCATGGGCTTGAGCAAGCGGGCGGCACCAGCGCGCGCTCGTTCGGCCGCGCGCTTGCGATCCGCAAGCCGACCATCGCCGACAAATTGCGCGAGCGCTTCCCCGATCTCGACCTCGTCCCCGATCTCGGCTCGCGCATCGGCAGCGGCGAATGGTTCCGCGGCGCGGCGACCTGCGCGGGGCTGTGCGCAGCGGTGGTGCTGCTCTCGCCCGGCTTCGAGCGCCCGATCTATGCGAGCGTGCCCGGCGCGCTGACCGGGACCGACGCCGACATCGCGCGCGCCCAGGCGATCGCGCCGCTCGCCGCCGGATCGACGACGGGCAGCAAGCTCGGCGCGACCAGCCTCGTCGCCAACCTCACCGACACGCCGGAGCGCCCGATCCTCCAGCACACGGTGACCTTGGGCAGCGGCGGCGCGTTGCAGGCCGCGCTGATGCGCTCGGGCGTCGGCAAGGACGATGCCGCGCGTGCCGCGGACCTCGTGGCGGGAGCGGTGGCGCTCGGCGACCTCAAGTCCGGCACGCAGCTCGACCTGACGCTCGGCCGCCGCCTCGACAAGTCGCAGCCGCGGCCGCTGGAGAAGCTGGCGTTCCGTGCGCGCTTCGACTTGAGCCTCGAACTGGTGCGCAGCGGTAGCGCACTGGCGCTCAACGAGATTCCGATCGCGATCGACCATACCCCGCTGCGCGTGCGCGGGCGGGTCGGCGACAGCCTCTACCGTTCGGCGCGCGCCGCGGGCGTGCCGGCCAAGGCGGTCGAAGCCTATATCCGCTCGATCGCGACGCGCGTGCCGATCGGCCGCGTCGGCGCCGACAGCGAGTTCGACATCATCGTCGAGCAGGCCCGCGCCGCGACCGGCGAGGTGCAGATGGGCAATCTGCTCTATGCCGGGCTCAACGGCGATGCCGGCAAGCTGCAGCTGGTGCGCTGGGAAGAGGATGGCCGCACCACCTGGTACGACGGCAAGGGCACGGGCGAGCGCAAGGGGCAGATGGCGATGCCCGCGGCGGGGCGGATCAGCTCGGGCTTCGGCCTGCGCCGTCACCCGGTGCTCGGCTTCTCGCGCATGCACAAGGGGCTCGACATCGCCGCGGGCTATGGCTCGCCGATCCGCGCGGCGAACGACGGCACGGTGGCCTTTGCCGGGCGCAACGGCGGCTATGGCAATTTCGTGCGGCTCAATCACAGCGCGGGCATGGGCACCGGCTATGGCCATATGAGCCGGATCGCGGTGCGCTCGGGCCAGCGCGTCACGCGCGGCCAGGTGATCGGCTATGTCGGCTCGACCGGCATCTCGACCGGCCCGCACCTGCACTACGAGCTCTATCGCAACGGCACCGCGATCAATCCGCGCTCGGTGTCCTTCTCGGTCGTCCAGTCGCTCAGCGGCGGCGACCTGCGCGAGTTCAAGGCGAAGCTCGCCCGGCTGCTCGCGGTGCCGGTCGGCGGCACGCGGGGTCAGAAGGCCGAGCGCGAGGAGTGATCGATCGCCGGACGCTGATCGGCGGACTGGCGGCGGTGGCGGCGACGCCGGCCGTGGCGCGCAGCCGGACCGAGATCTGGACCTTCGATAACCTCAAGCGGATCGGCGGGCTTGCCGTTCGCGCCGAGGGCGCGCCGCGCGTGATCCGCTCGCCGCTCGGCCGCGCGGTCGAGTTCGACGGGGTCGACGATGCGCTGTTCCTCGACGCGCATCCGCTCGCCGGCGCCGAGCGCTTCACCTTCGAGGCGCTGTTTCGCCCCGATGGCGGCGCGTTCGAGCAGCGCTGGTTCCATCTCGAAAGCCTCGAGACGCCGCCCGCCGCGCCGGGCATGAGCCGCACGCGCATGCTGTTCGAGATCCGCGTCGTCGGGCAGAGCTGGTATCTCGACGCGTTCATGCGCGGCGAGGGCTACAACCATCCGCTGATCGTGCCCGGGAAGCTGTTTCCGGTCGGGCGCTGGTACCATGTCGCGCAGAGCTATGACGGGACGACCTACCGATCCTATGTCGACGGCGTGCCGCAGGCCGAGGCGGCGGTGGCGTTCACGCCGCAGGGACCGGGCCGGGCATGCGTCGGCATGCGCATGAACAAGGTCAATCCGTTCCGCGGCGCGATACGCCAAGCCGCGTTCATGCGAGAAGCGCTGCCGACCGATCGCTTCGTGCTGAAGGTTCCTTAGAAGCGCCCGTTGTTCCCCTGGGGAAGCAGCGGGCCAGAGTCGGAAGCGCGCCGCCTGCGGCTCTAGGCCCCTGCATTCGCAGGGGAACTTCAATCCGGGTCAAACTGAATTAACGCCCCTGCGAGCGCCAGCGCCGGATCGTGCGCTCGAGGCTCGCTTCCTCGCCGCCGCTATGCTTCCAGAGCTCGGAGAACAGCGGATCGCTCGATGCCGGCCGCTTGGCCTCGTCGAGCGAATCGAACGAGACGCGCACCGGCGTCGCCACGCCCTCGCCGACCATGATGCACTCGCGGTTGCGCAGCGCCGGGATCGAATCGAGGAAGCCGCGCGCGCCCTCTGGCATCGCCGCGCGGACAAAGGCCTGGTCGCGATCGTTGTTGAGGCGCATCGCGATGATCGTGCCGCACTGCGACAGCACGCCCTCGGCGAGATCCGACGGGCGCTGCGTGATCAGGCCGAGCGAGACGCCGTATTTGCGGCCTTCCTTGGCAATGCGGCTGAGGATGCGCCCGACCGACGAGCCGTCGGCGTTGCGCTCGTTGGGAACGTAGCGGTGCGCTTCCTCGCAGACGAGCAGGATCGGGCGCTGCGCCTCGCCGCGCGACCAGATCGCATAGTCGAACACCATGCGGCTGAGCACCGCGACGACCACGCTGGTGATCTCGCTCGGCACGCCCGACACGTCGATGATCGAGATCGGCTTGCCGTCGCCGGGCAGGCGGAAGATGCGGCTGATGAAATTCGCCATCGTGTCCGCGACGAGCATGCCCGAGAACATGAAGGCGTAGCGCGGATCGGCCTTGATCTCGTCGATCTTGCCCTTGAGGCGCAGATAGGGGGCGGTGTCGGTCGCCTTGTCCATCTTGCCCATCTCGTTCTGGATGATCGTGGTGAGATCGGAGAGGAGATAGGGGATCGGCGCATCGACCGTGAGCTTGCCGAACTCGGCGGCGAGCCGGTTCTTCTGCTTGGCCATCAGGATGCACTTGGCGAGGATGTCGGCGTCGATCTGGCGGTCCGAGCCCTCGGTGGTGACGAAGACCTCGCAATGCTCCTCGAAGTTCATCAGCCAATAGGGCATGGCGAGGTTCGACACGTCGAACAGCGCGCCATTGGTCTGGAACGCCGCCGAATATTCGCCGTGCGGGTCGATCATCACGACATGGCCGCGCGGCGCGAGCTCGCAGATGCGGTGGAGGATCAGCGCGGCGCTGGTCGACTTGCCGGTGCCGGTCGAGCCGAGCAGCGCGAAATGCTTGCCGAGCATCGCGTCGACATAGAGCGCGGCGCGGATGTCGCGGGTCGGATAGACGTTGCCGACCTCGATATGCGGGCGGTCGTCGGCGGCGTAGATCTGCTTGAGGTCCGCGGTCGAGATCGGGAACACCGCGGTGCCCGGCGCGGGATAGCGGGTGACGCCGCGGCGGAAGCCGTAGAGCTTGCCGGTCAGCTTCTCCTCGACGCCCTCGCCGAGGAAATCGACCTGGGCGAGGATGCGCCCGTTGGCGTCGTCATAGCGCAGCGAGCGGACGCTGGCGACGAGCCATGATGTGCCGGCGCGGATCTTGACCTGGCTGCCTACCGTGCCGGCATTGGCGACCGCCGGATCGGCGCTGCCCGAGAGCGCTTCGAGCGCGGCGGGATCGAGCACGACTTCGCTCGACGCGCCGCCGATCGCGAACACCGCGCCGATGCCGGTGAGCGCGCTGGCCGCCGCCGGCGCCACCGCATCGGAGGCGGGGCGGATATGATCAAAATGCTGCCCGCCCAGATCCTCGGTCATCAACGCGCATCGCTCCCCGGTTCAAACCGGACCGATATGGAGCATTCAAAGTAAATATTGGGTTCGCGCGAGAATCAGAATCGCCTCCAGATCGCACCCGCCGCCCAGCCGAAGAAGACCGAGAGCAGCACCGCCGCCATGCCGTAGACCACCGAGGAACGCTCGGCGGCGCGCGCGATCCAGCGCTCGAACCCCGATTTGCGGATGTCGATGTCGCGCACCGCGGCGGCGAGGACGCGGCCGTCCCGGATCAGGAAGGTTTCGGCGGTGAAGCGGCCGACGGGGACGCGCGCGGGGATGTTGACGCGGGCGCGGTAGAGCACGCCGTCCGAGATCTCGACCGAGCCGGGCGCCTCGTAATAGAGGCCGGTGCGCTTCTTGAGGTCGACAAGGCCCGAATCGAACCGTGCCTGCACCGCCGGCACCGCGCCCGAGGCGGGGGAGAGCTGGAGGCTGTCGAGCCCGAGTTCGTAGATCGCGCGGGTGCGCGCGTCGACGATGTCGCGGATCGGGCGCGACGAGGCGATGGCGTAGAAGGACGGGGCAGAGCGGTAGCGCGTGCGGTCGGCGTTGACCCAGATGCCCGCGATCTTCTGCTTCTCGCGCACCAGCACCGATTCGGTCGGGCCCTTCACGACGACGACGATGTCGGCGGGCGGCTCGCCCGGTTCCGCCGCGCTGCCGCCGGCATGGACGATCGCGCCGAACAGCAGCAGGTCGGCGCCGGTGAAGGAATAGGCGATCTCGATCTCGCGCTGCGACACGTCGGGGACGAGCACCGGCTTGGCCTGGCCGAGCAGCAGCGGCGCGGCGAGCGCGAGGAGAAGCGTTGTTTGTCGTGCGGCGCCGGCCCGGTCCCCCACCCGGCCCCCCATAGGGTACTGGCGTTGGGCGGCCGGGTGGGGGAGCGCGCCGGCGCCGCGTTTCAGCGAAGCTGAAACCCATGCAAGCACCCGCCTCATCCCAGCTGCACCGTGTAGATCTCGTCCGGGCGCCAGGCGAGGCCGAGCACCATGCGCAGCGCCACCAGCAGCACCATCACCGCGAGGACGAGACGGAGATATTCGGGCTTGGCGCGTGCGGCGAAGCGCGCGCCGAGCTGCGCGCCGACCACCGAGCCGAGCAGCAGGAGCGTGGCGAGGACGATGTCGACGGCCTTGGTCGTCACCGAATGCACCATCGTCGCCGCGGCGCTGACGAACAGGATCTGGAACAGCGAGGTGCCGACCACGACCTGCGCCGGCATGCCGAGCAGATAGAGCATCGCCGGGATCAGGATGAAGCCGCCGCCGACGCCGAGCAGCATCGTCAGGATTCCGGTCGCGAACCCCAGCAGCAGCGGCGCGAGCGGCGAGATGTACAGGCCCGAGCGGTAGAAGCGCCAGCGCAGCGGCAACGCCGCCACCATGGGGTGGTGCCGCCGCCGCTTGGCGCGGGGCGCGGCCCCGATGCGCGAGGCGCGGATCGCGCCGAGCGACTCGGACAGCATCAGCCAGCCGATCGAGCCCAGCATCAGGACGTAGAGGATGGCGATCACGGTATCGATCTGGCCACTCGCCTGGAGCAGCCGGAACAGGATCGCCCCCGCCCCGGAGCCGAGCACGCCGCCCGCGATCAGCACGAGTCCCATGTGCATGTCGACGCCCTGCCGCCGCAGATGCGCGAACACGCCCGACACGCTCGCGCCGGTCACCTGGCTCGCCGCGGAGGCGGCGGCGACGGTGGGCGGGATGCCGTAGACGATCAGCAGCGGCGTGGTGAGGAACCCGCCGCCGACGCCGAACATGCCCGAGAGCAGCCCCACGCCCAGCCCCAGCATCACGATCACGACCGCGTTGACCGAGAGGTTGGCGATGGGAAGGTAGAGATCCATGGGCAGCTTATGCGTAGCCGCTGATCGGGGCGTGCGGAAGGCGGACGCGCAGGAAAGTGGTCAGAAGTCCGCACCGAGGCTGAGCGCGGGTCCGGAGCCCGGCCGGGCGTTGCCCGCGACGCGCTCGCGCCAGTCGACGGCGACGCGGATCGCGCTGTCGCCGAGCGGAACGGTGGCGATCGCGCTCGGGCCGATGTCGAGCCGCGCCGTCTCGCGCTGGGCCGCGCCCCAGGCGCCGGCGCCGACGTCGAGCCGGGCGTCGCCCGCGCGCGCGATCTCGCGCGTGACGCGCAGCGCGCCGTCGGCGAACGGGTCGATCCGCTTGCGCGCCACCGCACCCGCCTGGCCGTACGCCTCGAGCTGGAAATCGAGCGGAAGCGGCACGGCGTAGACGCCCGCGACGATGCCGAGCGCCGGCCCGCCCGGTACGCCGTCGAGGCCGGCGCGATACTCGGCGATGACGCGTACGGGGGCCGCGGTCGGCTGCCAGTCGAGGCCGACCGCCGCTTCCTTGCCGCGTCCCGCGAGCGGCGCAGTGAGGCGGGCGAACAGCGCGATGCGTCCGCTGCCGGGATGATAGGCGATGCGCAGCCCGGCCTGGTCTCCGCCGAGCATCGCGCCGCCCGACGCCGCGCCACCCCGCGTGACGAACCACGCGCTCGCCGACCAGCGCGCGGGCTGGGCAGGTTCGGCGAGCATCGCGGGCGGCGCCGGACGCCGCGGGAGCGTGCCCGGCGGCACGCCCATTGTTTCCTCGCGCCCGAACGAGACCAGGCCGAGCATGGCCAGGCTGATCCGCGCCGGATCGCCGCGCACCACCGCGGGCTCGCTGGCGAGAAAGGCTGGCGCGGCCGGCGGGGCGGCCACGACCGGCATCGCCGGGGTCGCGGGGCGGGGTTCGGCGCGCGGCTGAATCGCGGCGGCGGCGGGGCGAAGCGGAAAGGCCGCCTCGATCGCCTCGGGCAGCGTGGCGCCCTCGGGCCAGAGCATGACCGTGCGTGCGCTGGCCCAGCCGAAGGCAACCAGCGCGACGAAGCGCAGCGGCCGCCCGCGTCCGGTCATGCGGGCTCGCTTTCCTCGGAGTCGGGGAAATGATGCGCGGTCTTCTCCCACACCGGGCGCTGGCCGCGCAGCGTGGGAAGATAGATGGCGATCGCGCGCCGCGCCGCGAGCAGGGCGACCAGATTGGCGACGAACAGGCGCGGGATCGAGAGCAGCGCTTCGACCGCCCCATAGGCCCGGCCCGTGAACAGCGCGCGCATCGCCACGCGCCAGCCGAGCAGCGCCCCGTTCGCCGCGAGCAGCCAGCGCACCGCGCCCTCCGGCTCGGGCAACAACGAGCCGGCGGCGAGATGGACGGCGAGCGATGCGCCCCACGCGATCAGCGCGAGATAGGCGATCGCCAGCACCGGGATCGCCAGCGTCGCGCGCCGGTCGCGCATCCGCATCCAATGCTCGCCGATCGAGCCCTTGTGCGCCCATCCGGTGCGGTCCCAGCCGGCGAGCGCGATGCCGGTCATCCAGCGCGCTTTCTGGCGCACCGCCGCGGGCAGCGCGGAGGGGAAATAGCCGCGCACCGCGACCAGCCGGCCGTCGGCGTCGCGATGGCGCGCGAGCTTGGTCCGGCCGCCCATCGCGGCGACGGTGAGGCCGAGCTCATAATCCTCGGTCAGGCTCGATTCGTCGAAGGGCAGCCCGCCGCGCGCCTCTGCGATCTGGCCGAGCAATGCGCGGTCGATCGCGCAGCCGACCCCGGCGAATGGCAGCGCGGCGCCCAGCGCCTCGCGCACCGCGAGGTTCTTGGCATGCGCCTCGGCGAACTCGTCGAGATAATGGCCGGCGATCAGCGGCGAGCGCGGGTCGGGCAACGGAAGCACCGGGATCTGCACCGCCTGGTGATCGGCGAGCCAGGCGGCGATCACGCCGAGCTCGTCGGGATGCACGACGTCCTCGGCATCGTGGAGGACGATCGCGCGCACGGGGCCTTCGACCGCTTCGTCGCGCATCAGCGCACGCCACACCGCGTTGAGGCAATCGGCCTTGGTGGTGCCGCCGGGCCGCTCGTTGATCACGATGCGGACGCGCGCATCCTCGGCGGCGACCGCGCCAGCGACGGCGAGGGTTGCGGGATCGTTGGGATAGACGCCGACATAGAGCCGGTAGTCGGCATAGTCGTAGCGCGCGAGCGCGGTGCGCAGCATCTGGCCGATCACCGCGGATTCGTCCCAGGCGGGAACGAATATGGCGAGCCGGCCGCCGTCACGCACCGGCGCGCGGCGCGGCGCGGGCTTCAGCGATTTGCGCAGGCGCGACCAGAGGAAGACCAGGTCGACGGCGAGATCGTCGATCCCGCCGATGAGGAAGCCGATCGCAGCGAACAGCATCGCTTCGCGCGCGACGGCGTCGACGCCCAGGATGACCGCCTCGATGCCCGGCAATGGCATTCCCCCCGATTCGGATCAGCGATTGTCCGATTCGGGGCGGAAGCGATCAAGCGCTTGTTTCGACTCGGGAAAATATGAAAAACGCCGGCATCCCAAGGGGATACCGGCGTCTATTCGCGTGATCGGGTCCGAAACGGATCAACCGTCGTAATCGGCGCCCAGATTCTGGTTGCGCGGCGGGGCGGCGGCGGTGAGGCGCAGCGCCTCGGCCGAGGCGGCGAGCGAGCCGACCTCGTCGGGCGCTTCCTCGTCGTCGATCTGCACGCGCTGCAGGCTGCCGACCAGCGATTCCTCGAGATTGTCGGGACGCACCGTCTCCTCGGCGATCTCGCGCAGCGCGACCACCGGGTTCTTGTCGCGGTCGCGCTCGATCGTGAGCTCGGCACCGCCCGAGATCTGCCGCGCACGCTGCGCGGCGAGCAGCACCAGATCGAACCGGTTGGAGACCTTGTCGACGCAATCCTCGACTGTGACGCGCGCCATGAAACGCTTCCTTCGGACAGGGAATACAGGAAAGCGGGCGACTTAGGGACGCCCCCCGCAAGAGTCAAGGAAATCGGGGCCAACAGGCCGAGGGGCTGGCGATGCGCGCGCGCTTCGTGCAAGCCGGGCAGAATGCAGCAGGCCGACCCGAACCGACCCGCCATCCCGCCCGGCCTGCCGCCCGAACCGCCGCCGCAGCCCGTGTTCGCGGTCGAGGGCAACCGGCTGACCCTGCTCGACACCGGGCCGCGCCGCCTCGGCGCGCTGATCGAGCTGATCGAAGGCGCGCAACGCTCGCTGCGATTGCTCTATTACATCTACACCGACGATGTGGTCGGCGAACGCGTGCGCGATGCGATGACCGCGGCGGTCGCGCGCGGCGTGGAGGTCACGCTGATCGTCGACGGGCTGGGCAGCGATCCGGCCTATGACAACGACTTCTTCGCGCCGCTGCGCGAGGCGGGCGGCAATGTCTGCTTCTTCGTGCCGCGGCTGGGCCGCCGCTACCTGCTGCGCAACCACCAGAAGGTCGCGCTCGCCGATGCCGAGACGGCGGCGGCGCGGGCGATCATCGGCGGGTTCAACATCCAGGACGATTATTTCGGCGCGCCGGGGAGCGACGGCTGGCGCGACCTGGGACTGCTGGTGGAGGGCCCCGCCGCGGCCCGGCTCGGCGGTTATTTCGACGCGCTGTGGCGCTGGGCGAAGCGGCCGCGCGCGCCGCTGCGCGTGCTGCGCAAGGCGCTCGCCGACTGGAGCGAGCCCGAGGGCAAGCTGCGCTGGCTGATGGGCGGGCCGACGCGGCGGCTTTCCCCCTGGGCGCGCGCGGTGCGGCGCGACCTCAAGCATGCGCGGCGGATCGACATCCTCGCCGCCTATTTCTTCCCGAGCCCGGCGATGCTGCTGCGGCTCGGGCGCGCGGCGCGGCGCGGGGGGCAGGTGCGGATCGTGCTGCCCTCGATCACCGACAATTCGCTGACCATCTGGGCGGCGCGCTTCACCTATCGCGGGCTGCTGCGCCGCGGCGTGCGGATCTTCGAATATCTGCCGACCAAGCTGCACACCAAGCTGTTCGTGATCGACGACGCCGTGCAGATCGGGTCGGCCAATTTCGACATGCGCAGCCTGTTCCTCAACCTCGAGGTGATGCTGCGCATCGAGGACCGCGCCTTCGCCGCGCATGTCCGCGCCTATGTCGATGCCGAGGTGGCGCGGTCGCTCGAGGTGACGCCCGAGCTGCATCGTGCACGCACCGGTCCGTGGACGCGGATCAAGCAGGCGGCGGTGTATCTGGTGGTGGGCGTGCTCGACTATCGCGTGACGCGATGGCTCAATTTCGGCCCGCGGGACTGACCCCGGACGCGCACGCCCGGGGTCGTTCGATCACTTGATCGCGGCCAGGTTCTTCTCGGTCTTGGCCAGCACCTCGGGGGTGAGCTTGTCGGCGGCATAGCCCGAGAGCTGCTTGAGGCTCATGCTCTTGAACATCTCGTAGGATTCGTGGGTCGTCAGGCCGGGCAGGTCGGCGTCGAGCACGGCCTTCGCCTTGGCGTCGGCGACGATGTCCTGGATCGGCGTGTCGAGGTTGAACTTGGCGGCAGCGGCGGCGGGCGCGGCGGGCGCGGCGGGCGCGGTGGGCGCCGCCGGCGGGTTGCCGGTCTGGGCCGCGGCCATGGGGGCGAGCGTAACGGCCGCAAGCGCGGCGCACAGGACAGTCTTCATCGGGGCAAATCCCTCCCAACGGCACGCGCGAATCGCGGCCGGCCCAGCGGGCGGCGCGAAGCCTAGCGCGGCGTTGCGGCCGGTGCGAGAGGGCCCATGGTGACGATCCAGAAATCGGGCGGCGCGCCGGAGCGGAAGGGAAGGACGCTGGTGCCGATCCCGCCCGAGACGACCGTGGTGCGGCCGGGCTCGCGGATCATGCCGCAGGCGTAGCGCTCGCCGTGGCGGGAAGCGGTGGCGAGATAGCCGATCAGCGGGAGGACGATCTGGCCGCAATGCGTGTGCCCGGCGAGGACGAGCCCGAAGCGCGGCGGGAGCAGCGGCGCGATGTCGGGGCTGTGGCTCAGCACCACCGTCGGGCCGGGCAGCGCCGCTGCGGATCGGGTGAGCGCCTCGACATCGGCGTTGCGGGTGTGGATATCGTCGGCCCCGGCAATGACGAGCGGTCCCGCGCGAACTGCCTGGTTGACGAGAACCGGGATGCCGGCGGCCGCGACCGCGCGCCGCATCGCCGGGCCGTCGCGCCAGTGATCGTGGTTGCCGAGCACGGCATAGACGCCGAGCGGGGCCTTCAGGCCCTTGAGCGAGGCGGCGATCTCGGCCTCCGAATAGAGATGTGTGCGGAGTGTGCGGTCGCCGCTGAAATCGCCCGCGATCAGGATGAGGTCGGGTTTCTGCGCGTCCACCTGCGCGGCGATGCGCGCCATCCGCTTGGGGCTAAGGTCGGGGCCCTGGACGTGGATGTCGGCGAGGAGCGCCACGCGAATCGGCGGTGTGTTTGCTGGCCAGCTCGCGAACGCGACATTGGCGCGGCGCACGACCGGATCGGCGGTGGCGTTGCGATAGCCGATGAGCGGAACTGCCAGCGCGAGCAGCAGCAGGACGGCGAGCACGCGCTTCATGGCGATCGTCTAGCGGAACCGTTGCGGCTGCGCCATGTTCAGCCGTCATGCGCGCTTTCGCCGACCTGCTCGACCGGCTGATCTACACACGCTCGCGCAACGCCAAGCTGCGGCTGATCGGCGCGTACCTGAAAGCGACGCCCGATCCCGACCGCGGCTGGGCCATGGCGGCGCTGACCGGTGATCTCGACCTGGCCGCGGTCAAGCCCGCGATCATCCGCGCGCTGGTGTACGAACGCGTCGATCCGGTGTTGTTCCAGCTGAGCCGCGATTTCGTGGGCGACACCGCCGAGACCGTGGCGCTGATCTGGCCCGAGCCGGCGGTGCCGCCCCCTGCCGACGAGCCGCTGACGGTCAGCGCGGTGGTCGACCGGCTCGGCAGCCTGTCGCGCTCGGATGCGCCCGCGGCGCTCGGCGCGATGCTCGACCGGCTCGAAGCCGACGAACGCTATGCGTTGCTCAAGCTCGCCACCGGGGCGTTGCGCGTGGGCGTGTCGGCGCGGCTCGCCAAGACCGCGCTGGCCGAGGCGTTCGGGCTCGATGTCGATGCGGTGGAGGAGGTGTGGCACGGGCTGCAGCCGCCCTATGCCACGCTGTTCGACTGGGCCGAGGGGCGCGGCGCGCAGCCGACCGCGGCCGACGTGCCGGTGTTCCGGCCGTTCATGCTCGCCCATCCGCTGGAGGAGACCAAGGTCGATCTCGCCGACTATGCCGCCGAGTGGAAATGGGACGGGATCCGCGTCCAGCTCGTCCATGTCGCGGGCGAGACGCGGCTCTACAGCCGCGCCGGCGACGACATCACGGGGAGCTTTCCGGAAGTCGCGGCGGCGTTCGCGACGCCGGGCGTGCTCGACGGCGAGCTGCTGGTGAAGGGCGAGGCGCAGGGCGGGGAAGGCGGCGCGGCGAGCTTCAACGCGCTGCAGCAGCGGCTCGGGCGCAAGCAGGTGCCGGCGAAGATGCTGGCGGACTATCCCGCGTTCGTGCGGCTCTACGACATATTGTTCGACGGGGCCGAGGATCTGCGCGAGCTGGGATGGAGCGAGCGGCGGGTGCGGCTGGAGCAGTTCGCGGCGCGGCTCGATCCCGAGCGGTTCGACGTCTCGGCGCTGATCGAGGCGGCGGATTTCGCCGCGCTGGAGGAGCTGCGCGCGGGCGCACGCGATGCCGCGATCGAGGGGGTGATGCTCAAGCGGCGCGATTCCCCCTATGTCACCGGGCGGCGCGTCGGCCTGTGGTACAAATGGAAGCGCGATCCGCTCAACGCCGATTGCGTGCTGATGTATGCGCAGCGCGGCTCGGGGAAACGCTCGTCCTTCTATTCGGACTATACGTTCGGCGCATGGACCGGCGATCCCGCTCTTGGGGCGGAGCTGCTGCCGGTGGGCAAGGCCTATTTCGGCTTTACCGACGAGGAGCTGAAGTGGCTCGACCGCTTCGTGCGCAACCATACGGTGGCGCGGTTCGGGCCGGTGCGCGAAGTCGAGAAGACGCTGGTGCTGGAGGTCGCGTTCGATTCGATCCACGCTTCCAAGCGGCACAAGTCGGGGCTGGCGATGCGCTTCCCGCGGATCAGCCGCATCCGCACCGACAAGCCGGCGAGCGAGGCCGACACGATCGCCGGGCTGGAGCGGCTGGTCACCTGACCTGCCTCGTCATCCCGGGCTTGACCCGGGACAGGGCTGCCTCGCTCGCTGAGAAGAAGCCCACCCCGGCTCGGGGGCCGGGGCGACGAATAAAGAGCCTCACCCTTTCGGGACGTTGGCCTCGAGCTCGTCGAGCCACGGTTTCGCAGAACCGTCCGACGGCGCGCGCCAGTCGCCACGCGGGGAAAGCGCGCCGGCCGAGGAGACCTTGGGTCCGTTGGGGATCGCGCTGCGCTTGAACTGGCTGGTCACGAAGAAGCGGAACAGGAACTTCTCGAGCCAGTGGCGGATCGTCGCGAGATCGTATTGCGCGCGCGCCCCGGCCGGGATTCCGAGCGGCCATTCGCCGGCGCTCGCGTCCTTCCACGCGTGCCAGGCGAGGAAGGCGATCTTCGACGGCGCCAGGCCGTGGCGCACGGTATAGTGGAGGAAGAAGTCGTTGAGGCCATAGGGCCCGATCTTGTCCTCGGTGCTCTGCAGCGCGCCGTCGGCGCCGGCGGGGACCAGCTCGGGCGAGATCTCCTGCGCGAGGATCGCCTCGAGCACCCTGTCGGTCTCGGCGTCGAACTGGTCGGTCGCGACGCACCAGCGGATCAGATACTGGATCAGCGTCTTGGGCACGCCGGCGTTGACCGCATAATGCGACATATGGTCGCCGACGCCGTAGGTGCACCAGCCGAGCGCGAGCTCGGACAGGTCGCCGGTGCCGACCACGAAGCCGCCGCGCTGGTTGGCGAGGCGGAAGAGATAGTCGGTGCGCAGCCCCGCCTGCACATTCTCGAAGGTGATGTCGTAGACCGGCTCGCCATCCGCATAGGGGTGGCCCATGTCGGTCAGCAGCTGGCGCGCGGCGGGGCGGATGTCGATCTCCTCGCCGGTGACGCCGAGCGCCTTCATCAGCGCCCAGGCATTGCCCTTGGTGCCCTCGCCGGTGGCGAAGCCCGGCATGGTGAAGCCGAGGATGTTGGCGCGCGGCAGGCCGAGCCGGTCCATCGCCTTGGCCGCGACGATCAACGCATGGGTGGAGTCGAGCCCGCCCGAGATGCCGATGACGAGCTTCTGCGTGCCGGTCGCTTCGATGCGCTTGCGCAGCCCCTCGACCTGGATGTTGAAGGCCTCGTAGCAATCCTCGTCGAGCTTCTCGGGGGTGTTGGGGACGAAGGGATAGCGGCGGATCCTGCGGTGCAGGCCGAGATCGTCGAAGCCGGGATCGTGGCGGAAGGTGATGCGGCGGAACTCGGTCTCGGGATGGCCGTGCGCCGCCGCGGTATCGTTGAAGGTGCCGAAGCGCATCCGCTCCTGCCGGATGCGGGCGACGTCGATGTCCGCGAGGACGATCTCGGGCTCGAGATCGAAGCGGCTCGACGCGGCGAGCAGGTCGCCGAGCTCGTGGATCAGGCTCTGCCCGTCCCAGGCGAGATCGGTGGTGCTCTCGCCCGGTCCCGCGGCGGAGAAGACATAGGCGCCGACCCCGCGCTCCGACTGCGCCGCGCACAGCATCGCGCGCTGGCGCGCCTTGCCGACCACGACGTTGGAGGCGGAGAGGTTGCAGAGGATCGTCGCGCCGGCGAGCGCGCCATAGGTGGAGGGCGGGATCGGCGCCCAGAAATCCTCGCAGATCTCGGCGTGGAAGACGAAGTCGGGCATGTCTTCCGCGGCGAAGATCAGGTCGGTGCCGAACGGCGCGGTCTGCCCCGCCAGCTCGATCTCGCCCGACAGGCCCGCGCCCGAGGCGAACCAGCGCTTCTCGTAATATTCGCGATAGTTCGGAAAATAGCTCTTCGGGACGACGCCGAGCACGTTTCCGCGCGCGATCACCACCGCGCAGTTATATAGCCGCCCATTGCGCTCAAGCGCGGCGCCGACCACCAGCGCGGGACGCAGCTTGGCGGTGGCGGCGATCAGCTCGGCGAGGCCCTGGCGCGTGGCGCGCAGCACCGCGTCCTGGAAATGCAGGTCGTCGATCGCGTAGCCGGTGATGCCGAGCTCGGTGAACACCAGCAGATCGGCACCCGCGGCGTCGCCCTGCTTGGCGAGCTCGATATGCGAGGCGGTGTTGGCGGCGATGTCGCCGGCACTGGCGTGCGGCGTGCAGGCGCCGACGCGGACCATCCCGTGCGCATGGATCGAATAGAATCGGTGCTTCGCCATCAGCGGATCGCCTCCCCGAGCATCTCCAACGCCACCCGCATGCATTCGATCCGGGTCGGTCCGCGCCCGATATCACCGAAATGCTGCTCGCGATGCGCGGTTTCGCGCCCCTTGCGCGCACAGGCGAAGTGGACGAGGCCCGGTTCGTCGTCCGGGCCGCCGGGGCCCGCGAAGCCGGTGATCGACAGCGCGATGTCGGCGTGGCTGCCCGCGAGCGCGCCCTCGGCCATCGCCACCGCGACCTCGCGGCTGACCGCGCCGCATTTCTCCACGAAATCGCGCGCCAGCCCGAGCAGCTCGCACTTGGCCTCGATCGAATAGGTGACGAAGCCGCGCTCGAAGGTCGAGCTCACCCCTTCGACATCGGTGAGCAGCGAGGCGAGCATGCCGCCGGTGCAGCTTTCGGCGGTGGCAAGGCTCAAGTCCTTGGCGCAGGCGGCTTCGAGCACCTCGCGCGCGGCGCGGTCCACTTCGTCGGGCAGGACCGGGGAAAGGGTTTCGGTCATCGCCTCGGCTTTAGCCGGGACGAAGGGCAGACGCCACTAACCCGGATCAGGCGCTCTTTTCGGCGTAGATCATGCGGCCTTCGCCGAGCAGGGTGAAGACCTTGTCGAGCTCGCGCTCGCCCACCGCGAAACAGCCCTGGCTGCGGCCGAGCTTGCCGTGCTTGGCGATCATATCCGCGTTCGAATACCAGGCGGCGTGGATCACGATCGCGCGGTCGAGCGCGTTGTTGTTGGTGGCGTCGAGCCCGATCAGCCGCTGCGACAGCTGGTGCTGGCCGACATAATAGTTGGACGCGAGGAACGCGCCCTCGCAGGTCGCTTCCGAATTCACCTCGTTCGAGAAACGCTGGAGCATGCCGGTATGCTCGGGGTCCGAGCCGATGCCGTGCGCCACCAGCATCGAGCGCGTCGCGCCATTGTGCAGGTCGACGAGGTGGAAGCGCAGCCGCGAGGAGGGCAGCGAGAAATCGGCGATGGCGATGCGGTCCTGCTGGCGGATGCGGCTGCCGTGGCGCTGCAGCGCGGCCATGGCGCGCTGGAACAGCTCGGGCCGGATGCCGCGCGGCGCGACGGCGGCGGCGCGGGCGGGCTGGATCACGGGGGTCGCTACCGGCGGGGGCGAGGGGACGGGAACCGGCGGGGCCGGAACCGCGGCGGTCGAGACGGTGCGCGCGGCACAGCCGGCAAGCAATCCGGTACCCGCGACCGCAGCCGCCGACTTCAAGAACGCGCGGCGCGAGGCCACGACTTCGATCATTTCATCCATGCGCTCTCTGCGCCCCAACAAAACTCGCTCTCTTCAGGAATATAGCAAATGATCGTCGCGATTCGCCTGAACATGTTCCCGCTTCGACACCGTTTCACCCCGGCTGTGGCCCGGTTTGTCGTAGTTGGCCGGCCCGGAACGGGACCGTGCCGGTCACCGATTCAGCTTTGAATCGATATACCTGCGTGGCACCAACTTGATGAAACCGCCGTTAACCATCGGCGAGTCGAGTGGAGAAGCGCGTGGTGCGGGCAGGGTTGCGGGCGGTGCTGGCAGGCGGGCTTGGGCTCGCGCTCGCCGCCGCAACGCCCACCGCCGCGCAGCAGGTGCGCGCGGCCGGAACCGACGAGGTGCTGCTGCGCAACGGGCAATGGGCGTGGCTCGAGGAAGCGGCCTATCAGAAGGCGGGCGGGCCGGGCGCGGTCTCGATCCTGATCAGCCTGCCGGGGCAGATCGCCTATGTGTATCGCGACGGCGTGCTGATCGCTGCCTCCACCGTGTCGACCGGCAAGCGCGGCAAGTCGACCCCGGTGGGCGAGTTCACCATCCTGCAGAAGCGCGTGTTCCACCGCTCCAACCTCTACAGCAACGCGCCGATGCCGTTCATGCAGCGGCTGACCTGGACGGGGATCGCGCTGCATGCCGGGCACCTTCCCGGCTATCCCGCCTCGCACGGCTGCATCCGCTTTCCGCGCGAATTCGCGCAGCGGCTGTTCGAGATCACTGAGCTCGGCGGCCAGGTGTCGATCGTCGACTATGAGATCGTCGATCCGCGCGTGCGGCGCGGCGTGCCGCGGCTGGTGCCCGAGCAGATCGCCAAGGCGCCCGAACCGCCGTTCCTGCGCGCCGACCTCGCCACGCTCCGCACCGCCGGATTCGACGTCGTCACCGCGAGCAACGACGTGATCATCCCGGTGGTCGAGACGCGCGACGTGGTGAGCGATGGCGGCGTGCCCTATGCCCCGCTGAAGCCGGTGGTGCAGAAGCTGCCGCAGCGGCGGCGCTAGCCCGCGGCGGGCGGCGGCCCGGCATAATTGACCGGCGCGACGGCCCAGCCGAACGGGCGCAGCGGACCGCCCAAAGCGGCGACCAGCGCATCCTCGATGCGGCGGCGGCTTTCGGCCGCGATCGCCTTGCGGCCGGGAAAGTCGCGCGGATCGAACGGCTCGAGGAAGCTGATGCGCAGCGGGAACGAGCCTTTGCGCGACAGCACGCGGCGCGCGTTGTTGAGCCCGCCTTCCTCGCCGATCCACCCGATCTCCTCGCCGACCGCGCCGTAGAAGAGCAGGACGGGCTGGACCATCACGCCGGGCGGCGGCGGTTCGAGCACGCGCAGCATCGGTGTCTTGAAGGGAAGCAGCGAGCGGCCGTCGGTGGTGGTGCCTTCGGGAAAGACGGTGATCGCCCAATTCTCGGCGAGCGCGTCGCGCAGCGCGTTGATCTGCTCGGCGACGCCCATGCGGTTCTCGCGCTTCACATAGACCGTGCGGTTGAGACCGGCGAGCCAGCCGACCACCGGCGCCGTGCCGATCTCGGCCTTGGCGACGAAGGCGGTGCCGCTCGCGCCGCCGAGCGACAGGATGTCGATCCAGGACAGGTGGTTGGAAATGTAGAAGACGTCGCGGCGCAGCGGCGTGCCGACCGTCTCGACCCGTGCCCCCGCGATGCGCGCGGCGCGGCGCAGGAACCAGCGCGGCCAGGGCGAGGGCAGGCGGAAGAGCCGCCACAGATAGTGCATCGGCACATGGCTGAGCACCGCGAGCAGCAGCAGCCCGACCCGCCGCCAGAAGCGGAAGGATTCCGACGGGGTCAACCTGGTCGCGAGGCCCTTTGCGGCGTCGAGGCGCCGGGGATCGACGCCAGCGGTCAAAAGCTCAGCTCTTCCGGTCGAGCGCGACGCCGTAGAGCTCCATGCGGTGGTCGACGAGGCGGAAGCCCAGGCGCTCGGCGATCTGCTTCTGGAGCAGCTCGAGCTCGGGATCGACGAACTCGATCACCTTGCCCGTCTCGACGTCGATCAGATGGTCGTGATGCGCTTCGGGCGCGGGCTCGTAGCGCGCGCGGCCGTCGCCGAAATCGTGGCGGTCGAGGATTCCCGCCTCCTCGAACAGGCGGACGGTGCGATAGACCGTCGCGATCGAGATGCCGGGATCGATCGCCGAGGCGCGGGCATAGACCTTCTCGACATCGGGATGGTCCTCCGCCTCGGAGAGGACGCGGGCGATCACCTTGCGCTGCTCGGTGATGCGGAGGCCCTTCTCATGACAAAGGGCTTCGAGGTCGATCTTGCGGGCCATGGCGGTGATGTAGCGCTTATGACCGTTACGGAAAAGGGGACCAGAAAATACGAAACGCCGGCGAGGCCTGGGCCCAGCCGGCGCTTTCTGGTTGAGTTACGGTGGCGGCCCGCTCCCCACCCGGCCACCCATCGGATATTGTCGTCGGTGGCCGGGTGGAGGAGCGGGCCGGCACCGCCCCAATCAATAAATCTCAGCGCTTGCGGCGCTTGGTGCCGAGGCCGATCTTCTTGGCCAGGTTGCGGCGCTGCTCGGCATAGTTGGGAGCGACCATCGGATAGTCGGCGGGGAGGTTCCACTTGGCGCGATACTGTTCCGGGGTCATCTGATAGTGAGTCATCAGATGCCGCTTCAGCATCTTGAGCTTCTTCCCGTCTTCGAGGCAGACGATATAGTCGGGCTTGATCGACGAGCGGACCGAAACCGCCGGTTCCTGCTTCTTCGCTTCCGGCTCGGGCGCCTTGGTACCCAGCCCCACCAGCGCGCCATGGACATTGGCGATCAGCAACGGGAGGTCGGAAACGGCGACGCTATTGTTGCTGACATGTGCTGCGACAATATCGGCGGTTAGCGTGACCAGCGTTTCCTGCATGTCGTTCTGGGCGTCCATTGTGATCCTTTCGAACTGGTGCCGCGGCAGCAAGGTTACACACCGCGCGACAGCCTATCGATCGGGAATGGAGTAATTGCAAGTCCAGTGCGAATGCTGTTCGCCGATTTCAGCCGATCTTGCGCGAAAAGGTGTGCGCGTCGAACAGCTTGCCCTCTTTGCCGCGATAATAGTCGCGGCGTTCGCCGATCTTGTCGAAACCTTCGGCGCGATAGAGACGGACGGCGTCGTTGTTGGCGCGCACCTCGAGATGCAGCACCGACGCGCCGCGCTCGCGCGAGTCGGCGACGATCGAGCGCAGCAGCGCGGTGCCGATGCCGCGGCGGCGCATCGCGGGACGGATGGCGAGCAGCAGCAGCTCGGCCTCGTCCATGACCGCGCGGGCGAGCGCGAAGCCGGCGGGCTGCGCACCGCTCCACGCGATGCTGGACCACACGCCGGGCAGCGCGATCATCCCCATGCACTGGCTCGGCGTCCAGGCCTCGCCGAAGCGCGGGTCGAACGCCTCGGCCATGATCGCGTTGATCGTCGCAAGGTCGGCGGGGCGGCCGTGGACGATCTCGACGAGCTGCGGCGCGGTGCTCATGACGCGAGCGGCTTGGCGTCCGGCGCGCGGCCGTAGATCGGGCGTGCAGGGAGCGTGGCGAAGGCGGGCGGAAGCAGGGCGGCGTCGGCCGCGTGGGGCAGCGCCTCGCGCAGGTCGAGGCCGGGATCGAGCGCGGCGAGGTGGCGCACGCCGTTGCCGATGGCGGGACGGCCTCCGAGTGCGGCGAGCGCCGCATCGGGCCGCAGCGAGGCGAATGGGCCGGCTTCGGCCAGCGGGCGGGTAAAGGCCTGCATGAAGACCTCACGATGTCCCCCTTCGAGCACGACGGCAAGTTCATCGAGCGCAGGATCGGCGGCAAGTGCGGCGGCGGCGACCAGCGGCAGCGAGGCGAAGCCGGCGACCTCGGCGCCCCAGCCAAGCGCCAGCCCGCGCGCGGCGGCGATGCCGACGCGGATGCCGGTGAAGCTGCCCGGGCCGCAATCGACCAGGATGCGCGCGGCACGTCCGCCATCCGGCAGCTCGGCGATCATCGGGATCAGCCGCTCGGCATGGCCACGGCCGACGTCCTCGTGCCGCGCGGCGACCACCGCGCCGCCGCTGAGCAAAGCGACCGAGCAGGCGGCGGTGGCGGTATCGATGACGAGCGTGTCAGGCAATCTTGTTGAACTGCTCGAAGGCCGGGCGGGGACTGCGGCCGAAGATGCTCGCCGGGTCGCCGCGGCCGATCGTCGCGATGAAGTTCGCGTGGACCGAAGGCTGGTCGGCGAAGAAGGCGCGATCGGTCGCCGCGAAGTCGATCCCCGACATCGGACCCGTGTCGAAGCCGAGCGCGCGCGCCGCGATCAGCAGATAGGCGCCCTGCAGCGATCCGTTGCGCAGCGCGTGGATCTTGCGCGCCTCGGGATCGGGGAACCAGCTCCTGGCGTCGGTGTGCGGGAACAGCCAGGGAAGCTGTTCGTGGAAATCATAGTCCATGCCGATCACCACGGCGGCGGGCGCCTTGCGGATCTTGGGCGGATTGGCGCCGGTCGCGCAGTCGGCGAGCTTGTCCTTGGCCTCCTGGCTCAGGCACCACACGAAACGCGCGGGCTGCATATTGGCCGAGGTCGGGCCCATCTTGAGCAGCTCGTAGATCGCGCGGATGTCGGCCTCGGTCACCTCGCCGGGCAGATAGCCATTGTAGGTGCGGGCAGTGCGGAAGATCGTGTCGAGACCGGAATCGTCGAGCGGCGTGCCCATCAGACGGCGCGCACTTCGGTGACCTCGGGGACGTAATATTTGAGCAGCTGCTCGATCCCGTTCTTGAGCGTCGCGGTCGAGGAGGGGCAGCCCGAGCAGGCGCCCTGCATCTGGAGGTAGACCTTGCCCTTGTCGAAGCCGCGATAGACGATGTCGCCGCCGTCATTGGCGACCGCGGGGCGGACGCGGGTCTCGATCAGCTCCTTGATCTGGGCGACGATGTCGGCGTCCTCGGGATCGTCGGTGAAGCTCTCCTCCCCGGGGACCGAGAAGCCGGCGGCGGTGCCGGGCCGGAACAGCGGCATGCCCGCGCTGAAATGATCGAGCAGGATGCCGAGCACGTCGGGCTTGAGCCCGGTCCATTCGACGCCCGGCGCCGCCGTGACCGAGATGAAGTCGCGCCCGAAGAACACCCCGGTCACGTCGCCGAGGTCGAACAGCGCCTCGGCGAGCGGCGAGGCTTCGGCTTCCTCCGGGGTCGCGAAATCGCGGGTGCCGGCATCCATCACGGTGCGCCCGGGCAGGAACTTCAGGGTCGCCGGGTTGGGCGTGGCTTCGGTCTCGATCAGCATGGCGCCCATTTGGGCCCGAACCTTCGCCGCATCAAGCAAGGAAGGAGAAACGCTTTGTTCGTGGCGGACAAGCGCAGACAGGCACACTTTCCTTTTCGTCCGAGGAAGAGTAAGGCACCGCGTCTTTTTCCGTACTGTTCCCAAGAGGTTTGTTTGGCCAAGGAAGAACTGCTTGAAATGCGCGGCCGCGTGGTGGAGCTGCTCCCCAACGCGATGTTCCGCGTCCGGCTCGAGAACGACCATGAGATTCTCGGCCACACCGCCGGCAAGATGCGCAAGAATCGCATCCGCGTCCTGGTGGGCGACGAAGTGCTCGTCGAACTGACGCCCTATGACCTGACCAAGGGCCGCATCACCTATCGCTTCAAATAAGGCCGGGCCGGTGCGGCTCATCTTGGCCTCGACCTCGCCGCGCCGCCGCGACCTGCTCGCGCGGATCGGTGTGGTCCCCGATCGCATCGCCGCGCCCGATATCGACGAGGAACCGCGCAAGGGCGAGCTTCCCCGCGCCTATGTCCAGCGCATCGCGCTCGGCAAGGGGCAGGTGGTCGAACGCGCGGACGACGAGATCGTGCTGGCGGGCGACACGACGATCGCGGTGGGGCGGCGCATCCTGGGCAAGCCCGAGGACGAAGCCGACCTGCGGCGGATGCTCGATCTGCTCTCGGGACGGCGTCACCATTGCCTCTCGGCCGTTTGTCTGATCGACACCGCCGGCAAGGCGCGGCTTCGGCTCAGCGACACGATCGTCACCTTCAAGCGGCTGACCCAGGCTGAGATCGACCGCTACGTCGCGAGCGGCGAGGGCATGGGCAAGGCCGGGGGCTATGCCATCCAGGGGCGCGCCGAGGCGTTCGTGCGGTTCCTGGCGGGCAGCCATTCGGGCGTGGTCGGGCTGCCGGTGTTCGAGACGCGCGCGCTGCTGGAGAGCGCTGGATACCCCTGTGGCTGAGTGGCTCTACGAGGCCGGGATCGGCGAGAACCGTGCCGCCCTGGTCGCGCGCGGCGTGATCTGGAAAGCGGCGATCGAGTTGCCCGGCCTGCGCGCCGGCACCATCGCACGTGCGCGGCTGGTCGACCGGGTGACCGGCAAGATCGCGCTCGATAGCGGCGAGGAGGCGCTGTGCGATCCGCTCCCGTCCGGCATTACCCAGGGCGCGAGCTTCACCGCACGCATCGTGCGCGAGCCGATCGCCGAGGCGGGCCGCGCCAAGCTCGCCAAGGCCGTGCCCGCCGATGCGCCGCCGATGCCCGGCCCCGACCTTCTGACCCGGATCAAGGCGACCGACCTGCCGGTGCGGCAGCTGCGCGCGCACGAGCCCGACCTGCTCGAGGATGCCGGCTGGTCCGAGCTGCTCGAGGAGGCCGCGACCGGCGAGATCGCCTTCGCCGGCGGCGCGTTGCGCATGACGGTGACGCCCGCGATGACCCTGTTCGACGTCGATGGCGCCGCGCCGCTGGGTGCGCTGTCGATCAGCGCCGCGCATGCCGTCGCGCAGGCGATGGAGCGGATGGAGATCACCGGGTCGGTGGGGATCGACTTCCCGACGCTCGCCAACAAGAACGAACGCAATGCCGTGGCCGAGGCGATCGACGCCGCGCTGCCGCAGCCGTTCGAGCGTACCGCAATGAACGGCTTCGGCTTCCTCCAGGTCGTCCGGCGGCGCACGCGCATGTCGCTGCCTGAGCTGCTCGCGGCGGACCCGGCGGGCGCGATGCTGCGCGCCGAGCTGCGGCGGCTCGAGCGTCTTCCCCCGCCCGCTCCCGATACCCATATGGTGCCTGCCGCGTTGCTGCGGCGCCTGGAGCGCGAGCCGCAATGGCTCGCCGAGCTGCACCGCCGCACCGGCGGGCGTACCGAGTTTGTGGAGCAACGGTGAAACGCGAGGATTGCCCGATTTGCGGCAAGCCGGCCGATCCGGCGTTCAAGCCCTTCTGCAGTCGCGGCTGCAAGGACCGCGACCTGCTGCAATGGCTGGGCGAAGGCTATCGCCTGCCCGGCGCCGCGATCGATCCCGATGATGTGGAAGGCGCGCAAAGCGGGCTGGACAGGGGCGAAACCCCCGACTAAGAGCGCGCCTTCGCTCCCGTGCCCGGGTAGCTCAGTTGGTAGAGCATGCGACTGAAAATCGCAGTGTCGGCGGTTCGACTCCGTCCCCGGGCACCATTTCCCCTAGACTGGCGATGACGCCCTAGACCGGAACGAAGCTGTTGCTCGTCCGGTCCTTGCGCACGCTGCCCGCGGGGAAGACCGTGCCGTTCATCGCGATCCACACGCCCGGGCCCGGTGCGACCTGGACCGTGGCGAAGGCCATGCCGAGGTTGAAGGCGGCGTCGCTCTCGGCGAAGCGTGCCGGCGCGAGCGCGCCGAGCAAGGCGATGCGCTTGTCGGGAATGCCGGTCAGCGCCGCGGCGGTCTCAGTCATCGTGTCGGTGCCGTGCGTGATGACGATGCGCTGCTCGGGCGCCGTCCTCACGGCTTCGGCGATTGCGGCGCGATCGGCGTCGGTGAGCTCGAGGCTGTCCTTGCGCATCAGCTCGACGATCCGCACGTCGCACGCCGCGCGCGCCACCGCGAGCAGGCGCGAGACCACGCTGTCGCCGATCTGATACTCGCTCAGCGCGTCGAAGTAGAGCTTGTCGATCGTGCCGCCGGTGGTGAGGATGAGGATGTCCGCCATGTCGCGCGCTATAGCCGCCTCGCCCGCACCTGTCAGGGGCTTATACCAATTGCGGCGAATGGTATAAACGGTGCTTGAACTGTACATGCCAGTTGGTTAGTCCAATCGGCAGAACAGAATCATGGGAGCGGGCGGATGCGGACGGGCGGATCACTGGCACTGGCCCTGTTGACGATCGCGTCGCCGGCCTTCGCCGCGGATCATCTGGTGCGCGACCAGGGCGGTTATGCCGCCGCGGTCAAGAAGGCGGCGCCGGGCGATCGCATCGTGCTGGCCGATGGCGAGTGGCGCGATTTCCAGATCGTGTTCACGGGCACGGGCAGCGCGGACAAGCCGATCACGCTGACCGCGCAGACTCCGGGCAAGGTGGTGATCGCGGGCAGGTCAAACCTGCGCGTCGGCGGCAAGCATCTGGTGGTGTCGAACCTCGTCTTCCGCGGCGGCTTCTCGCCGACCAAGGAGCTGATCTCGCTGCGCCGCGATTCGAAGACGATCGCGAGCGACACGCGGCTGACCGGGATCGTCGTCGACAACTTCACCAATCCCGACCGGCGCGCCGAGGACATCTGGGTCGCGATCTACGGCACCGACAATCGCGTCGATCATTCGTGGTTCGCGGGCAAGGGCAATGCCGGGGTGACGCTCGCGGTGATCCGGCCAAAGGGGCAGGGCGACGAGAACCGCGCACGGATCGATCATAATTATTTCGGCCCGCGCCCGCCGCTCGGCTCGAACGGCGGCGAGACGATCCGCATCGGCACCAGCGACGAGTCGCTCAGCGATTCGAAGACGGTGATCGAGAACAACTGGTTCGAGAAATGCGATGGCGAGGTCGAGATCGTCTCGATCAAGTCGGGCGGCAACGTGATCCGCGGCAATATGATCGTCGAATCGCAGGGCGCGATCGTGCTGCGCCACGGCAACGGCAATCTGGTCGAGCGCAACATCTTCTTCGGCAAGGGCAAGCCGAGCACCGGCGGCATCCGCGTGATCAACCGCGACCAGGTGGTACGCGACAACTATCTGGAAGGCGTCACCGGTACCTCGTTTCTCAGTGCGATCGCAGTGATGAACGGCGTGCCGAACTCGGTGATCAATCGCTACCATCAGGTCGCGAACGCCCGGATCGAGCGCAACTCGATCATCGAGGCGGGCCGCATCACCTTCGGCGCCGGGGCCGATGCCGAGCGCACCGCCTCGCCGGTGAGCAGCCGGTTCGAGCGTAACCTGATCGTCAATGCCGACGGCAAGGACATCGTGCGCAACGAGGGCGATGTCTCGGGCCTCGCGATGGCGGGCAATGTGGCGGGGGCGGTGAAGCTCGAGCGGGCGGCCAATGGCCTGCTCTATCCCGCCGATGCGACGGTGGCCGCGGGCGCGCCGCGCGACCTCGTGCCGCTCAAGCGCGACGAGGCGGGGCCGGCCTGGTATCCCAAGGACGCGCCCGCGGCGGCGGCCGGGCGGCAGATCGAAGCGCCGGCACGGGCCGATGCGCTGGCGAAGGCGGTGGCCGCTTCGGCGCCGGGCGACACGATTCGCGTGGCGGCGGGGGTGCACCGCGTGCTGGGGCCGGTCGCCATCGCGCATCCGCTGACCATCGCCGGCCCGCGCGACGCGGTGATCGAGAGCCTGGGCGTAACGCTGTTCCAGCTGTTTCCCGGCGGGAGCCTCACGCTGCGCGGCCTTACCCTGTCCGGCGCGGGCGCGGTGGGCACGCCGCGCAACGCGCTGGTCCGCGCGCCGCAAGCCGTCAGCACGTTCAACTATCGCGTCACGCTCGACGACGTCGCGGTGCAGGATCTGAACGCACCGAACTTCGACGTCTATGCGGCGATGCCGGGGACCTTTGCCGAGAAGGTCGAGATCCGCGGGTCGAGCTTCGCCAAGATCAGCGGCGCGGTGGTCGCGGCGGTGTCGGAGACCGGGAGCAAGGGACTCTACAGCGCCGAACAGATCGAGATCGCCGACAACAGCTTCGCCGAGGTCGCGACGATCGCCGATGTCGCGCGACTCGGTACCGACGAGAGCACCTTCGGCCCGCGCTTCGTGATGACCGGCAATGCGGTGACGCGGGGCGGAAAAGTGCGTCTTTCCGGCGTGCAGTCGGTCGAGATCGCGCGCAACCGCTTCGCCGATGCGGCCGGGATCGAGGTGGCGAACAGCGTCGGCGCGCCGGTGGTCCGGATCTCCGACAACCGTTTCGCCGCGACGCCCCAGCCCAAGGTGACCAAGCTCTATCCGCAGGGCACGCCTGACGTGGTGGTGGCCGGCAACGTCGTGGTGGGGCGGCCGTGATCCGCACCGCCCTCGCTGCCGCATTGCTCGCGACCGCGACGCCGGTTCTCGCACAGGATGCCGCGCCGGTCCTCGCCAGCACCGAAGCTTATCGCGCGATGGCGGCCGAGGGCGCCCGCGCGCCGCTGTTCGCGCGCGAGCTGGAGAGTGCGCGCAAGGCGGTCGAGGCGGGGATGCGCGCCGGGATCGACGTGCCGGTGCCCAAGGATCGCGGGGGCGGGCCGACGCATGAGCGGCACAAGGCCAATTACAAGCTGATCCAGCTGGCGGGGACGCTGTACCGCGTGACCGGCGACAAGCGTTACGCGGATTACGTCCGCGACATGCTGCTGGCCTATGCCAAGCTCTATCCGGGGCTGGGCAAGCATCCCGCGGCGGCGAACCAGGTGCCGGGGCGGCTATTCTGGCAGAGCCTCAACGACAGCGTGTGGCTCGTCCATGCGATCCAGGGCTATGACGCGGTGCGCGGCGATTTGACGCCGGCCGAGCGCAAGACGATCGACGATCAGGTATTCCGCCGCATGGCCGCGTTCCTGACCAGCGAGCCCAACACCTTCGACCGCATCCACAACCATTCGACCTGGGCCAATGCCGGGGTCGGCATGACCGGCTATGTGCTGCGCGACAAGACGCTGGTCGAGCAGGCGCTGAAGGGCAGCGACCGCAGCGGCAAGGTCGGCTTCCTGCGCCAGCTCGACCTGCTCTTCTCGCCCGACGGCTATTATGCCGAAGGGCCGTACTATCAGCGCTACGCGCTCCAGCCCTTCGTCGTGTTCGCGCAGGCGATTGCCGACAACGAGCCCGAGCGGAAGATCTTCGCCTATCGCGACGGGATCGTGCTGAAGGCGATCCGCACCGCGGTGCAGACGACCTATGCGGGCTATTTCTTCCCGATCAACGACGCGATGCCCGACAAGAGCCTCAGGACCGAGGAGCTCTATCAGGGCGTGGCGATCGGCTATGCCGCCAGCGGCGATCCCGGGCTGCTCGGGATCGCGCAGTGGCAGGGCAAGGTCGCGCTGTCGCCGCAGGGTTTCGCGGTCGCGCGCGATGTCGCGGCGGGCAAGGCCAGGCCGTTCGCCTTCGCCTCGACACTGCTGCGCGACGGGCCCGAGGGCAAGGACGGCGCACTCGCGATCCTGCGCTCGGGGCCGGAGGAGAAGGCCCAGGTCGTCGTGGCCAAGAACACCGCGCAGGGCATGGGCCACGGGCATTTCGACAAGCTC
Organism: Sphingomonas sp.; assembly: GCF_039595165.1. Lineage (GTDB taxonomy): Bacteria > Pseudomonadota > Alphaproteobacteria > Sphingomonadales > Sphingomonadaceae > Sphingomonas. Next base: position 39,996 of record NZ_JBCNMA010000007.1, read on the forward strand.
AACTGGCTGCTCTACGACAATGGCAACGCGATCGTGACCGATTACGGCGCGGCGCGCTTCCTCAACATCGAGGCCAAGGAGGGCGGGCGCTACCTGCCCGAGAACGACAGCTGGGCGCAGCAGACGATCGCCCACAACACGCTGGTGGTGAACGAGACCAGCCATTTCGACGCCAAGCTGAAGCCCGCCGAAGCGGCGTCGCCCGCGCAGCTCGCGTTCAAGGGCGACGGGCCGGCGCGCTGGTCGATCGGCGAGATGGCGGGGGCCTATCCCGGCGTCACCTTCCGCCGCGCGCTGGTTCAGCTCGAGATGGGCAAGGGCTCGCCGCTGGTGCTCGACCTGCTCACGGTGAAGAATGCCGGCAAGGCGACCTACGACCTGCCGCTGCACTTTGCCGGGCACGTCATCGACACCGACCTCAAGCTCGCGTCGAACGTCACCGCGCGCCCGGTGCTGGGCAAGGCCAATGGCTATCAGCACCTCTGGGTCGATGCGACCGCGCCGCTCGCCAATGGGCAGGGCCGGCTGACCTGGATCACCGAGGGGCGTTTCTACACTTATCGCATGGCTACCGCGGGTGCGCAGGTGATCCTCGCCGAGAGCGGCGCCAACGACCCGCGCTTCAACCTGCGGCGCGAGCCGGTGGTGATCCAGCGACTGGAAGGCGCGGGCGACGCCGCGTTCCTTAGCCTGGTCGAGCCGCACGGCCGCTACGACGCCGCGACCGAGACGACGACCAACAGCCGCAGCGCGGTGACGGGCCTGTCGATGGTCGAGTCGGGTGGCGTGCGTGTCGCGACGATCGCGCTCGTCGGCGGCAAGCAGATCCTGGTCGCGATCGCGGCGGATACCACAGCGGACAAGGCGCACAGCGTCACCGTGAACGGGCGCAAGCTCGAATGGCGCGGACCGGTCGGCCGGTTCGATGGAGAGGGCAAATGAAATCGGGTTTCCGCTGGTGGATCATCGCGCTGATCGCGCTCGCCACCGTGATCAATTACATCGACCGCAACGCGCTCGCGGTGATGTGGCCCGAAGTCGCCAAGGACATCGGCGCGGACAAGGAAGACTATGCGCTGCTGGTGACCATCTTCATGGTCTTCTACGCGCTGGGCCAGTCGCTGTTCGGCAAGATCTTCGACGTGGTCGGCACCCGCATGGGCTTCGCGATCTCGATCATCGTGTGGTCGCTGTCGATCGCGGCGCACAGCTTCGTACGCTCGATGGCGATGCTCGGCATCCTGCGCGCGACGCTGGGGATCAGCGAGGCGGGCAACTGGCCCGGCGCGGCCAAGGCCAATGCGACCTGGTTTCCGCGCTCCGAACGCGCCTTCGCGCAGGGCATCTTCAACGCCGGCGCGTCGCTCGGCGCGATCGTCTCGGCGCCGCTGGTGGCGATCCTGTTCGGCTTCGTCGGCTGGCGCACGACCTTCCTGATCGTCGGTGTGCTCGGCTTCCTGTGGCTGCTGCCGTGGCTGTGGGTCTACAAGTCCGATCCCGATGCGCATCCCTGGCTGAGCAAGGCCGAGCGCGAGCACATCCTGGGCGCCAACGAGCGCGTCGAAGCGGACGCCAAGCCCGCCGGCTACGCGCCGTCGATGGGCCAGCTGCTGCGCCACAAACAGGCCTGGGCTGTGATGGCCGGGCGCTTCTTCCTCGACCCGATCTGGTGGTTGTTCGTGTCGTGGCTGCCGATCTACCTCAACGAAAGCTTCGGCTTCGACGTCAAGCAGATCGGCATGTTCGCCTGGGTGCCGTTCGTCGGCGCGATGCTCGGCTCGCTCTCGGGCGGGTGGCTGTCGGGCAAGCTGATCCAGCGCGGCTGGAGCGCGGACAAGGCGCGCAAGACCGCGATCACGCTCGGCTGCGCGATCATGCTGCCGGCGCTGCTGCTCACCGCGACGGCGTCGACCCCGCTCTTTGCGGTGCTGCTGATCGCGGCGATCCTGTTCGGCTTCCAGATGGCGATCAACAATATCCAGACGCTGCCGAGCGACTGGTTCGGCGGCGGCGCGGTCGGCTCGCTCGCCGGGATCAGCGGCACCGCCGCGGTCGCGGGTACGCTGATCACCACCTGGCTGGTGCCGGCGATGACGCAGACGAGCTTCGCGCCGATCTTCATCCTGGGTGCTGCCCTGGTGCCGCTCTCGCTGCTTTCCATCTGGCTCGGCGGCCGGATCGAACCCGTTCAACCCAACATCAAGAACTAAGGGGCTTACATGCGTTTCAAGGACAAGGTTGCCATCGTCACCGGCGGCGGACGCGACATCGGCAAGTCGATCTCGCTGCGCCTCGCCAGCGAGGGCGCGAAGGTCGTCATCAACTATCGCAGCGACGAAGCGGCGGCCAAGGCGACGCTCGATGAGATCGAGGCGGCGGGCGGCACCGGCCTGCTCGCGCGCGCCGACGTCACCAAGGCCGACGAGGCGGCGTGGCTGGTCAAGGCCGCGACCGAGGCGTTCGGCGGCAAGATCGACGTGCTGGTCAACTGCGCCGGCGGGATGGTCGCCCGGAAAACGCTCGCCGAGATGGACGAGGCGTTCTTCGACACGGTGATGGACTTGAACATCAAGTCCGCCTTTCTCGTCACCAAGGCGGCGCTGCCGCACCTCGGCGAGGGCGCGGCGATCGTCAACATCGCCTCGCAGGCGGGGCGCGACGGCGGCGGCCCGGGCGCTAGCGTCTATGCCGCGTCGAAGGGTGCGATGATGACGATCACGCGCAGCTGGGCGAAGGAGTTCGGGCCGCAGGGCATCCGCGTCAACGCGCTGTGCCCGGGCCTGATCGGCACCTCGTTCCACGACATCTTCTCCAAGCCCGAGGGCCGCGCCGCGGTGGCGGGCAACACCCCGCTGCGCCGCGAGGGGCATCCCGACGAGGTTGCAGCGGCGGTCGCCTTCCTCGCCTCTGGCGACGCCTCGTTCCTGACGGGCACGAACGTCGACATCAACGGCGGGCTGTTCTTCTCGTGAAGAGCGGCATCACAATCCTCCCCCGCCAGGGGGAGGTGGCGCCGAAGGCGTCGGAGGGGGCGGAAGCAATCACGGAGGTTGGGAGTCCTCCCCCTCCGTCACGCTCCGCGTGCCACCTTCCCCTGGCGGGGGAGGATCGATTTCTGTCAAAGCTGATCCTCGCCGCCGCCGTGCTGGTCGTGGCTTCGCCCGCGCTCGCCCAGCAGGCGCGCGAGCGCACCGATGCGCCGCCGATCGAGCCATACAAGATCGTGCTGGTCGGGGATTCGACGATGGCGGTCGGCAGCGGCTGGGCATCGATGTTCTGCGCGCGGCATGTGAAGTCGTCGACCGCGTGTCTCAACCTCGGGCGCGGCGGACGCTCGACGCGCAGCTACCGCCAGGAGGGTAGCTGGCCGATCGCGCTCGCTGAGGCCAAGGTGCCGGGGTACAAGGCGGCCTACGTCCTTATTCAGTTCGGTCACAACGACCAGTCGAGCGCCCCCGAACGCTGGACCGAGCAGGGTACGGAATTCCCGGCGAACCTCACAAAGATGGTCGCGGAGGTCCGCGCCGCGGGCGCGGTGCCGGTGCTGGTGACTCCGCTGGCGCGCCGTCAGTTCAAGGACGGCAAGCTCGACAACACGCTCGAGAGCTGGTCGGAGGAAGTGCGCAAGGTCGCGGCCGCGACCAGCACGCCGCTGGTCGATCTCAACCGGCGCAGCGCGGCGGTGGTTCAAAAGCTCGGGCCCGAGGAGTCGATGGCGCTGGCGCAGGCGGAGCCGACCGCCGAGGAGCGTGCGGCCGCCAAGACCGGGACAACGCTCAAGCAACGTTCGAGCGAAGAGGCGCGGCTCCCGCCCGTGCCGACCAAGCCCGGCGGTCCGCGCGGCCAGCATACGCGCAAGTTCGATTACACCCATCTCGGCGAGACCGGCGCGGGGGTGTTCGCCAAGCTGGTCGCCGACGACCTCGCGCGCGCCGTGCCGGCGCTGGCGTCGCAGCTGGTTCCGTAACTGGTAGGACCAATTTGCGACTAGAGGCATAAGAGATCGGTTGACAATTATTAGTCAACCGGCAAACAGTGAATCGACAAGATTGGACTCAGGGAGAGGACGAATGGGTAAGCCGGCCAATGCCGAGCGTTCGGCACGCGCGCGTCGCGCATGGCTGATGGGAAGCGCGGCGCTGTCGCTGCTCGCCGCAACGCAGGCGATGGCGCAGGATCAGACGCCGCCCGAGCCCGCTCCCGCCGAGGAGGAAGAGGTCGTCATCTCGGGCATCCGCGAGACGATCCAGACCTCGATCGCGACCAAGCGCAACGAGACGGCGATCGTCGACGCGCTCTCGTCGGACGATATCGGCGACCTGCCGGCGCTCTCGGTCGGCCAGGCGATCCAGACGATCACCGGCGCGACCACGCACCGCGAGAAGGGCGACGCCTCGGAGATCGCGCTGCGCGGCCTCGGCCCCTTCCTCAGCAACTCGACCTTCAACGGCCGCGAGGCGACCAACGGCAGCGGCGACCGCTCGGTCAACTACAACCAGTTCCCCTCCGAGCTGATCAACGAGATCAAGATCTACAAGTCGCAGCAGGCCGACCTGATCGAGGGCGGCGTCGCGGGCACGATCGAGCTCGGCACGCTGCGTCCCCTCAGCGTGCGCGGCAGCCGCATCCAGGCCGAGCTCAAGGGCAATTTCAGTCCCTATGGCGACCGTATCGTGGGCAGCGGCGGCCTCGGTTATCGCGGGACGGTGAGCTATGTCGACCAGTTCGACCTGGGCGGGCTCGGCCGGCTCGGCATCTCGCTCGGCTATCAGCGCAACCATGGCAGCAATCCCGAGGAGACGGTCGCGGGCAGCTCGACCTGGACCGCCTGCTCGCCCACCGTCGTCGCCAATGCCAACTGCACCGAAGTGACGCGCGCGCAGGCGCTGGCGGGCGCGCCCTTCTACCTCGTCCCCAACTCGCTGGCGTGGCGCCAGATCAGCGAGGACGACAAGCGCGACGCGTTCTTCGGCGCGATCCAGTGGCAGGCGAGCGACCGGTTCGAGCTCAACATCGACGTGCAATATTCCGACCGGACCTTCGTCGAGAACCGCCGCGACCTCAACATCTCGGAGATGCGCTTCGGCCTCACCAACGTGGTGTTCGACGAGAACCACGTGCTGCGCAGCTTCAACGGTCTGTCGGCGCTCGAATCGACCGCATCCGAGCTGTCGCGTTCGGAGGAATATCTTGGCGGCGGCGCGCAGATCAAATGGCAGCCGACCGACCGGCTGACGCTGACCGCCGACGCGTCCTTCTCGCGCACCATCCGCACCGAGATCGAGCGCAACGCGCGGCTGCGCACCGATCCGCTCGACGTGAACGGCACGCGCAATTTCTTCGGCGGCGCGCCGTTCGTGAACAACAGCATGCGCGTGCCCTACAGCTTCTCGCTGCCCGAGGGCGAGTTCGTTCCGCGCGTGACGATCGACCCGCGCTTCGACCTCAACAACCACAATCTGTTCTGGGACGATGCGCGCATGCGCCGCGACGAGAGCCGGCGCCACAACGAGATCATCGCCGGCCGCTTCGACGCGCGCTACGAGTTCGGCGGCTTCCTCGACGCGGTGTCGGTCGGCGGGCGCATCTCCGAGCTGACCTTCAACGACTATGACGACCGCAAGGAGTTCAACCTGAACCCGGCGCGGACCGAGGACCAGCGCATCAACAATCTGTGCCGCGTGCGCGCCTTTCCGCAGACCAACTTCCTGAAAGCCGCGGAAGGCAACACGATCACCAGCTGGGCGACGTTCGACCCCGACTGCCTGTTCCGCGAATATACCGGCAGCGTCGATCCGGGCCGCAACGACGACGTCCGCGCGGTCGCGAACCGCGACGTGACCGAGCGGGTCTATGCCGGCTACATCATGGGCGAGTATCGCGGCGATCTCGGCAGCCTGCCGGTGCGTGGCAATTTCGGCGTGCGCCTGGTGCGGACTGAAGTGACCTCGATCGGCCTGCGCAGCGATTTGAATGTCGTGAACAATCCGGACGGCAGCATCCGGCTGGTCGAATCCGGCAACTTCACCGATGTGGTGATCGAGAATTCGACGACGCGCGCACTGCCGAGCTTCAACGCGATCTTCGATCTCAAGGATGATCTGCTGCTGCGCGCGGCGGTGTACCGCGCAATGTCGCGACCGGCCCCGAGCAGCCTCGGCGCGGGCCGCGGGATCGTGCTCGAGAGCGGCACCTCGTTCACCTCGATCGAGGACGCGATCTCGAACATCACGGCCAACGGCAGCCCGCGGCTCGAGCCGCTGATGTCGTGGAACGGCGACCTCGCGCTCGAATGGTATCCCAACCGCGACACGATCCTGTCGGGCACGGTCTATTACAAGCAGTTCAGCGGCGGGTTCATCCCGGTGGTGATCGACGAGCAGTTCACGATCGGCGGGCAGCAGATCACCGTGCCGGTGACCCAGACTCAGAACAGCGATGACAAGAGCCGCATCTGGGGCCTGGAAGTCACCGCGGCGCATCGCCTCAGCTGGCTGCCCAAGCCGCTCGACGGCCTCGGCTTCAAGGTCAGCTACAACTACGCAGATTCCGACTTCAAGACGCACGACATCCGGCTCGGGGACGTGGTCGACGCGGTGACCGGCGACATCACGCCGGGAATCATCCCGCCCGCCAATATCAGCGGCTATTCGAAGCACGTGCTGTCGGCGCAGGCCTATTACGAAATCGGGCCGCTGTCGGTGCAGGGCATCTACAACTACCGGTCGAACTATTATCAGGACTTCGTCGGCGGCAACTCGCAGCTGCGCTACGTCGAGGACAACGAGACGTTCGATCTGCGCGCGACGCTCAACCTGATGAAGAACGTGTCGCTGCGCTTCGAGGCGATCAACATCTTCGACGAGCCCAAGGCGACCTACATGCCGGTGCAGGGCAGCTCACGTCAGTATCACTATTACGGCCCGCGCTACTTCATCGGCGCGCGCGTCCGGCTCTAGGTCCCGATCGGCCATGCCGACACGGCGTGGGCCCGCGTTCCCTTCGGCCGCCCGCCCCTCCTCCCGACGGGCGGCCGGAACGGGGCGCGGGCTGGTGCCGTGGTCGCGGATGCTTGCGCTTTGGAGCGGAGGCAATAAGGATCGGGCGATGCGAATTGGTGAGGACCGCCGTGGTTGACCGGCTATACCAGAGCATTGCCGATCAGATCACCGCGCTGATCGACGAAGGCGTGTTTCCGCCCGGATCGCGCCTGCCCGGCGAGCGCGAGCTGGCCGAGCGCTTCAACGTCAGCCGCGTGACGATCCGCGAGGCGGAAATCGCGCTGCAGGCGATCGGCCGGATCCGCATCAAGACGGGTTCCGGCGTCTACGTCACCGACGTCCGGGCGGCGCGTGCCGACGAAGCGCCGGCGGTGAGCGCGTTCGAGCTGACCGAGGCGCGCTCGCTGTTCGAATCCGAGGCGGCGGCGCTCGCGGCCTCGACGATCACGCCCGAGACGCTCGAGCGGCTCGACGAACTGCTCGAGATCATGGGACGCGACGATGGCGAGGACGACAAGTCGACCGAGGCGGACCAGGAATTCCACCTGCTGATCGCTTCGGCGTCGGGCAACCAGGCGATCATCCATGTGATCAAGTCGCTGTGGCGGATGCGCACCGACGTGCCCGAGGTGCGCACGACCTATGCCAGCGTGTGCCAACATGACGGCCGCACCCGCCAGCGCGAGCATGGCGCGATCGTCGATGCGTTGCGCGCGGGTGATCCCGGCGCGGCACGAGTCGCGATGCGCCAGCATTTCAACCGCTTGCTCGAGGCGATGCTCGACGCGACCGAGGAGCGCGCGATCCTCGAGCTGCGGCGCAAGGCCGCGGAAAGCCGCGAACGCTTCCTGATGAGTGCGCGCCTCCGCTGAACGTCGCAAAGGTCGTCCATTAACGCTTTGTTGTGGTAGCGCTATCAAATCTGCTTGCGCGGCTTGAATATTCGTATGACGACTGTACCTAGGCGGCAATTTCCCGACTACCGGCCGGCTGGCCGCGGCAATCGATGGAGACGAGCGATGGAATTGACGGGCGGACTCTTCATCGGCGGCGAGCGCCGGCAGTCGGACGAGCGCTTCCGCGCCTATGATCCGGCGGCGGGCGCGGAGATCGAGAATCCGGCCTTCGCCGGTGCGACCGAGCAGGACGTCGCCGACGCCTGCGCCGCTGCTGAAGCCGCGTTCCTGCCCTATTCGACCAAGCCGCTCGAGGAGCGCGCGCGCTTCCTCGAGGCGATCGCCGACGAGATCGAGGCGCTGGGCGACGCGCTGGTCGAGCGCGCCAGCCGCGAATCCGGCCTGCCCGCGGCGCGCATCACCGGCGAGCGCGGGCGCACCGCCAACCAGTTGCGCCTGTTCGCCAAGGAGGTGCGCGACGGCGGGTGGCAGAAATTGCGCATCGACCATGCCGATCCCGCGCGCACGCCGCCCAAGCCCGACCTGCGGCTGCGCATGATCCCGCTCGGCCCGGTCGCGGTGTTCGGCGCCTCCAACTTCCCGCTCGCCTTCTCCACCGCCGGCGGCGACACCGCCTCGGCGCTCGCGGCAGGCTGTCCGGTGGTGATGAAGGGGCATCGCGCGCATCCCGGCACTGCCGAGCTGATCGCCACCGCGATCGCGCGCGCGGTCGAGAAATGCGGCATGCCGGCGGGCGTGTTCAGCCTGGTCAACGGCACCTCGCGCCGCGTCGGCGAGGCGCTGGTCGCCGATCCGCGCATCCAGGCGGTAGGCTTCACCGGCTCGCGCGGCGGCGGCGAGGCGCTGATGCGGATCGCAGCGGCGCGCCCGCGCCCGATCCCGGTCTATGCCGAGATGTCGGCGATCAACCCGGTGATCCTGATGCCCGAGGCGCTCAAGGCGCGTGGCACCGCGCTCGCCGAGGCATTCGTCGCCAGCCTGGCGATGGGCGCCGGCCAGTTCTGCACCAATCCCGGCCTGGTGATGGGCGTCGACGGCCCCGAACTCGACGCGTTCGTCGCGCGCGCCGGCGAAGTGCTGTCGGGCCAGGCGGCGCAGGTGATGCTGACCGACGGCATCTGGGAAGCGTTCGAGAGCGGCAAGGCCAAGCTCGCGGGCAGCGCCTATGTCACCAAGCTCGCCGAGGGCACCGAGCCCGAGGGCCCGAACCGCGGCCGCGCGGCGCTGTTCAGCGTGGCGGGCAAGGACTTCCTCGCCGATCCGGTGCATCTGCACGAGGTGTTCGGCGTCTCCTCGGTGGTCGTGCGCTGCGCGAGCATGGACGAGCTCAAGGCCGTGCTCGGCGAGCTCGAGGGCCAGCTCACCGCGACGCTCCAGGTCGATGAGGGCGACTATGACGCCGCGCGCGCGCTGCTGCCGGTGCTCGAGCGCACCGTCGGCCGCGTCATCGCCAATGGCTGGCCCACGGGCGTCGAGGTGACGCATGCGATGGTGCATGGCGGCCCCTATCCGGCGACGTCGGACGCGCGCAGCACCTCGGTCGGTACGCTCGCGATCGATCGTTTCCTGCGCCCGGTGAGCTATCAGGACCTGCCCGAGGCATTGCTGCCTGCGGCGCTGCGCGAAGGCGGTCAGGCGGGGGTGCCCGCGCGCATCGACGGCGCCTGGAAGCTCTGACGCGCGTCCCCGCTTGCGGGCGAGCCGGACGCGTGATAGCGCTATCATCAACGCTCGGCCGCGCGTCGTTGCCGCCGTGGCGAAGGGAGGGAATGTGAGTCAGGCTTTCGATATCGCGGCGCTTCCCGCCGATCATGACCAGGCGGTGCTGGCAGGCCGGGTGATGCTGGCGCACGGGCCGGTGCCGGTGATCGTGCGCGGCGGTCGTGTCCATGACGTGTCGGCGATCGCGCCGACCACCGCGGACCTGTTCGACCTGCCCGATCCGGCGAGCGTCGAGGGCATCGATCTTTGCGACGTGGCGGACCTCTCCGTCGGCGGCGGTGCGTTCGAGCTGCTCGCGCCGATCGACCTGCAATGCGTCAAGGCATGCGGTGTCACCTTCGCGGTCTCGGCGATCGAGCGGGTGATCGAGGAACGCGCACGGGGCGATGCGAGCGCGGCGGCGGCGATCCGCGCCGAGCTGGAGGATAGGATCGGCGGCGGCATCCGCGCGGTGGTGCCGGGCAGCGACGAGGCGGCCAGACTCAAGGCGGCGCTGATCGACGCGGGCATGTGGTCGCAATATCTCGAGGTCGCGATCGGCCCCGACGCGGAGGTGTTCACCAAGGCGCCGGTGCTCTCGTCGGTCGGCTGGGGTGCGCAGGTCGGCATCCGGTCGGACTCGAGCTGGAACAATCCCGAGCCCGAAGTGGTGGTGATCGCCAATGGCGCGGGCCAGGTGGTCGGCGCGACATTGGGCAACGACGTCAACCTCCGCGACTTCGAGGGGCGCAGCGCGCTGCTTCTCGGCAAGGCGAAGGACAATAACGCCGCCTGCGCGATCGGGCCGTTCGTGCGGCTGTTCGGCGCGGGCTTCACGATCGACGACGTGCGCAACGCCGAACTCGACCTGGTGATCGAGGGGCCGGAGGGCTACCGGCTCGAGGGGCACAGCTCGATGAACCAGATCAGCCGCGATCCGCTCGAGCTGGTGCGCCAGACGCTGTCCGAGCATCAATATCCCGACGGCTTCGCGCTGTTCCTCGGCACGCTGTTCGCGCCGGTGCAGGATCGCGACGAGCCCGGCCGAGGCTTCACCCACAAGGTCGGCGACACCGTTAGCATCCACTCGCCCAAGCTCGGCACGCTGGCCAACCGCGTCACCACCTCCAAGGAGGCCGCGCCTTGGACCTTCGGCATCCGCGACCTCTACCGCAGCCTTGCGGCGCGGCGCGTGGCGGAGCCGGCCTGAATGGGCGCGCACGCTCCCGCGATCGAGGCGTCGCAGCACGCGCTCTACCCGAGCCTCGCCGGCAAGCGCGTGCTGGTCACCGGCGGCGGATCGGGGATCGGCGCCGGGATCGTCGAGGGTTTCGCGCGGCAGGGCGCCGACGTCACCTTCTTCGACATCGCCGAAACCGATTCCAGGCTGCTGGTCGAACGGCTCGCGGAGGGTGGACACAAGGCGTGCTTCGAGCGCGTCGACCTGACCGACGTCGCCACGCTGCAGGCGGCGATCGCGCGGTTGATCGAGCGCTCCGGCGGGTTCGACATCCTCGTCAACAATGCCGCCAACGACGACCGGCACTCGATCGACGATATCACCGAGGCCTATTGGGACGAGCGGCTGAGCGTCAATCTCAAGCACATGTTCTTCTGCGCGCAGGCGGTGATGCCGGCGATGCGCGCCAAGGGCGGCGGGGTGATCGTCAACCTCGGTTCGATCTCATGGCATCTCGGGCTCAACGACCTGGTGCTCTACCAGACCTGCAAGGCGGCGATCGAGGGGCTGACGCGCAGCCTGGCGCGCGACCTCGGCCGCGACGGCATCCGCGCGACCTGCGTGATTCCCGGCAATGTCCGCACCCCGCGCCAGCTGCAATGGTACACGCCCGAGGGCGAAGCGGAGATCGTCGCCGCGCAATGCCTTGACGGGCGGCTCGCGCCCGAGGACGTTGCGGCGATGGTGCTGTTCCTTGCCTCCGACGATGCGCGTCTGGTGACCGGGCACAGCTATTTCGTCGACGCGGGCTGGCGCTGATGGGCGTCGCCGCCACCGATTCGCTGCGCAGCGTGTGGGGCCTCAGCGCGCCGCTGCTCGAGGGGCCGGTATGGGTGCAGCGCGACGCGGCGCTGTGGTTCGTCGACATCAAGAGCAAGAAGATCCACCGCTTCGATCCCGCCAACGGCGACAAGCGGAGCTGGGATGCGCCGGGCCAGGTCGGCTTCGTGCTGCCGGCGGCGGGCGGCGGCTTCGTCGCCGGACTGCAGCACGGCCTGTTCCGCTTCGACGAACGCGACGGCAGCTTCAGCGAACTCGCGCGGCCCGAGCCCGATCAGCCGGGCAACCGGCTCAACGACGCGACGGTCGATCCCGCCGGGCGGCTGTGGTTCGGCAGCATGGACGATGGCGAGATCGCGAAGAGCGGCGCGATCTATCGCCTTGCCGCGGATCGCAGCTGCATCGCGTCGACGCCGCTCTGCTCGATCACCAACGGCCCGGCGGTGAGCCCCGACGGGCGGACGCTCTACCATGTCGACACGCTGCACGGCTTGATCCACGCTTGCGCCATCGCCGACGACGGGTCGCTCAGCGATTGCCGCGAGTTCGTGCGCATCCCGTCGAGCGAAGGCTATCCCGACGGCCCGACGGTCGATGCCGAAGGGTGCCTCTGGGTCGGCATGTACGGCGGCTGGAGCGCCAAGCGCTTCGCGCCGAGCGGCGAGCTGCTCGAGACCGTCCGCTTCCCGGTGAGCGCGATCACCAAGCTGGCATTCGGCGGGCCGGACCTGAAGACCATCTATGCCACGACCGCGAACAAGCATCTGAGCGCCGAGGCGCGTGAGCGCGAGCCGCAGGCCGGCGACCTGTTCACGTTCGAGGTATCGGTGCCGGGCGTGGCGGGACACGAGGTTTCGGTCGGGCTGTGAAGCTCGAGGCGCATGGCTGGGGGCTCGAACTGTTGCCGGCGCTGGGGGGCTCGGTCGGAGCGCTGAGGTATCAGGACAACGATGTGCTGCGGCCTGCGCCCGATGGTGCCGGCGACGCGCTCGCGACCGGCTGCTTCCCGCTGGTGCCCTATGCCAACCGTATCGCGCACGGGCGGTTCGTGTTCGACGGGCAGCATTATCACCTGCCACGCAACTTCGGCGAGCACCCGCACAGCCTGCATGGCCTTGGCTGGCAGGCCGAATGGGCAGCGATCGGAGCCGATGAGGATCACGCCACGCTCGCACATGCGCATGACGGCGGTGCGGGATGGCCTTGGGCGTATCGGGCGGAGCAGCGTTTCACGCTCGCGCCAGGGCAGATGCGGATCGCGCTGTCGCTGACCAGCATGGCGGATACGCCGATGCCCGCGGGGATCGGCCTGCACCCCTATTTTCCGTGCGACACGGAGACCTGTCTGACCTTCACCGCCGAGCGGGTGTGGCGCGCGGACGAAACGATGCTGCCGACCGAACCGGCGCCTGCCGAAACCTTTGGTGACTGGTCGGCGACCGCACCGGTCGCGGGCACGACGCTGATCGACAATGCCTATGATGGCTGGGACGGCTCGGCAGGGATCGGCCAGCGCTGGGGCGCATTCGCGATGCGCGGAAAGGGCGCGCGCGTGCTGCATCTGTACCGCCCGCCGGGCGCCGACTTCTTCTGCGCCGAGCCGGTGAGCCATCTGCCCGATGCGGTCAACCGCGGCGGGATGGACGTGCTTGGGCCCGGCGCGACGCTCACGCTGGAGATGACGCTGAGCGTCTGACCTGGCGGTCAGCCCTGCATCTCCTCGAGCTCCTTGCCCTTGGTCTCGTGGATGAACTTCTGCACCAGGAAGAAGCTGACCAGCGCACACACCGCATAGAAGCTGTAGCTGACCGCGAGGCCGAGCCCCGCCGCCATCACCGGGAAGCTCTGCGCGATGAGATAGTTGGCGAACCATTGCGCGAAGCCGCACACCGCCAGCGCCGATCCGCGGATCTGGTTGGGGAACATCTCGCCCAGCATCACCCACATCACCGGGCCCCAGCTGACGTTGAAGAAGATCACATAGAGATTGGCCGCGATCACCGCGACGGTGCCGAGCTGCTGCGACAGCGCGAGCTTGCCGCTCGCATCGAGCGAGCCCTGGCTGAAGGCGAAGACCATCGCGAACAGCGTCACCGCCATGCCCGCCGACCCGATCAGCAGCAGCGGCTTGCGGCCGATGCGGTCGACCAGCGCGACGGTGACGAAGCAGGCCGCGATCGAGACCAGGCCCGAGACGATGTTGATCAGCAGCGCGTCATTCTCGGTGAAGCCGGCCAGCTGCCACAGGGTCGCGCCGTAGTAGAAGATCACGTTGATCCCGACGAGCTGCTGGAACACCGCGAGCAGCAGGCCGGCCCAGACGATCGGGCGCACCCCGCCCTTCACCGGATCGAGAATGTCGCGCAGCGCCGGGCGGTGATCGGAGAAGCTCGCCTGGATCTCGACGAGTTTCCGCGCCGCGGTCTCCGTACCGAACAGGCTGGTGAGGACGCGGCTGGCTTCCTCGTTGCGGCCCTTGGAGACGAGGTAGCGCGGGCTTTCGGGGATGAAGAACAGCGCGATCAGGAACACCGCGGCGGGAATCGCCTGCATCCAGTACATCCAGCGCCACGCCTCGTAACCGCCCCAGAAGATGTTGGTCGAGGCCCCCGCGGTCGCGGCGAGCCAGTAATTGACCACGAACGCGGCGGTGAGGCCGGAGATGATCATGATCTGCTGGATCGTCGTCATCCGGCCGCGGATGTCGGCGGGCGCGACTTCCGAGATATAGGCGGGCGAGAGCACGCTCGCCGCACCCACCGCCATGCCGCCCGCGATGCGCGCCGCGACGAAGATCCACTGCGCATGGCTGAACCCCTGGATCAGCGCGCCGATCAGGAACAGGATCGCGGTCAGGATCATCACGTTGCGCCGGCCCATCAGGTCGGCGAGACGTCCGGCGAGGAAGGCGCCGATGAAGCAGCCGATCAGCAATGAGCCGACGGTGAAGCCGAGGCCGCCCTCGCTCAGCCCGAAGGTCGACTTGAGGCCCGCCTGCGTTCCGTTCACCGCGCCGCTGTCATAGCCGAACAGCAAGCCGCCGATCGTCGCGACCGCGACGATGGCGATGATCAGCCCCATATTGGCGCGGCTGGCGACTGCCTCGTTCATCCTCGTCCCTCCCGGGCGCCATCATCGCGGCGCATTGCTTGTTAGCGGTAACTCATGCCGTTGTTCCCCACGGCTTGGCAAGCATTCTCTTCGCGGCCGTCAGCGGCGCGGCCCGGCGGACTCGCGGACGACGAGCTCGTAGGGCAGCACTTCCTCTTCGGCGGCATCCTGCTGGCCGGGGCGTTCGCGTACCCGGCGCAGCAGCATGGTGATCGCCGCCTCCGCCATGTCGGCGATCGGCTGGCGGATTGTGGTGAGCGCGGGCCAGATACTGGTGGCGATCGCGGTGTCGTCGAACCCGACGATGCTGACGTCGCCCGGGACCTGGAGCCCGCGGCGATGCGCGACCCCGACCGCGGCCGCGGCCATGTCGTCGTTGGAGGCGAAGATCGCGGTCGGCAGGTTCGGGCCGGCGAGGATCTTCTCGGCTGCGTCGAGGCCCGAGCGATAGGTGAACAGCCCCTGCTCGATCGCGGCGCCGGCGGGATCGATCCCCGCCTCTTCCAGCGCCGCGACGAAACCACGCCGCCGCTCGGCGCTCGCCACCTGGTTGTAATGGCCGACGATGAAGGCGATGTCGCGATGGCCGAGCTCGATCAGATGCCGGGTCATCGCGCGCGCGGCCTCGAAATCGTCGATGCGCACGTTGAGCGTGCCGCCTTCGTGAAGCCCCATCGCGATCGCCGCCCAGGGGATGCCGGCTTCGGCCAGGGCCGCGCGCACCGTCTGCGATTCGGAGAGCGGCGGGGGCAGCACCACGCCGCGCACCTCGGCGTCGATCAGCTGGCGGATCGCTTCGGCCTGCGCCGCCTCGCCCTCGTCGGCGCAGGATTCGAGCACGAGGTGCGACCCGGCGCGGCGCGCGGCCTCGAGCGCCCCGATCAGGAACTGGCTGAGGTACCCCGCCGACGGATTGGCATAGAGCAGCCCGATCTGCGCCGCGCCGCCCGCGGCGAGCGAGCGCGCGGCGGCATTGGGGCGGTAATTGAGCTTCTCGACCGCGGCGAGCACGGCCTTGCGCGTGTCCTCGCGGACATTGGTGCCGCCGTTCATCACACGCGACACGGTCATCGCCGAGACCCCGGCGGCGCGCGCGACGTCCTGTACGGTCACGCTGCCAAGTGTCCTGCGCGTCGATCGGCTCATCCGTGTCTCCCGCGCACGGGATATGAGCGGCGACGCGGCATTGCAATCACGCGCTCGTAGCGCGGGCAATCACGCGCGCACGTCAGGGCAGCGACTGCTGATCCTCATTGTCCGAGCCGTGCGGCTGGGCATGGCCATGCGTGCGCAGGTAGCGACGGTCGATGTCGTCGATCATCGCGTCGCCCTCGCGGCCGGCGTGAAGCTTGATCAGCGCGTCGATCTTGGCCTCCATGCGGTCGTCATTCTCCTTGGACGCAGGCGAGCCGACATAGAGGAAATAGGCAAGCCCAACGACCTGCCAGAGCAGCTGGAGGAATTCGGACTGCCAATTCTCGAACGTGTCGCGGCCCATCTCGACGAGATAGCCGGACAATTCGGGCTGCCGGCCATGCTCGGCGGCTTCGTCGGCGAAGGCGTACCAGCCGAACACCCAATGCCCGACGATCGAGACCAGGAAGAAGGCGATGGTGATCCAGGCGTAGGCGTATTTCTTTCCGATGCTCATCTTTACCTCCGCAACGCGAGGGGGACGCTGGCGAAAAAGCGGATAACGGCGGCCCGGTTCCGGGATTCGTCGAGCGATTAATCCAAGTTAGTGAGGCACTTGTTTTCTCGCCTTTGCGGAACCGCGGCCCGCGTCGCGCTTTCCACCGACATCGCAACGCAGGAGGTTACGTCATGGCGGAGCAGGAATTCACCGACGCGATCGCGCTGCTCAAGGCCGATCACCGCAAGGTCGAGGAATTGTTCGAACAGTTCGAGAAGGCGAGCGGTTCGGCGGCGAAGGCGAAGCTCGCGCAGCGGATCTGCGTCGAGCTCAAGATCCACACGATGATCGAGGAAGAGCTCTTCTACCCCGCCTTTCGCGGCAAGATCGACGACGACCTGCTCGACGAAGCCTATGTCGAGCATGACGGCGCCAAGGTGCTGGTCAACGACATCGCCGCGGGCGCCCCGGAGGACGATTTCTACGACGCCAAGGTCATGGTGCTGTCGGAGGAGATCAAGCACCACGTCCATGAGGAGGAGATGCCGTCAGAGGGCATGTTTGCCCAGTGCCGCAAGGCCGATGTCGACCTGGTCGAGCTGCGCGACGCGATGCTGGCGCGCAAGCAGGAGCTGATGGCGCAGGCGGAAACGGCAGGACTGCCACCGGCGAAGCCGCGCGCGGTGAACCTCCAGTCCGCTTGATCCATCACCAGCGAGGTCGGGCATGACGAGAACCGGTACCGCCACGAAGCCCAGGCCGATAGCCGAGGTCCCGGTCAGCCCGCAGGTGCTGATGCTGCGCGAGGAATTGCGCGCCGGTTCGATGAAGCGGGTCGCCACGCTCGACTTGCGCGACCTCGCGATCGAGGTCGCGGCGGGCAGCGACGGGCTGTGGGCGCTGGTGCGGCGCGAGGGACGCGGCGGGCTGGCGTTGCGCATCGCGCAGGCGCCGGGCGGATATGACGATGTCCGCAAGGTGGCGGCTCACGAGGGCGAGGCGTTGCGGATCGAGCTGGCGAGCCTGATCGGCGCGCAGACCGTGGTGCTTCGCCTGCACGAAGGCGAACTGCCGGTGCTGCGCGCGACGACCACGGTCGTGCCCGCGAGCGACCTGCTGATCCCGTTCCTGCCGCGCGATCTCTACCCGCTCGACAGGGACGATGATCCGACCGCCGCCGAAGGCACGGTGGAGGCCGCGCAGCGCGGGCTCAACGGCGGCGTCTGCTACTTCCGCCTGCGCCAGCCCGAGTTCGGCAGCGTGCTCTATTTTCAGAACTTCACCGCGCTCAACCGGCGCTTCGAGCTGACCGGGACCACGCCCGACGGCGCGGTCGGCGGCGAATGGCCCGAGCTCGGCTATCTTCCGCCGACCCCGCCGCAAAGCCCGCAGCCGCCGATCAAGCCCTTGCCGGCGGGTGAGGAAGTCACCGTCTACGACGCCCTGCTCGCGGTGCATGACGACGCCGATGGCGACGAGACCGCGATGGCCCAGCGCTATCTGTCGCTGCTGGCGGCGATCTATCGCCGGCTCGAGCTGCCGGAAGCCGATTTCCATGACTGGATCGCGCGCGCCGACCGCTCGCTGCGCGATCTCGACAAGGCGCCCGAGGCGACCGTGCGGCAATATGGGTTCCGCTACCTCCACCCCTATACCGCGGCGGAATATCCGGACTCGATGGTGCAGCTGTCGGTGCTGGCGGCGTTGCGCGACTATGAGGCGTGGACGGGGAAGGAGATTCCGCTCCAGGCCGAGCTCGGCAAGGGGCTGCGCAAATTCTACGATCCGAAGCTCAAGACGCTGCGCCGCTATCTGCCCAATGTCGGCGACGACAAGGATGCCGACGCGGTCGACAGCTGGTATCTCTATCATCCCATGCTCAACCTCGGCCGGCTCGCGCTCGACGGCGACAAGCGCGCCGAGCGCCTGTTCCGCGAGTCGATCGACTATGGGATCAAGGCCGCGCGGCACTTCGGCTATAAATGGCCGATCCAGTACAAGGTCACCGACTTCTCGGTGATCACCGAATCCCGCAACGAAGGCGGGCTGGGCCAGACCGATGTCGGCGGCATCTATGCCTTCGTCATGCTGCAGGCGTTCGAGCTGACCGACGACAAGCGCTTCCTCGACGAGGCGCGCGCGGCGATCCGGGCGCTCAAGGGGATGCGCTTCGAGCTCAACTATCAGGCCAATCTCACCGCCTGGGGCGCGGCGGCGTGCATGCGGCTGTGGCGGATCGACGACGATCCCGCCTTTCTCGCGCAATCCTATGTCTTCCTCGCCAGCTTCTTCCACAATGCCGCGCTGTGGGAGTCCGAGATCGGCCACGCCAAGCACTATAAGAACTTCCTGGGCGTCACCGCGCTGCACGATGCGCCGTACATGGCGATGTACGAATGCTTCGACAGCTTCGCGGCGTTCGAGCGCTATCTCAAGGACGGCGGGCCCGATCTCGACGCCGGGGTGCGGATGCTGGTCAGTGAATATTGCCGCTACGCGCTCGACCGTGCCTGGTATTATTTCCCCGACGCGCTGCCGCCCGAGGCGGTGGCCAAGAAGCAGCGCGAGAATAACGGGCATATCGACCGCAAGCTCTCCTTCCCGGTCGAGGACCTCTATGTTGACGGGCAGGAGGCGGGGCAGGTCGGCCAGGAAATCTATGGCTGCGGCTCGGCCTTCGTGTTCGCGACGCGGGCCTTTCACCGCTTTCGCGATACCCCGTTCACCTTGTTCTGCGATCATTTCCTGCTCGTCGCAGACCGGCCGGGCGCGCGGACGATCAGCTTCCAGCTCGGCGGCGGCGAGGGCTGCACGGCGACATTGGTGCTGGTGCGCAACGCGCGGATGAAGCTCCCGAACGTGACCGTGGCGTCGGTCGGCGGGGACCGGGTGCGGCCGCACCAGGAGGACAAGGACCGCATCGCCTTTCGCGTGCCGGCGGACGGGCGCATCTCGCTGTCCTGGTAGCGCCGATCCAGGGAACTTGAAGCCGTTTCAATTGCTTGAAACCGTGAGCGATCCGAGGAGCTTGCCATGTCCGATCTAGCCGAACCGCCCGCCCGCGACATTGCCGACGCGCATACCGAGCAGCCGAGCCTCGCCGGGCGCAAGGCGATCGTCACCGGCGGCACCACCGGCATCGGCCGCGCGATCGCGGTGCTGCTCGCATCGGAGGGCGCCAAGGTGTTCGTGTGCGGGCGCACGCCCGAGCATCTCGATGACGCGCTCGAGCGGATCCGCGAGGTGGGCGAGGGCGACGGGATCAATATCGACCTCACCAAGCAGGACGACATCGACCGCTTCGTCGAGGCGGGCGTGGCCTATCTCGGCGGGATCGACATCGCGGTGATCAATGCCGGGCTTCCGATCGGCGGGCTCGGGGAGTCCGAGGTCGAGGATATCCGCTACCTCGTGGATACCAACCTCACCTCCTTCATGACCAGCGCGCGGCGCATGCTCGACCATCTGCAGCCGGGCAGCGACATCGTGATCGTCGGATCGATGTCGGCGGTCTCGCGCAGCGGGGATTCGACCGTCTATACCGCGACCAAGACCGGGGTTCAGGCGTTCGCCGAAGCGTTGCGCAAGGAGCTGGCCGAGAAGGACATCAAGGTCGGCAATATCGAGCCGGGGCTGGTCGGCACCGACATGCAGCTGCCCGACATCCCGGTCGAGAAGCAGCGCGAGATGATCCATCAGGCCAAGATGCTGCGTGCCGAGGACATCGCGGCGGCGGCGCATTTCATGCTCACCCAGCCGCGCCGGACCGTCGTGTCGCTGATGCGCGTCGAGCCGCGGATCGCCGAATGAGCGGCTTCACCGTGGACCGGCTCGTCTTCGGGCCGGACGATGTCGATCTGTCGCGTTCGCCGCTCGCCGGCCATCTCGACGCCGAGACCTATGTGCTCGGCGCGTTCAACCCGGGGATGACGCGGCTGGCCAACGGCAATCTGCTGATGATGGTGCGGATCGCCGAAGCGTTGCGTCAGCCGATCCGCGACGGCCAGGTGCATGCCATCCGCTGGCACGAAGGGCGGTATGTGCTCGACGCCTGGCCGCTCGACCTCGCCGACACCGCCGATCCGCGCAAGTTCCTGCTGCGCGGGGGCGGGTGGAAGATCATGGCGCTGACCTCGCTGTCATGGCTGTTGCCGGTCGAGCTGTCGGCGGATGGGCTGGCGGTGGTCGCGGTGCATTACGATAAGGCGATCGCGCCCGAAGGCAGCTTCCAATGCTATGGCGTGGAGGATGCGCGGATCTGCAAGGTCGGCGACGAATGGCTGATGACGACCTGCTCGGTCAGCCCCGAGCGGCATTCGACCACGCTCTACGTCTCGGACGACGGGCTCGACTGGCGCTTCGAGGGGATCGCGCTCGATCACCAGAACAAGGACATGCTGATCTTCGAGGGCAAGCCCGGCGGTCAATATTGGGCGCAGACGCGGCCGCTCGGCGATCTCTATTTCGCCTATCCGCCGGGCAGCGAGTGGCGCGCGGGACCGTCGATCAACCTCGCCACCTCGCCTGACGGACGGCACTGGAGGCCGCACCTCAACCCGGGCATCCGCCCCCATGCCGGGACGGTGGCGACCGCGCGGATCGGCGGGGGGACGCCGCCGATCCTCACCGAGCGCGGCTGGCTGACCTTGTGGCACGGGGTCGAGCCCAAGGAGATCGTCGGCATCTACCGCACCTATTGGTCGCTGCTCGACCGCGACGATCCCTCGGTCACGCTGCATACCGAGCACGCCCCGCTGCTCGAGGCCAATCCCGAGCTGACCGCGCCGCTGGCGGACCGGATGTACGTCCATGACGTGGTGTTCACGACGGGCATCGCCGATGCCGGCGATCACTATGTCGTCGCGTCGGGCGAGGCCGACCTCGCCTGCCGGATCACCCATGTCCCCAAAGCGGTGTTCGGCTAGGGCGATTGTCATTTGGTCCGATCCCCCTTGGCGGGCAAGGGCGATCGCGGGCTGAAACTTTACACTGGCTTTACACTATCGCGAGCGCCTGCTGAGTTGACGAAGTTGACGGGTTCGCGCGGCGGGTGGTCCGCGGTTCAAGAGCGGCCGGGACATGCGCTCCGGCAGCACAAGTGCAGCAGGTGAATTCCAACATTGCAAGGGGCTTCCAGTTCTCCCCCGCCAGCAAATGGCGATCAGCTAGGGTCCTCGCCATTCCCGCGCAGGCGGGAATCCATTCTGGCTGACTGTCGCAGGAGCCGCGCGACCTGCGGCAATGGCTCCCCGCCTGCGCGGGGATGACGACCAGGCTGACTGAGTCTCGACCCCAGCCCGCCTGCCGTCTTCGGTGGTGCGCCGGCCCGGTTCCGACCAGGCCGGCGCCTTTTTATGTGCGCGCCGACCCGCTATGAGCGCGCGCATGACCGATCCCTTCGCATTGTTCGACCAGTGGTTCGCCGAGGCGCGGGCGAGCGAGCCCAGCGACTCCAACGCGATGGCGCTGGCGACGGTCGATGCCGCCGGCCAGCCGTCGCTGCGCATGGTGCTGCTCAAGGGCCATGGGCCGGCCGGCTTCGTCTTCTACACCAACCGCGAGAGCCGCAAGGCGGGCGAGCTGGCGGAGGTGCCCAAAGCGGCATTGCTGTTCCACTGGAAGTCGCTGCGGCGGCAGATCCGCATCGAGGGCGCCGTGATCCTTGCGAGCGACGCCGAATCCGACGCCTATTTCGCGAGCCGCAGCCGCGATTCGCAGCTCGGCGCCTGGGCGAGCGACCAGTCGCGCCCGCTCGATCAACGCGCGACCTTCGAGGCGCGCTACGAAGCGATGCGCGCGCGGTTCGAGGGCCAGCCGGTGCCGCGCCCGCCGCATTGGGGCGGCTATCGCGTGACGCCCGAGCGGATCGAATTCTGGCAGGACCGCGAGCATCGGCTGCACGAGCGCCGCCTGTTCACGCGCGACGGGGGCGGCTGGGCCGAGGGCCTGCTGTACCCGTGAGCGCGACCCCCACCCGCGCGGCGATCGCGAGCGTCTGCGCGGCGCTGCTGCTCGGCGGACTCAAGGGCTGGGCGGCTTGGGCGACCGGGTCGGTGGCGATGCTCGCCAGCCTGGCCGACAGCCTGCTCGACCTCGTCGCCTCGCTGGTGACGCTGGCGGGCGTGCGCATCGCCGCGCAGCCGCCCGACGCCGAGCATCGCTTCGGCCATGGCAAGGCGGAGGCGCTGGCGGCGCTGTTCCAGGTCGCGCTGATCTCGGTCTCCGCCGCCTTCATCGCGGTGCGCGCGGTGCAGCGGCTCGCGGCGGGAGAGGTCGCGGCGCAGGCGGAATCGGGGATCGCGGTGTCGGTCGTCGCGATCGTCGTCACCCTGCTGCTCACCGCCTATCAGCGGCGCGCGATCGCGGCGAGCGGATCGATCGCGATCAAGACGGATCGGCTGCACTATCAGTCCGACCTGCTGCTCAACGCCGGCGTGATCGCCGCGCTCGCCGCCGAGCAATATCTGTCGCTGACCGGCGCCGACCCGCTGTTCGGCATCGCCATCGCGCTGTGGCTGCTGTGGGGCGCATGGCGCGGCGCGAGCGAGGCGATCGCGCAGCTGATGGACCGCGAATGGCCCGAGGCGAAGCGGCGCGCGCTGGTCGAAGTCGCCGCGCGCGAGCCCGAGCTCGAGAGTCTGCACGACCTGCGCACTCGAACCAGCGGGTCGCAGGACTTCGCGCAGTTCCATATCCATGTGCCCGGCACGATGTCCGTCGCCGCTGCTCATGCGCTGGTCGAAAAGCTCGAGCAGCGGCTTGAAGCGGCCTTCCCGGGAACCGAGATCCTGATCCATGTCGACCCGGCGGGGCATGTCGACCATCCGGGCGATACGCTGCGCGAAGCCGACGAGATCGAGCAGCTCAAGGAGTGACGATGCAGCTTCCCTTCGCCCAGATCGACGCCTTTGCCGACCGTCCCTTCACCGGCAACCAGGCCGGGGTGATGCCGCTCGATGCGTGGCTCGACGATGCGGTGCTGCAGGGAATCGCGGAGGAGAACAACCTCGCCGAGACCGCCTTCATCATCCCCGATGCGAGCGGCGCGGCGGACTGGGAGCTGCGCTGGTTCACGCCTGCGGTCGAGATCGCGCTGTGCGGCCATGCGACGCTGGCGAGCGGGCACTGGCTGCTGACACGCGACGCCTCGCTCGAGCGGGTCCGCTTCCGCACGCGCAAGGCGGGGGTGCTCGAAGTGGCGCGCGAGGGCGAGGGCTATGCGATGGCGCTGCCCGCCTATCCGCCCGAGCCGGCCGAGGTGCCGGGGCTGCTCGACGCGCTCGGAGTCGAGCAGGGCGAGGTGCTGCGGCATGCCAATGGCTATGACATGGTCGTGCTCGACAGCGCCGCGGCGGTGCGGGCGCTGGAGCCGGACTTCCGCGCGCTCGCCGCGATCGGCGACACGCTCAACATCGTCACCGCGCCGGGCACGGAAACCGACGTGATCAGCCGCGTGTTCGCGCCCGCCGCGGGGATCGACGAGGACCCGGTGACGGGCTCGGCGCATTCGGTGCTCATTCCCTATTGGGCCGCGCGGCTCGGGCGCGACCGCTTCACCGCGTTCCAGGCGAGCCGGCGCGGCGGCCATGTCGGCTGCGAGGCGGCGGGCGGGCAGGTGATCCTGCGCGGCACCTGCGTGACGGTGATCGAGGGGGTGTTCACGCTGTGAGCCATCCGCTCGACCGCCCGGTCTGGACCGCGCTTGCCGGGCGTCAGGCCGGGTTCGCCGCGGGAGACGCCCGCGCGTGGCGCTACCGGCCGGAGATCAACATCCTCGCCGCGGCTGCCGATGACTCGCCCGAGGCGCTCGCCGCGCTCGCCGCACTGGTGCCGCCGGGCGGGAAGATCGCGACGGTCGAGGCGGCCGAGACGCCGGTGCCTCCCGGCCTGACGGTGGCGAAGCAGGCGATGCTCGTCCAGATGGTCGCCGAGCGCCCCGCGCCGCCCGAGCCGGTCGACTATCTCGACCTCGGCGACGCCGACGCGCCCGAGATGGTCGCGCTGGCGACGCTGACCGAGCCCGGGCCGTTCGTCGAGGCGACGCACGAGCTGGGCGCGTTCATCGGCGTGCGAGTGGATGGTCGGCTCGTCGCGATGGCCGGCGAGCGGATGCGCGCGCCTGGCCTGACCGAGGTCAGCGCGGTGTGCACCCACCCCGAATGGCGCGGCCGCGGCTATGCCGGCAAGCTGATGCGCGTGGTGATGGACCGGATTGCAGCGCGGGGCGAGGCGCCGTTCCTGCACAGCTATGCGACGAATGCGGGCGCGATCGCCCTCTACGAGAAGCTCGGTTTTCGCGTGCGGCGCGAGGTGATCGCGACCTTCCTGGAGCGCGGCGACCGATCTTAAGGAGATGTTGACGCGCGCGGGTGTGGATTGCGCGGAAGCGGCGGACGTCTGAAAGGGAGAGCGGAGATGATCGACCGGATCGGCCTCGGTGCCGGGATCGCTGCCCTGCTGTTGCTCGCGGCCTGTGACGCCGAGCCGCCGAAGCCCGCCGCGAGCGGAGAACCGGAAGCGAACGCGAGCGCTGACAATGCCGCGGCGATCGCCGCTCCGGACAATGCCAGCGCCGCGGCGGAGGGCCCTCTCTCCAAATATGTCGGCAAGCATCCCTCCGATCGCGTCGACGGCATGCGCTTTCTCGACGAGCCGATGGTCAGGAAGGCCGTCGCAGCGAACGTCTCCGATGCCGCGGCGCGGAAGTTCGTGTTCGGCTATGACGGACCCGACGCGCCGATCGTGGCCAAGGCCGGGCGCGTGCTCGCCTGGGGCTGCGAACGCCACAATTGCGGCTACCACAATTGGGCGATCTCGATCACGCCTGACGGCGCGAGCGCGGACGTGTGCTTCTATCGCAATCCCGATCGGCCGGACGGTTCGTCGACCTGGTATCTGGCGGATGGCAAGCGCGAGCAGCGTCAGGGCAACTGCCCCTCCGAATAGCCTTGGCGGTCAGGCTGCGGCCAGCTCCGCCCGCTCGGTCTCGCGGATCCAGCCGCCGCCGAGCACGCGCTCGCCGGCGTAGAGCACCGCGGCCTGGCCGGGGGCGACGCCATACTCGGGCGTCTCGAACACCACGCGGTCGCCCTCCAGCCGCGCCGGGGCGGGACGCGCCATCGAGCGCACCTTCGCGGTCATCGGACCCGAATAGCCGCCGCCGAGCCAGTTCACGCCCTCGATCCGCGCCGCGCGCACGGCGAGCGCGGCCTTGGGGCCGACCACCACTTCGCGGCGCGCGGCATCGAGCCGGACGACGTAGAGCGGCTCGGCGCTGCCGCCGATCTCGAGCCCGCGGCGCTGGCCGACGGTGAAATGGATCAGGCCCTTGTGCGTGCCGAGTATGTTGCCCGCCTCGTCGACGATCGCGCCGGCAGTGTCCGCCTCGGGGCGCAGCTTCTTGACCAGGCCGGCATAGTCGCGGTCGGGGACGAAGCAGATGTCCTGGCTGTCGGGCTTGGCCGCCACGCCGAGCCCGATCTCCGCCGCGATCTCGCGCACGCGGCTCTTGGGCATGCCGCCGAGCGGAAAGCGGAGGAAATCGAGCTGCGCGGGCGTGGTCGCGAACAGGAAATAGCTCTGGTCGCGCGCCGGATCGGCGCCCTTGTGCAGCTCGGGGCCGTCAGGGCCGATCACGCGCTGCACATAGTGGCCGGTGGCGAGACAATCGGCGCCGAGATCGCGGGCGAGCGCGAACAGATCGGTGAACTTGGGCCCCATGTTGCACTTGACGCAGGGGATCGGGGTGCGGCCGGCGAGATACTCGTCGGCGAAGTCGTCGATCACCGTCTCGCGGAAGCTCGAGGCGTGGTCGAACACATAGTGCGCGATGCCCAGGCGGTCGCACACCGCGCGCGCGTCGCGGATGTCGCGGCCGGCACAGCAGCTCCCCGCGCGGCCCACCGCCTCGCCATGGTCGTAGAGCTGGAGCGTCACCCCGATCGTCTCGGCGCCGGTGCGCGCGGCGAGCGCGGCCACCACCGACGAGTCGACGCCGCCCGACATGGCGACGACGATCCGCCGCTTGTCCAAGGGTCCACTCAACTGAAAATCGGGTCCGGTCATCGCGCCCGCACATAGGGATGGAGGGCTGCGGATGCAAAAACCGGGCGCGTTTACCCGGCCTTCAACCTTCGCCTTTATCCAAAATGGGTGGATTCGACTCTAGGCGAGTAGCGTTGTGGACCTGAGCTTCCGTTTCGACCGGGACATTGCGGTGATGACCGCCATCCCCACCGAGCTGGCGGTGCTGATGGTCGGCGTCGCGGTGCGTCAGGCGGCGAGTCCCACGGCGCAGCTTCAGGCATTGCTGGCGCGCACCACGTCGGCGGAGGCGTTGCTCGCGCCTGGCCATGGTGCGTTCAACCATGCCGTCGAAACGTCGCTAAATGGCGGCACCGCTGCAGAAGACACGCTAACCGGCTGGCAAGAGCAATGAAGGCGGTGTTTACCGTGCCGTTTAGGCGATGCTCAAGCCGGGGCCGCTATGGTCGTTACAGAACAAAGACGGGGACCCCCCGCCCTGATCGAGGTAAGTGATGATTGAAAACCAGAAGATCCGACCGGCCAAGGTGATCGGACCGCTCGGCGAGCCGCTGACGCTCGACACCCTGCCCCCGCCCGACACCACGCGCTGGGTGGTGCGCCGCAAGGCGGAAGTGGTGGCCGCGGTCAATGGCGGGCTGCTTACCGTCGACGAGGTGTGCGACCGCTACAGCCTCACGGTCGAGGAATTCGCCGGCTGGCAGCGCGCGATCGACCGGTCGGGCATGCCGGGCTTGCGCGTGACGCGGATCCAGCACTACCGCTCATTGTACGAGCGCCAGCAGAAATACTGACCTTTTTCCTCCACTTCGAGCTTCCCCCTCCGCCCGCGCCTCGAAACGCGGGCGGAACCATTTTGGCGGTTTGCGAGTCTTTCCCTGCACAAGGCCTGCCCGACAGGCGGGTGCGAGGATGGAGGAAGCAATGGACCTCGTCGGAATTATCGTGTGGCTCGTGATCGGCGGCGTCGTCGGGTGGCTCGCCAGCCTGGTGATGCGC